>JANLQX010000021.1:0-28997 GCA_031368095.1 Actinomycetes bacterium | reverse complement strand
GCGATGTCGAGCAGCACGGGAACGGTACGAACGGCCCGCATGATGCCGCCGATCCCGAGTGTGTCGGCGATGGTCTGTCGAAGCCCGTATTTCGCCGGGATCTCAAAATCAAGAACCGTACCCGGTCGGTATCCGGCCACTTGGATCATCGTGATTACGTAGTCGGCACCGTCGAGCGCCTTGGCCCGATCCGTGGTGGCCGCAATGGTGGGGGAAGCACCGAGCGCGCGGGCCACTCGGTGGGCGACGACTTCCGATGTCGCCAGCCGCTCGGCGTCGATGTCGAACAGCGTGATTCGCGACGTGGCCAGTGCCGGGTATCCCAGGATGTCGCCCAGCAGGTTCTTCGTGAATACGGTGCTCCCGGCGCCTACGAACACGATCTTGGGGGAGTGGATGGCGGTCGAGGAACTAGTCATGGTGGGCCTTGGTGAACGTCAAATCGGATTGCTCAATCCTCGCATTTTGTGGTGGGCCACGTCAACGTTGACGTAAACGATGCCAGTTTCGACCCAATCAGCGGCCATGCTGTTGTCGTGCCGCGCGGATCGACCCTGCATGATGTCGCTGCCCTGGCGGGAGTTTCTCCCCGCACTGTCTCTCGCGTGGTGAACGGCGAGGCTGGCTTCGGGGAGGCCACAAGGCTGCGCGTCCTGGAGGCCATCGAGAAGGTCGGGTACCGCCCCAACATGTTGGCCAGGGCGCTCATCACCCGCCGGACCGGCACGGTTGGCTTGGTCGTGCCTCAGATGGTCGACCCGTTTTTTGCGGAACTGGTTGATGGTGTGCAGGCGGCGGCGAAGACATCGGGGCGAACGATGATCATCGCCAAGCATGACGACGACCTGGCGGAATTCGACTCGATCCTTGAGACGTTGTCGTCGTTCGCAGTGGACGGTGCCATCGTCTACTCCCCGCGAGCGGAAAGGGCGACGCTCGTCAAGCACGCAATGCGCGGGATGCCCATCGTGGCGTTCGGGATGGAGATCTCCGGTACGAACCTTGGTTCTGTCCTGTGGGACATCACTCGCGGGGCCGAACTCGGCGTGGAACACCTGGTGCGGATCGGTCGCACCAAGCTGGTGATGCTGTCTCATACCGGCGCCGGCAACTCCCAGCTTCTGCCGCGGCGGGAAACGGCGTTTCGGCACACCCTTCAAAGTGCTGGGCT
Source organism: Actinomycetes bacterium (assembly GCA_031368095.1). Lineage (GTDB taxonomy): Bacteria > Actinomycetota > Acidimicrobiia > Acidimicrobiales > JANYDT01 > JANLQX01. Next base: position 27,826 of record JANLQX010000021.1, on the reverse strand, counting down.
TGCGTTCAGCGAAGCGAGGGTTGTGCGGAAGGACCCCACTATTGATGGCGGCCGTGCGGCAATGGAGACCGTTCTTGCCTCTCGCACGCCGGTCGACGGTGTCTTTGCCTACAACGACGCGATGGCTATTGGTGCTCTCCAAGCATTGGCCGTCGCCGGCCTGAGGGTCCCACAAGACGTCGCTCTGGTGGGGTTCAACGACATTGCGATGTGCTCGGCCCTCGTTCCGGCGTTGACGTCGGTCCGGCTCGATCGCGCCGCCATCGGTCGCGAAGCGCTGGCGCTCCTGGACCGAATGCGGTCATCAGCGGACCACCACCAGCCGGTTTACGTCGACGTCGAGTTGACCGTCCGCCAGTCCGCCTAGCAGCGCGACCCCGTCGGGGTTCGGCGGCGGGGAGGAACTTCGTTCGCTACGTATCGCGGCGAGGGACGTAGCGAACGAGAACGGATGGGTGCTGCATCTCCGGCGATTACGTCAACGTTGACGTGACGTCTGTCGCATCTGTATGCTCGCCCTCGTCGACTCGTCGGCAACGACCGTCTTCGCTAAGCGACACCAGTTTCGTTTCGCCAGCTGTTCGTCCCCTGTCGTGGTCCGGTCCGGACTCTGGCAGGTGGGCACGGCCTATTCCGACCTACACGTCATCCGAGGGAGTTTGCATGAACACCGAACCGACCATGAACCCTGAAACCGAGCCGGAATCGCCTGCCCTTCTCGGGCGTCGTTCCTTCTTCCTGGGCGCCGCCGCACTTGGACTACTGGCGGGTTCGCCGGCAGCGCTTGCGGCAACAAAAAAGACCACCAAGGCCAAGGGCTCGGCCAAAACATCCGGCACCATTGCCTTGCAATCCGACAACGCCGACGACAAGTCCAAAAAGGGCATGGAGGCCCTGGTTGCCGGGTTCAACGCCAAGAAGGCGGGCACGGTCAAGCTCAATACGGTTGCTGGTGAGCTGTATCGAACCCAACTCACGCAGTACCTGACGTCCAACAAGCCACCCGAGGTACTCACGTGGTTGGCCGGGAAAGCGGCACAGAACTACGCCGATAAGGGCTTGCTGCTTGACCTTTCCGACGTGTGGGCCTCGCCGGAAATGGCCGGTTACTCATCGGCGCTCCGCGGACTGTCGACCGACTCCACCGGGAAGCAGATCTTTGTTCCGATCTACTACTACTGGTGTGGCGTTTACTACCGTCCATCAAAGTTCGCTGAGTGGGGCGTGAAGCCGCCGAAGACGTTTGAGGAGTACAAGACGCTCTGCAAGACCGTGCAGGACAAGGGCGTTACTCCGATCGGTATGGGCCTGTCCGATACCCCGTGGGTTGCGTCGTTCTGGTTCGACTACCTCAACCTTCGCCTCAACGGGGCGAAGTTCCACCGGGATGTTCTCAGCGGGAAAAAGAGCTTCAATTCCCCTGAAGTGAAGGCGGTGTTCAACAAGTGGCAGGAGGTCCTGCCCTACATGGACAAGCAGGCAAAAGGGCTAGGTTTCGCCGAAGCGCAGACCAAGTTCTATAAGGGCGAAACAGCCACGTATGTCGCCGGAAACTGGTGGGCACTGGGTGCTCCGAAAGATGTCGGTGATGACATCGACTTCTTCCAGTTCCCGATCATCGACCCGAAGGTACCTGTTGCCGAGGAGGCCCCGGCGGACGGATTCTTCGCTTCGGCCAAGGGCTCCAATCCGGCGCTGACGAAGGCCTTTATGCGGTACCTCGCCACCCCGGCTGCCCAGGAGATCTACCTCACCACCTCGGGGAACTCGTCGATTCCGGCTGCTCCGGGGGCCAAGGCGGCGGTCACCGTGCAGAACACCAAGGGCAAGGCGATGTTGGAGGCGGCGGCTGACCTCACCCAGTTCTTCAACCGTGATGGAGGCGACGAGCTGCAGCCCACCGCTGATGCTGCGCTGCTGAAGTTCATGGACAACCCTGGCAACGTCGACGCAATCATGGCTGAATGGCAGGCCGCGGCAGTCAGCGCCCGCAAGGCCTAAATGTCGGTTCCGATGCGCCACCGTCGGCGGGGAGTTCACTCTCTTTCGCCGACGGTGGTGGCATTTATTTTGGTGCCGTTCCTGCTCGAAGCGGCGGTCGTCTTCGCGCCGGCGATCCAGGGTGTAATCCTCTCGTTCACGGAATGGCGGGGAGTCGGCAATCCGAATCCCGTTGGCCTGCAGAACTTCCGCGAACTAACTCACGATCCCATTTTTATCGTGGCGTTCAAGAACACCGCCCGGTGGTTGGTGGTGTTCGGCGGACTCTCCGGTCTGCTCGGCCTGTCGCTGGCTCTTCTCTTAAAGGCTGAGCGGCGTGGTGTGGCGGTGTACCGATCGCTGATTTTCCTACCGGTGATCTTCTCGCTGGTTGTCACCGCATTGGTTTGGCGAGTGTTGTATGCGCCAGAAGGTCTGTTCAACAATGCCCTGCAGGCGGTCGGCCTCGGGTCGTGGGGCCGGATATGGCTCGCTGAGCCGCGAACGGTGCTCTACGCCTTGGTGGTGGCATCATTGTGGCGGTCTTAGGGGTACATCATGGTGCTCTTCCTGGCGGGGTTGAAGTCGATCGATCCGGCATTGACCGAAGCAGCCCGCGTTGACGGCGCGAACAGGTGGCAGCTGTTTCGACACATCACGATGCCTCAGCTCCGTGGGGTCAACTCCGTCGTTCTGTCGGTGATCGTCATCGATGCGCTGCGTTCCTTCGACATCGTGTTCGCCCTGACCAAGGGCGGGCCCTACAACTCTTCGCAGCTGTTGAGCACGTACATGTTTCAAACCGCATTCGCCACCGGTCGATTGGGCTATGCCTCGGCGATTGCCGTGGTTGTATTCCTCCTCGCCATCAGCTTCATTGTCCTCTACCTGGTACGAGCCTTGCGGGAGGAGGCCACATGAACAGACGCGAAGCTCTCACTCCCGGGGAAATTGTTCGCCGTCGGAGCGGCCGGGCAAGGAAGGCGCGCACAGCCGGCTTCCATCTGACGGCTTCGTTTATCTCGCTGCTTTGGGTCGGACCGTTGGTATTGGTGGTGGTGCTGTCGTTTCGTTCCTTTGACGACATCTTGAGCAACGGGCTGATGGCTCTTCCCCGTTCGCTTACCTTCCGCGGGTACGCTGGCGCATGGGGCCGTGGCGGTGGCCGACGGGGAATGCTCAACAGCTTCATCATCACCGTTCCGGCTCTATTTTTCGCCCTCCTCCTGTCGTCTTTGACGGCCTTCGGACTGAGCAGGTTTCGGATACCGTTTCGACGGACAATCCTCTTGATTATGCTCGGTGGAAACCTTCTTCCTCCTCAGATCATGCTCATTCCTCTGGCTCGTAATGCCGAAGCACTGGGGATCTTCGACTCATTTTTTGCGGTGATCGTCCTGCACGCCGCCTTTGGTCTCGGTTTCTACGTGTTCGTCCTCTACGGATTCATGCTCGCCATTCCATCGGAAATTCAACAGGCTGCGGTGATCGACGGGGCGACCCCGTTCCAGATCTATCGAACGATCATCCTCCCGCTGAGCCGACCGGCCCTGGCCTCAATGGGGGCCCTCGGCTTCACGTGGATCTTCAATGACCTGCTCTGGTCGATCACGGTGCTGCGCAGCGAGGGCAAGATGCCGGTCACGGCATCGTTGCTGGGCCTTCAGGGCACCTATCTATCGGACTGGGGCCTCATCTCGGCAGGAACGATCACCGCGGCCATTCCCACGCTGATTGTGTTTCTGCTCTTTCAGAAGTCCTTCGTCGGTGGGCTCACGCTCGGCGCCGTGAAGTAGCAGATTGGATAGCACTATGACTCGAACAAAACCGACGGTTGCTGACCTCCTCGCCGGGAAGGGGAAGATGCAGCGAACGAACGTCTTGGCCTGGACCGTCGACGAAGCGGCCGCCGCCGAAGAGGCGGGGATCGACATCGTCACCACCGGTCACAATCCCCAACTGACGGCGATCCGTGCGGCGGCACCCACGGCCTTCATGATCACCGGTATGGACTACGGGCGCCTCGCCACGACCGACGACTACCTCCGTGAAGCCTGCACTCTTTACGGGAAGGGGATCGACGCGATGTATTGCGTCGCCAGCCTTGAGACGATCGGCCGCCTAGCGGCCGAAGGCTTCCCGATCATGAGTCATGTCGGGCTGATTCCGTCGAAGGCCACCTGGACCGGAGGTTTCAAAGCGGTTGGGAAGACGGCCGAAGGGGCGATGAAGATTTTCCGTCAGATCAAGCGTCTCGAAGATGTTGGCGCGCTCGGAGCGGAGATCGAAGTCGTACCGGCCGAGGTCGCTTCGGCCATCTCGTCGCGAACCTCGCTGTTCATGATGTCGATGGGCGCCGGTGCCGGTTGCGATGCGCAGTATCTCTTCGCCGAAGACATCCTTGGTTCCCACGACGGCCACTACCCGCGCCATGCCAAGCGGTACCGCGATCTCCGGGCGGAGTATGCGCGCTTACAGCGTGAACGCGTGGCGGCGCTTACCGAGTTTCGCAACGACGTGGCGGCTGGAAGATTTCCGGAGGCGGGCCACCTGGTCCCGATCGCCCCGGACGAGTTGGAGAAGTTCATGAAAGAGCTCGACGCCGCATCGTCGGCCGGAAACTAAAGGAGAACCTGGTGACTGCTTCACTGCCCCCTCTTGATGACCGCTACGACCTTGCTCCCGACGAGGTGGCGGCGTACCGGAAAAACGGCCACGTTCTTCTTCGGGGCGTTGCTCGACCCGATGAAGTTGCGGCGTTCCGGCCCGTCGTGTCGTCGGCAGTTTCCCGGTTCAACCGGGAGAGTCGTCCGTTGGCCGAACGAGACACCTACGGCAAGGCCTTCCTGCAGGTGATGAACCTGTGGTCCGAGGACGCCGATGTGCGCCGCTTCGTTATGGCTGCCCGGTTCGCTGGCGTCGCCGCCGATCTGCTCGGGGCCGAGGGCGTTCGGATCTACCACGACCAGGCGCTGGTGAAAGAGCCCGGCGGCGGTCACACGCCTTGGCATCAGGATGCGATCTACTGGCCGATCGACGGCACGCGTTGCGTCACGATGTGGATGCCGCTTGTCGATGTCACCCCCGAGATGGGCGTGATGACGTTCGTGAACGGAAGCAATGCCGGGGAGCTCGGCGACGAGGCGATTTCCGACGATTCCGAGGCTCATTTCGATGCGCTCGTGAGCCGGACCGGGGCGAAGCTGTCGGTCCCCGTGGCGATGTCGGCCGGTGACGCCACCTTCCACGGCGGCTGGACCCTGCACAAGGCCGGCGGGAACAGCTCGTCCATGACTCGCGAGGTCATGACGGTGATCTACTACGCCAGCGATTTGACCGTGCAAACACCGACCAATGAGCCGCAGCGTCGCGACCTCGCCCGTTGGCTGCCGGGGCTCGTCCCCGGCGACCTTGCGGCCTCGGAACTCAATCCGGTCGTCCCGGCCGCGGCATAGGACGTTGGACAGCACATGCCTTCGCCGACACTGCTTGAGGACTTCGAGTTTGATCTGCGCGGCTTCCTCGTGTTGCGCGGTGCCCTCGACCCTGACGAGGTTCGTCGACTAAACGACGCCTATGACCGGTTTCCGCCGCTGTCAAACGGCGAATGGGTTGGCAACGCGCAGCGCCGTGACTACACGAAGGACACCGGATTTGAGCTGCACAATGTCCTCGATTGCGATGATCGCAACTTCGAGTTCCTGATCGACCACCCGAGCTGGATCGATCACGTTCGGCACTATGCGGGCGAAGAGGGAACCTACGTAGAGGGCGTATCAATCGACGAGAACATCGCCACGATTCGACACGCCGGCGGGCATCACCCCGTGCATTCCGGTGGCTTCGCGTCTCCGGTTCGGACGCAGTACGCCTACATCCACGGTGGCTTCCGGTGCGCTCAGGTCAACGTTCTCGTGGCGCTCACCGACATCGGCCCGGGCGACGGAGCGACCATGGTGATCCCCGGCAGCCATAAATCCAACCTTGCCCATCCGCTTGCCGGGGACTATGCCCGGGGCGACCGGATGGATGCGTTGCCGGGAGCAGTGGAGGTTCACGCCAAGGCCGGTGACGCCTTGATGTTCGTGGATTCGCTCATGCACGGTGGTTCGAGCCGAACCACCGTGGAAGGTGAGCGCCGAGTCATCATCCTTCGATACGGGCCGGCGTGGGTGCGCACCCGGTTCGGTTACACGTGGTCCGACTCTCTGCTTTCACGGATCACCCCGCAACAACGAGAGATCCTGCAGTCGAGGTCCCCGGTCAAGACCGGCGATTCGAATATTCCGTTCCAGCGGGGCTAGCGCGCTGCTAGCCCAAGACAAGACAAAGAACTTCTACGAAAGGGCACAAGGGTATGAGCGTCATGACGGTCCCCGACAAAGATTCATTCGACCGTGACGGGTTCGTGATCAAGCGGGGTTTCTTCGCGTCCGACGAAATCGCGGCAGTGATCAACGCCTTCCAGGTCGATCAGTCAATCAATAAGCGAGCCTATGGTGTTGACGACGGACAGGGCGGTGCCACCGAGATCGCGCTGTGGAACGAACCGGGGGAGGACTCCTTCGGCGCACTGGCCCGCAGCGAACGGCTCGTGCGAGCCGTGGAGAGCCTGCTCGGCGGTGAGGTGTATCACTACCACTCGAAGATCACCATGAAGCGGCCGGGCGCCGGTGGTACCTGGGTCTGGCATCAGGACTTCGGATACTGGTATCCCAACGGCTGCCTGCGCCCCGACATGCTCACCGTGGCGATCCCTCTCACCCCGAACACGCCAGCCAACGGTTGCCTCAATGTGCTGGCCGGCTCGCAACTCATGGGCCGCATCGACCACGGGCATGTCGGCAAGCAGACCGGCGCTGATCCCGCCCGGGTGGCGGCCGCCGAAGAACACCTTGATCGGGTGGCATTCGAGGCGCAGCCGGGCGATGTGATGTTCTTTCATTCGAACACGCTGCACACCTCGGCTCCGAATATGTCCGATACCGACCGTCACCTGCTTCTCGTGGCGTTCAATACGCGGGCCAACGATCCGTACCTTGTGCATCATCATCCGGGCTACACGCCGCTCGATGTGTTGCCCGACAGCGAGATCGTGGCCCGCGCCAACCGCCACGACGGCGAGGACCGGGTATTCCTCGACCCGTCGGCGGACAAGAGTGACGCCGGGTTCGAAGTTCTTGCCTAGTCACTCGACTCCCGATTCGCCGGAAAAAGACCACATGGAATTTCGTTCGGTCGAATCGACCCATTGCATTGTCGTTCACGACGAAACTGGATTGCCGACCGCGCTGATCTCGTCGGCGTCGGGTGGTGGACGGCGGGTAAGTATCGAAGCGGCGATCGAATGTGAGGTCGATGGCTCGGAGCGTCGAAGCCCGACTGGCGGCATCGAGTACGTCGACACCGTTCGTTTGACAGATTGCGTTCGAACTGCAGAGCCCACGTTGCAAGAGACCTCGAACGGCCTCACGTGGCGAATGCCGATGCAGATTGGCGGAAGTTCGGGTGAGGGCGGAGTTCATGGAGAATTTCTCTATCGCCTGAACCGCCTAGGCCCCGCCTGCAGTCTTGGGTTCGATTTCGTAGGCGCGCAGTCAATCGTCGTTCGCAATCTGGTGTTTCGTGTTTCCATCGATTTCGGCGGTGGCACGTGGTCCGTTACGGCCCCAGGCAACGGGATCGCGGGAGCGACTCCTCTGGAGATGATCACCTCCTCTGTTGGCATCTCGCCGATCGGTGGCCTGCGCGGTTCGAGCGGCCTCGTACTTATTGAACCGGCCAACCGTGGGGACAGCGCCGTGAGTGTGTGGTTCGACAACGATGTGGAGATCCCGGAGATCTCGGTGTGCGGGACCTCACCGTCGTCGGTGGCGTTTTCGCTCACCACGAACTTTGCTGCGGACCTCGCCAACACCACGAGTAATGAACTCCAACTGTGCTCGTTTGATGTCGACGTGCCTCGCTGGCCGTCCTTCCCGACACTGTTCGACGGATGGCTTCGCTCCCGTGGCCACACCTCCCCCGGGAATGCGCCCGATTGGATCATCGGCGCCATGATCTACGAGGCGCAGATCGGTTTTTCGGTGTTCGCCGGGCCGGATCAGAACAGCCCGAATCAGTACGGCCCGTATCCGGAGGTGAACGATCTCACCAATGATCTTGATCGCATCCGCAGACTTGGATTCACGGTGATTCAGCTCATGCCGCGCCAGCCGTACCCCAGCTACAACATTCACGACTATTGGAACGTCGACGTTTCCTATGGCCCGCGCGCTCTGTTGATCGAACTCGTCGAGCAGTGCCATGCACGAGGGATGCACATCATCTTCGACGTGCTTCTTCACGGCGTCTTGGATCGAGAGTCGATTGACGCTGCGGCCGACGGCGTGCGCTCCGGGCCGTTTTCCGACCTGGTGAACGCCGAAACATCGGACAGCTTCGGGAGCGATGTCAACGATTGGCACAACTACCTCATTGCGTGGTCGCGCCATATCCTCGACTTCGAGCCGTATTGGCGAGCGGGCAGCCCGGCGGTGTCTCCGTTGATTGCTGAACATCCTGATTGGTTCGCGCGTGACTCGGCTGGCATCGTCGCCGGCGTGTACACGAAAGCTTTTGATACGCGCAATCGGGAGTGGCAGGAGTACTTCACCGAGGCCATGAGCTTTCTGATGGTCGAACTCGGCATCGATGGCTTTCGTTTCGACGCGCCGACGTACAACGACTTTCCGAACTGGGCGGGCTGGGCGAGAGGTCGCGCTGGTTCGTCGGCCCTGTCGTGCGTCGGGCTGTTCGAGCGACTTCGGCCGGTCCTCAAGGGAATCCGGCCCGATTCGTTGATGTACACCGAGCCGTCGGGCCATGCGCTTCGCAAGTCGATGGATCTCAACTACAACTACGACGAGCAGTGGCTGGTCACCGCCATAACCGATCCGTCGGCGGTGAAGCCGTGGGGAGTGCGAACGGCCAAGGGCTTGGCGCGCTGGATGCGCGACCGAGACGCGCTACTTCCGAAGGGTTCGCTCACCGCTCACCACATTGATTCCCACGACACGTTCTGGTGGCCGTCGTGGGGGAAGAAGTGGCGTCGTGAACAATTCACTACGGAGCAGTTTCGTTTGCTCACGTTCATCTTCGGGAGCCTTCCCGGCCCGTTCATGATGTTCACCGGCGGTGAGCAGGGAATTGGAGATCTGCTCCCCCTTCTGGCGACGCTCAAGGACCGTCGCGAATGGAGCGGCGGCGCGGTGTCCTGGTGGACTTCCGACGAGCTGCCCGATGCGGTGTTCGGTCTCACGCGCTCGATCGGCGGGGAGAGCACGACGGTGTTGGCCAACTTTTCCGATGCACCAGTGACGGTGCCGATTCCTCGGATTGCCTCATTGATGCAGACGAGCCCGACGGTGTTGTTCACCATGCACGGCAACGTGGCGGCACTTTCAACGAGCGCATCAGCGGATCGCATGTTTGCGGACGATCGTCTCCTGCTTGGTCCATTTAGTGCCGTGGCGTTTTCGGATGGCTCCGGCGCATGAGTGACGGAGGCCCGGAGGACTACTACGGCGCAGGTTTTCTCAACGACGTCATTTCTCGGCGCGACGCTGGAGCATCGCCGGCGGAATTGGTTGACGTGCTGACTCTCGCCGACCTGACCCCGATCCTGGAAGATCCAGCTCGGCATCTCCCGTACTATGTGCAGTTACTAACGGCCGATGCGTCGAACGCGCAAGCAGCTGGCGAGGGTGCCCGTATCTACGACCGCTTCAACGAACGAGTGCTGGAGGAAATTCTTTTGGGGTCGTCGATCGAGGCGAACCAAGCGGCTCAGCGCATGCTCCGAGTCGCCTTTGCGATGAACTCTCATGGTGTGCTCGTCGAGAGTTTGAAGGGAGAAGACTCTGAGTTGTTGTTGGAAGTCAGCCGTCGGGTGCGGCTGGCCCTGCTCGCTCAGCTGTTGAATGATTCGAAGTCTCTGGAGCCGATGGAGTCCAATGGTCAAGCAACTCATTGAGGACGGACCCCGTGACTACCTCCTTGGGGGTGATGCCGATCGGCGAGCGGTTGAGGCGGGACTGGCCGACGCCGCCTGGTATCGCTCGCCGATTGACCGGGAGGTTCTGGCAACGCTGTCGAAACGTTCCGACGGCCCGGCGGCGTGGAACACCGCGTTGTACGTCGCTCTCCTGGTGGGAACTGGCTTGTGGGCCTATTCGACGTTGTGGTCGTGGTGGACGATTCCTGCCCTGTTCATCTACGGAACGTTGTACGGAAGCTCGGCCGATCCGCGTTGGCACGAGTGCGGGCACGGCACGGCGTTTCGAACTCGCTGGCTCAACGACGCGGTGTACTACCCGGCGTCGTTCATGGTGTTGCGCGATCCAACGGTGTGGCGGTGGTCGCATGTGCGACACCACAGCGACACGATCATCGTCGGCCGCGATCCCGAAGTGGTGTTGAAACGTCCACCGAGCTTGCGACTCTGGTTCCTCGCTCTGTTTGCCCTGCCATCAGGGATCAACTCGATTGCCCGCACGTTCCGCCATGCTGTCGGTCGCATCTCGGCCGCCGACCGTTCCTACATTCCGGACCTCGATCTCCATCGCGTGGTCATCGAAGCGCGGGTCTTTGTCGGCATCTTTCTGGCGCTGATCGGCTGGTGTGTTGCGTCGATGAGCCTCGTGCCACTGCTGTTTTTTGTTGGACCATCGTTCTTCGGTGCTTGGTTGGTTCACCTCTTCGGCACATCCCAGCATCTCGGACTGCGCGAGAACGTTCTCGATCATCGACTCAATAGTCGGACCATCTACATGAATCCGGTCTTGCGGTTCTTGTACTGGAACATGAATTATCACTGTGAGCACCACATGTTTCCGGCGGTGCCGTCGTATGCGTTGCCGAAGCTCCACCATGCGATCAAGGCCGACCTGCCGACGCCGAGCCGCTCACTCGTCCATGCCCTTCGCGAAGTTGGTGGTGCATTGCTGCATCAGCGCCGCGATCCGTCGTGGGAACTCGATCGGCCCCTGCCAGCACCGGTTCCCGACGCGGCGCGACCCGAGGCCCGGTCGTTTCCGGCACGAGCGACCGACGACCCCGATTGGTTTGATGTCTGTGGGTCTGATGATCTTCCCGTCGACGGGATTGCCCGGCTGGAAGTCGGCGGACGAAGCCTGGCGCTGTACCGGTTGGGAACCGGATACCGGGCGACCGACGGAATCTGCACCCACAGTCGTCGGGTCCATCTTGGCGAAGGCACCGTCATCGACGGCGAGATCGAGTGCCCGAAACACAACGGCCGGTTTGACATTGCCACCGGCGAACCGACCCGCCCGCCCGTTTGTATAGCCCTTTCGACATATGAAACGAGAGTGCGCCACGGTCGGATCGAGTTGCACATCGTCTCCACGGATCAATCCTGACTGTCACGGCGGCCGGTTTTTCGTACCGAACGAAGCTCGAGCAATGACTTGTTTGGACGGAAAGAAAAGGGGTATGGAACTTCTTACACAACCGCACCACCGAAAGGAACACCATCATGGGGATGACTGTGAGCATCTTGTTGATCGCGGCCGGCGCGATATTGCGTTGGGCCGTTACCGCTACTGCCGAGGGGTTCAACGTCCACACCGTTGGCATGATCCTGTTCATCGTTGGCATTGTCGGCGCTGTCGTCAGTCTGGCCTTTTGGTCGAGCTGGGGCGGGTCACGACGCCAGACAACGGTGATCGAAGATCGCGGCGAAATCCGCTGATCTTCCGTCGGCGGCGTCCCTAGCGGCGCCCGCAAATGCACCTCAAATGGCCGAGTTGGTTCATGGACGAGCGGCGAAGAGGATAGCGAGTTCGGTGCGGGAACGGACGTCGAGCTTGCGATACACCTTGGCGAGCGTGTTCTCGATGGTCTTCGGACTCAGGAATAGCTCGTCGGCTATCTCTCGGTTCGTGCGTCCGCGCGAAACGAGCAGAGCGGTCTCGAGTTCGCGTTCGGTGAGCAGTGCTGTTGGGCTCGAAACGGACCCTGAACTTGGGGAAGCCGTCGACGCATCGCCGAGCGAGAGGCAGCGACTCTCCCACGCTGACGCGCCGAGGCGTTCAAAGGCGACCAGCGCGTGTTGGAGCGGTTCAGAACCGTCGACACCGGCTCCGGTCCGCCACTCGGCCAACAACATTCGAGTGCGGGCCACTTCGAAGGGTGCTCCGATCTGCTCGCCAAGCGTGACCGATCGCGAGAATGCTGCTTCGGCTCGCTCGGAGGGACCGAGTAGGGCATCCGCTCGAGCCGTGAGCATCTGCGCCGACACCCGGCCGGAGCGCTCCGCCGTCGCGTCGAGACTGGAGCGAACGGCCAACGCCTCTGAGATCCGGCCACTTCTCCAGTACGCCTCGATGAGGTCTGCCTTCCACCAGAGATAGCCGGGGTCGTGTTCACCGGACCGACTCACCACCGTCGCGATGTTTTCCAACTGCCGGATCGCCTCGCCGTGGTCGCCAACTCCGAGCGCCAACAGCGCCAGCGCGTGGCGGGCCCAGATGACGAGGATGACGGATCCGATATTCCCGGCGCCATCGATGACCGTGTCGGCGTGAGCACGACACGGCTCGGCCAACCCGAGGTGCGCCTCAACGCGCGAACACAGCGCGAGTGAGCTGAGGGTTGCCCAGTCCCGGTCGGCGGGGTCGGCGTAGCAGTCTCCGGCACGACGGGCGTCGACGTGAGCGTCCGCCCATCGGCCCAGCCGCAACGCCGATTCTGAGCCGACGGCATAGGCGAACGCCAGGCTCCCGTCTCGACCCGCGGCCCGCCCCCGTCGAACAACCGCACCGACAGTCGCAGCCGCTTCCTCCCATCGGTCGAGCACCATGTACGCAAGCGCAACGCTCTGCAACAAGTGGTCCGCTTCCGCCACTCCTCCGGCGGCGAGCACATCGGCGAACTGCGCGAGCGGGCCGAGCAACGAAGTCGCCTCATCGGTTCGGCCGCGCATGAGTGCCGACTGCATTCGGAGCGTGTTGGCAACCAGCACCACGACCGGTCCACCGCCATCGGCCAGTTGTGTCGCTCGGTTGGCGATGCGCTCCCCAAGATCCATGTCGAACGCGAGAATCGCTGCGGAAAAAGCAACGGCCAGCAGCGTGACGGCGCGTTGCGAATCGACGGGAGCGATGCGATCGGCTTCGGTACACAACATGTCGGCCGCTTCGAGGGGCGACGAGGAGAACGCCACGAACGTGCCGTGCATCGCGGCGGCATCGGCACGGATAGTCGGATCATTGGTGACCTCCAGGACGTTCCTCAGAAGCTGTGCAGCGCGCGACGCTTTCCCCGCGTTGCCGAAGGCTCGCGCGGCGGCCATCCGTCGCCGGTCACGGCCGGTCGCATCGATGCTCAGATCACTGGACCGCTCATAGAGCTCACCTGCAGTCACCATGGCGAACTGACCGGCGGATTCATGGGCCACCGATTCGATGGCGGCGGCGATCGATTCGTTTGGTGCCGCGACACTCTCTGCGAGATGCCACGCTCCTCGTGCGGGTTGGTCAGACTGCCAGGCGGACGCGAGGGCACCGTGCGCCCGACGCCTCCCAGTGGGAGATGCGCCGGAGTAAGCCACCAACCGCAGGAGCGGATGGGTAAAGCGGACCGACACGTAGCTCGTTTCGATGACACCACTGGCGACGGCGGGGTTGAGAACATCTTGATCGAGTCCGAGTTCGCGCAGCGCCGCAAAGAGAACGGCCGTGTGACCGGGCCCGTGTGCGGCCGCCACCACCAAAGCCTCCTGCACGTCAGCGCCAAGATCTGCGAGGCGGCGTCCGAACGCCTCGCGGATCGCTGCACCGACCGGGGGAAAAAGCGGCAGCTCGGCCTGGGCCGACCGCTCGTCAGCTCCCAAATTCTCGGCAATCTCTAGAATCGCCAGGGGATTTCCTCCGGTCGCATGGTGAAGGTGGTCGCTGACCTCGTCGACAACTCCGTTCATGCCATGTCGTAACAGGAGCGGCCCGAGCTCACGCCGCGACAAACCGCCGAGCAGCAATGGAGCGTCGTCGAGCCCGAGGAGCGGCGATGTGCCGCCCGTTCGAAGCGCGACGACAATCAACATTCGTTCGGCCCGCACTCGTTTGGCGACATACGCAATGATCTCGGCACTCGATTGGTCGAGCCACTGCGCATCATCAACGATGAGTACGACGAGTCGACCGCCCGATGAAGCGGCGAGGAGCGCACCGAGGACGGCGCGACAGATCGGCATAGGTCCGGCGGCGCCCGGTCGAGCAGCAAGCAGTCGGTCGAGGCACTCACGAGCCGCACCGCCGATCCCATCGGCGACGTCACTGACCTCGAGAAGCGGTCCGACGAGGTCGATCGCGGCCGCGTAGGGGAGGAGCGACTCGCACTCGGCCACCCCAACCCTTAAGACCACAGAGCCTGCCGGAACAAGTGCCGGGATAGCGTCGAGCAGGGAAGTCTTACCAATCCCCGCGTCGCCAACGATCACCATCGTTCGACCGTCGCCGTCGGAAGCCTCAGTCACCATCATCTGGAGGCGGTGAATCTCTTCTTGCCTGCCGACGAGTGCTGCGAGGCCCGTTCTTGAGTTCCGCGTTCCCCGCACCATGGCCCAAATCTACCGGCCGCTCCGAAAGAGGGGGGTTTTCCCCCTATCGAAGACTGATCCCGAACCGCAGGATGTCATTCATGAACACCTCTCGCATCGACGAACGGCCAAACGCCATCGCCCGGGAGCACAACGGTGGGGCCATGCCGAGGCGACGGCCGAAACGAGTGATGCTGTCGGCCTGCGCCGTGACGGTGTTGTCAACGGTGTCGCTTCTCGGTGGAACCGGCCTCTCGGCGGAGGCGAAGGGCAGATCGAAATCGAAGATGTTTACCCTCGCCTCCAGCCGCTATGAGCTGTCCGTCGAAGGAAACTTCTCGCTGAAACTCGGTGCCATAGTGGAGTCGGGTACCATCACCGCTCCGAAGATGACCATGTCCAGGGCGAAGGTTGACGGGAAATCGGTGTGGCTCGGCAAGGGAACTGGGCGCGGCAGCTCAATCTTGGAAGGTCCGAACGACTGCAACCTTCAAGGACCCGTCACGTACAACATGGTCGTGGCCGACCCGGTCCAAGACTTGCTGGAGATTTCGGCCCCGAGCGACGGTCCAGGCGACGCCCCGTCGCTCGTCCAGCTAGAACGGCTACCGCCCATTCCGGAAGGGATGATCGGCCTGTCCGTCACTGGTGTTGTCGCGGCTGGGGCACAGTCCAAAAAGTGCACGGCCGTGAAGGACGCACCGAGCATCGAGGTGACCCTCGGCGGCGTCGCACCGGGGCTGGCGCTGCACAAGGCGAGCGTGGGACTCCTACTCCCGGCGAATGGAGGATTCAAGGACATTGAAGTCACCACCGGCGACCTGACCTTTCGATTCCGGTTCGTGTTGACGAAGCGGTGATCCGGCGACGACCATTAGCTGGGACGGACGATGGAACGGTCGAGGCGGAAGATCGCCTGCTCCGGAGGCGCGCTTCCACCAATAAGCGCATCGGCGATGTACTGAGCCCCGAGTGCGCTGTACGTGATTCCGTTACCCCCGAAGCCCAGCGCGAACTGGCACCTGGGATACGTCGGGTGACTTCCGAGATACGCCAAGCCGTCGGGAGTTTCGGCGAACGTGCCGCACCAGGAATAGCCGAATTCGACGTCGTCGAGCTCCGGGAGTCGACGGGCGAGATCACCCATCAGTGATCGGGCTTTCGTCGGGAGAGCGCGTCGGCGACGGAGAGGGTCACGGTAGTTCTCGTCCTTCCCACCGATGAGGATACGGGCGTCGTCGGTGGTCCGGCCGTAGAGGTACGGATCGTCGTAATCCCAGAACAACATGCCGTTCGGGTAGCGGCGGGTCAACGAGGGGATTGGTTGAGTGACGAGAGCGAATGAGGAGTGGAGCGCAAAGGGAAGCTCGGGAAGGAGCTTCTCGATTTCGTATCCGGTCGCAAAGACCGCGTGTTTGGCGCGCACCTGGGCTCCGGTGTTGGTCGTGATCGTCACGCGACGTGCACTGAAATCGAAGTCGACTGCTTCCGTGCGCCCATAGACGCGACCACCTCGATTGGCGATGGTTCTCAACGCGTGGTGACACAGGAGGTACGGATCGATCGAGCCGCCGATTTCGGATTCAACGGCGGCGAGCGCAACAAGGCCCCAACGACTGCGCAATTCGTCTTCATCGAGCCATCGCACGGCGAACCCCGCCGCTTCTCGTGCCTCCATCTCGCTCGCCACCGTTTTCAGATCACGCGACTTGATGGCCATGAAGAGGCTCGGTGAACGGCGGAAGGCGCAGTTCTCGCCGATGTCCTGCGTGGCACGCTCGACGAGGTCGATCCCCCGAGCACATTCGCGATAGGCCGTGGTTGCTCGTTCGAGGCCGATCGCCTTGGTCAGGTCAACAAGGAGTTCGTCGATCTCGTACTGCAGCATGGCGGTGCTCGCCGAGGTACTGCCTCCGCCAGCCTCGCGTCGATCGAGGACAACCACGTCGGCTCCCCGCTTGGTCAATTCCAACGCACTAAGCGCGCCGGTGATGCCGCCACCAACCACGACCACATCGCATGCCTCGTCAGTCCGGAGGCGTCCGTGCACGGTGGGAAGTCCATCGCGCTTGGGCCAGAACGGCGTTCCATCGTGCAAATCCATGACCGATAGTTGCCCGGGTTAAAGCCTCCTGAAACGTGCGGCGAACCAACGCCGATCCCGCTAGGGGATTCGGCGTCGCGCGCGGCCGTTTCGCCATCGCGATGCTCGGATATCTGCGCACGAATGGCCTGGAGAGCCGTTCGCCGTAGCAGCTGGTAATTACCGAGCGACTCGGACGGAGCTCGACCCGAGCCGCTCCGCACCGGTCCCCACGTCGTCACATTCGCTCGCCGACATGGCGGCGCTCGTGCAGACTCGCCTTCAAGCGCTCGTGTGGTAAGACGATCTTGCGACGCAACTACGTCCGACTGAGTGCGGTCCTTGCCGTCGTCGACCGAGCCTTTTCGAACACAAGGGTCCCCACTAGGCGACGCCGGCGGCTCGGAATTGGATTGACACACGTGGTCCGGTGGTCCGGGCCGTTTTCGGGATTGCGTGCTCCCACGTGCGCTGGCAACTCCCGCCCATGACGATCAGATCGCCATGGTCGAGGCGGAAACGGATCGACGCGCCTCCACCGCGTGGCCGGAGCGCAAACGTGCGTGACGCACCCAACGAGAGGATGGCCACGATCGTGTCGTGGGTGGCACCACGACCGATCGTGTCGCCATGCCAGGCAACGCTGTCCCGCCCATTTCGGTAGAGGCACATGCCGGTGCTTACCAGGCCTTCGCCGAGCGTCCCGTGGTAGTGGTCCGAGAGCAGTGAGCGAGCCTCCACGAGCGGTGCCCACGGAACCACAACGCCTGAGCCATACAGACGTAACAGTCTTGGCACGGCAACGACCCTGTCGTACATCTGTCGTTGCTCGGCCCGCCAGTCGTTCATGGCGAGAAGGCCATCGATCAGGTCAAAGCCGTTGCGCATCCAACCACGATTCACGTCGATCCACGCGCCGGCGCCCAGCTGCGTCCGCTCCGTTCGGTGGAGGTCGTGGAACGGCGCGCCGCCGTGCTCGGGCGACGCTGCCGACTGGTCAATGGACCACAGGGACGCTTGAACGCCAAGACTCATAAATTGAGACTAGCAAGCCTTTACGAACGTGCGTTTGCCTCGGAAGATGCTTCTGTTCCCAAGCGAGATCCACGTCGGTTAAGGACCGGCGTAGAGCGATCCGTCGGATTTCCTTCGGATTGCCGTCGGTTGGCCGGGTTGTCGGTCCACAGCCAGGTTGTTGTCGTGCACGAAGTGGTGGTGGGGGTCGCAGAGGAGGGTGAGATTCCACACGACGGTCCGTCCGCCGTCGTCGTATTCGACGACGTGATGGACTTCGGTCCGGGTATGTGGTGAGTCGCATCCCGGGTATTGGCATTTTTGGTCGCGAATCACCACAGCAAGTCGTTGCAGCAACGTGGGGAACCGGCGATCACGCCCGAGGTTGAGGATTTCGCCGTTCATACCGAGCAATGCGCCATAAAGGTCGACATTTCCCGAGGTCGCCAGGCGCATCGCGTCGCTGAACGGCACCGGGCCTTGGCCGACGATCCGAGCTGTGTGGTCATCGAGCGACAGAGTCATGACCACAGAAGGTCGAGTGCTTGACGACTTGGTCGAGGATGTTTGTGCTTCTTCGGCGGCGACTCGCACGAGCGATAGGAGCGCATCGGCGAGTCTGGCAGCGAGAGGTTCCTCCTCGTGTGCGCCCCTTGCCTCGGCGCGATCGGGATGCTTTACCCGGTAGGCACGGTCGGCGATGGCCTCGAGCTCAGCCCGAAGCTGAGCTCCTTCGATCGGAGGCAGCAAACCGGACATCCCAATCATGCCGAGGTCGGCATCAAAGAACCGCAGCATTCGCCGCTTCCGCTGCTTGTCGCCCATGCCCTCATCGCCGCGAGCTTCGAGTTCGAACTGCTGCACGGTCTCGCGAAACTCGTCGACCGTTGATTCAGTCGCCTTCTTCACGAGGCCTTCGACGCCGGGGAGTCCCAACAACGGATGGAGCATGGCCACGTGTTCGGCCGATACTTCCCCTCTTGCGAGTGCCGCGCCAGCGGCTGGAAGCGACTCGATTGCTTGCGCTGTTCGAGCATCACGGCGAGCTTGACGGTTCGACTTTCCGGTTGCCCGGCTGATTTCGGCGGCGGTGTCTCGACTGTTGGCGCCGAGCACGATGGTGACGGTTGCGGACGCCGCGTCGACCTCGCGGCGGAGTCGTTCCAGCTGACGAAGCGCAACAGCGGCGTGCACGCGGGTAGTGATCGATGGATCGCTCGTAGGGATCTTCACCTCATCCCAAACTGTTGTACTCATACCTCCCATTCTGACGAAGGGGGTATGACAATTCGGGCACCGCCGAAGAGAAAATCGGAAGTTTCTTCTGGAACTAGAAGCAACTGGGGCTTCCGATCTCAGTCCTGTTTTCGTCGTTACCGACTTCACTCATGATCCTCAGCGCGCGTATGACTCAGTACGGACAGAGCCCGATGGATCGGTAAAGGTGAACGTGTATCCGGACGATGTCAGGGAGTAGTCGATGCGATAGGTCGCGACGGAAACCGCATACTCAAGTCTGTAGGTGTTCGTGCCGGTGAGCGCGAACGACGTGATGGACGCTCCCCGCAACGGTTGCCCCGCCGGTCGGATTGGTTTGAGCGCAGGTTGTGGGTCGACCTGATCGCCGACTACCTGGATCTTTCCTCGCATGCCCCCATTGATATAGGGGTAGGTGAGGGTTGAGTGGTAGTGATACGTGTCGGCTGCATCGGTGTGGCCGTTGTACTGATCAAGGGTTCGGACCGGCGAACCGTCGGGTTCGGTGAGGCCATAGATGGGGAACCCGTCGAGGGCGACGGCGATGGGAGTGGCCGCTCCGCCGATCTTTCCGAGGTGCAGCGGAGCGGCGTGGTAGTGGTAATCGTCGGCACGACCGCAGTGCCCACCCCACTGGTCAAGCTCGCCGATCAAGAACGAGTCCTCACCTCGATTGTTGAGAGCATTGAAGATGGGAACGCCATTGATGGCGAGAGCGATTGCCCCGCGAAATAATGCGGTCTTTGCTGATATCGGAGTGTCGGCCAGTGCCCCCTTGAGCGGGATATGCCACGCATTCGTCCCGGCGTACGGCTGCGGAAGCGGGACCTGCTGTTGCCAACTGGTGATGCCCACCATCATCTGATGCTCTGGCATGCCGTTGGACTCGACGATGAGCTCCGTTGCGCTCCGGATGGCGTGGACCGTCTTGGGGAAGATCGACCACGGATCGATCGCTCCGACTGACCCAATGACGGCCGTCGTTGGAACGGTGACCTTTGTCGTCGGCTTCGTTTTTGCGCTCGTTCTTTTCGCCTTGCTCTTGGATGCCGCATCGGCGGTCAGGCCTGGAGAAAGCGCAGCCGCTAGCGCTCCTGAGCCAAGAAGGTACAGCATCTGCCGACGGGAGACCTCGACGCGATCACCGGTCGGGCCATGATGATGCCCGTCGTCGTGATGATGGAGGTGGTGAGGGGAGTGCGAGCTGATCATGGTCTCCGACACTGACGGATCAACCTTGCGAATACCTCAGGACAGGAAAGCAGTTCCGAACAGCTTGTTCAGCCCTTTCTGAGCTTGGCCCGTGAAGCTCGCTCCATGACTCATCAACGACGCTTACTGGCATCTCTTGCGTTCCTCATTGCTCTTGCGCTCGCTCTCGGTTCGGGCACCTCAACAGCGGCGGTGAAAAAGTCGTCGAAGAAGCGGACGCGGACGGCAACAACCCTCACAATCGCTCCTTCGGCCACTACAGCTGCGTCGCCAGTCCCCGGATCAACGATCTTCACGGCACAGGTCTGGGCCGACAACTGGTTTTCGCTATACGTAAATGGCAAGTTCGTCGGGGAAGACTCGGTGCCCATAGCGACGGAACGATCGTTCAATGCTGAGACGATTACGTTCTCGGCCTCCTACCCGCTCACGCTCGCGGTCGAGGCCAGGGACCACAAGCAGACCGACTCCGGACTCGAATACATCGGCAAGCCCAATCAGCAGATGGGCGACGGTGGGATCATCGCCCAAATCACCGATACGTCTACCGGGAAAATAGTGGCCGTCACTAACGCTGGGTGGCAGACGTTGGTGATCCATCGTGCCCCGTTGAACACTGCCTGCGAGAAGGACTCCGACCCGGACACCACATGCCGTTTCGCATCGAAGCCGGCACCATCGGGATGGACAGGCGTGGGGTTTGATGACAGAACATGGACGCCCGCCACCGAATGGACCGAGGCGGCCGTCGGCCCGAAGGATGGCTACAACACCATTACCTGGTCGCCGTCAGCCAAGTTCGTCTGGGGTGCGGACCTATTCACCGACAACACCGTGCTCCTTCGCGCAATGGTTGTCCGCCCGGGCTGAGTCGTGGGCTTCTGCTTCCCCCTGTTCTCCTCCGGTCCAACCGGACCAATCGCGCCGTGCACCCTTGACTGAGAGTCAGGGGGGAGACCAGAGCGACCCGCTATCGTCCAGCGATGGCATCCAATCCACACCTGATGCCACCCTCGTCGGGCCGCCCGAACGCGCTCTCCCCAGCGGAGTTCATGAGTCGGTTGCAGGCGATCTGGCCGTTTGCCGGACGGGAGCCGGAGACGACGGCGATTGAAGATCTCTTCGACGTTGCTGGCCAAAGCGCAGTGTTTTTGATCGGACCGGCTGGCGTGGGAAAGACACGTCTCGCCTCCGAGCTTCGTCGACGCGCCGAGGAGCGAGGCATCGCCACACTTCGCGTCATTGGTACGGCTACTGCTGCTGGCGTGCCGTTTGCCGCCGTCGCGCACCTGTTGCCCGATCCAATCATCGGGGCGATCGATGGCCCGATCGCACGCGACGCCGCCAACGAGGCGGCCCTCCTGGTGCGTGTGGTGCAGTCGTCGGTTCGCGAACATGCTCCGGGCGGGGTACTGCTCTTCGTTGACGACGCTCACCTGCTCGATTCGATGTCAGCGACGGTCATTTCGGCGTTGATCTCGAACCGCGACGCGCTGGTCGTCGCCACGATGCGGTCCGGCGAGGACGTGCCGGACGCGCTTGCCGCCGGCCTCCGAAGCGGCGAGTCGGTGAGGGTCGATATTGGTGAGATCGCCAACGCCGAAATCGCCGTACTTCTCTCGACGGTGCTGGGCGGCCCCATGGAACACGCTGCTCTTGCTTCACTCAGCGTCCACGCCGCCGGAAGCATGCTCTATCTGCGCGAACTTGTCCTCGGAGCGGTTCGGTCCGGCTCGCTGGTCATGGTCGAAGGAGTGTGGACTCTCGTTGGCGCGCTCACGCCGAGCAGTCGACTTCGAGAGGTTTTGGCGGCCCGTCTGACGAATGTCTCGGCGGGCGACCAGCAGGCCATTGCGCTCCTTGCCGTTGCTGGGCGCTTAAGCCTGGAGACGTTGGAAATGCTTGCCGGCGATGCCGATTTGATTGGCCTCGAGGAATCGGGGCTGTTCTCGGTACTGGACCCGGTCGGCGCGGTGGGGCCCCTCGGACGACGTCGGCAGCCAGAGGTCGTGTTTGCCCATCCCCTTTTCGGGGAGGAAGTGCTTCGTCGTATTTCGAAGCTTCGTCTTCGGTCGCTGCGTATCGAACTCGCAAACGCGCTGGAGGTTCTCCAGTCTGGCGCTGAAGATCTGCTGCGAGTGGCGGTGCTCCGCCTTGATGCGGGCGCGGGGGGAGACCCTCTGGCTCTCGAACGCGGTGCTCGTTTGGCCCGCTACGCACATGACTTTGTTCTTACGGCCAAGTTGGCACAGGCCGCGTTCGATGAACAGCCGAGTGCGGCGCTCGGTCTCGTGCTTGGCGAGGCTCTCTACGAGACTGGGCGGTTCGATGAATCGGTCGCAGTGTTGCGTTCGTCATTGGCTCGCACCGGGGATGAGCGAGAGATCGCTGAGGTGGGCGGACAGTTGCTCACGGCGTTGTTCTGGGGCCTCGCCGATGATCGGGCGACCGAAGTGGTGGTGGAGGACCTCAGCACGCGACTCACCCGACCGGAGTGCATCGGCGCACTGTTCGCTCACCGCGCTTCGCTCGCCACATTCGGCGGGAACCCAGCGCTCGGGATCCAACTTCTGGACTACTTGCCGTCGCTCGACGATCCTGTTGCTTTCTGTCAGATCTCGGTTACTCGTTCCATGGCGCTCACCCTCGTTGGTCGTTCGGCCGAAGGTCTCGCCGACGCCGATCGTGCCCTTTCGATGTATGCCGATTGTCAACAGCCGATGCTGTTGCCACATCCGAGCATTCATGCTGCGAACGGCGCCTTTGCCTTGCTCCACGCCGGATCTCCGGATGAGGCGCTCTCGCGGGCTCGGGCGGCGTACGACCATGCATCCGCAGACGGTGTCGTGGTGAGTCTCGTCTGGTGCCAACTCGTCGCCGGCGATGCCTGCCTGACGCGTGGCCGGGGGGTCGAAGCGCTGCGCCACTTCGAAACGGCGTTGGGCGACGCAATGCGGGGCCAATTCCGCGGCCAGGTGTCGATGGCGTGGGCCGGAATTGCCACGGCGAGGGCTCGACTTGGGGACTCGAACGGGGCGCAGGTCGCAATGGCCCGGTCCGACGCCGAAACTTCGCGAATTGGATCCTTTGAGCTGAACGTGTGTGCGGCTCGCGCCGCGGTTCTCGCGGGGACAGGCGATTTCGGTTCGGCGTGTGCCGAACTTCGACGAGGGGTCGACGCGGCGGCCTCTGGCGGAAGCGTGATCGGAGAAGCGTGGATGCTGCATGAACTCGTGCGGCTGGGAATGTTTGTTTCTGCCGCGCCCGGACTGCGGGTGCTCGCCGCCGGTTGCGAGAACGCGCTTATCCACGCCAGGTCGTTTCACGCGTCCGCACTCGTTGCCGACGACGCTGAGCAACTCGACGAGTGCAGTGCGCGATTTGGTGACCTCGGTGTTCGTGTCCTGGCCGCCGAGGCCTCTCTCCATGCTTCTGGCTCGTTTCGTCGTCGGGGCGACGCCCGCCGAGCCAATGCGAGCGCTCATCGAGCCGCCGAGATACTGGCCGAAACCGATCTGGTTCCGCTGCCAGACCTGTCAGGTGCCTCTATTCCCACGCCCTTGACGTCTCGCGAGCGCGAGGTTGCGTATCTGGCGGCAGCCGGAGTTTCGAATCGGGAAATCAGCGAGCGCCTCTTTCTTTCTGCTCGCACCGTCGAGAACCACCTGTCCAAAGTGTTCGTCAAGCTCGGGATCTCCGCTCGTCAGGAACTTCGAGACTCGCTCCACGAATGACCTCCGCTGTTGGAACGCGGAGAGTCAAAGGGAGCCACTCGGAGTCAATGAGTGGCGACTACTCATCTCCTCGAGCTTGGCAATCACTACCCTCCACCCGTGAACGTGTTGGCCGCCCGAAAACTCCGATGGTGCGCGGACTGGACCGATAGTTACGTGGACTCGCTGTCACCGGCTGGCCTGTCGAGCCGTCGGTCCATTCCGCCCAGTATCGGAAAGTGCGCTTCCGCCGGATCAGGATCTGATTCGTTGTCTTCGAACAAATGAGTACACGCCACTCATTTGTTTTCCAATCCTGATTCGTACCGTGTTATGGGTGCCATCGCGATGATGGCACCCACGTTAATAGACGTGGAACCAACGAACGGATTCCGATGTCGAAACGCCGCATCCTACGAACGACGGCGATGATGGCCATCGTCGTTCTTGGCCTTTTCGCCGGCACTGATCGGGCCACTGCCGCGACAGGTGACGTATCCACTGTTGCGGGGACCGGACTGACCGGTTCGGCCGACGGGCCTGGGTCAACGGCGACCTTTGCTTCGCCGTCTGGCGTGGTCAGCGACAGCTTCGGCAATCTCTTCGTCGCGGATCAGGGCAACAATGTGATTCGCAAGATTGCGCCGGGTGGAATCGTCTCCACCTTCGCTGGATCGGTAGTACCCGGCAACGCTGATGGCATGGGTGCGGCGGCTTCGTTCAACGGTCCTTTCGCGCTCGCCATCGATCCGGCGAACACGCTGTACGTCAGTGATCGACAGAACCTGACCATCCGCAAGATCACCCCGGCAGGTCTTGTTTCAACGTTGGCCGGATCCGGCACCGGCGGGACAGTAGACGGGCTCGGCTCGTTGGCGTCGTTCGTTGGGCCGAACGGTATTGCCCTCGACGGAGCGGGAAACGTCTTCCTCGTCGATACCTCCAACGCCGGCGATTCGACCATCCGCAAAATCACCCCGGCGGGCCTCGTTTCGACCTTCGCCGGCTCGGGAACCATCGGCTTCGCCGAGGGTCAGGGCACCGCGGCGATGTTCTACTCGGCGCAGGCCGTGGTTATCGACTCGTCCGACAATCTCTTCATCACTGACGTCCGAAACTACCGAATACGTAAAATCACTTCGTCCGGTCTGGTCTCAACGTTCGCCGGTTCAGGACTGTCGGCACACACCAACGGCACAGGGTTGGCGGCAGCATTCAAGTTCCCCCAAGCGCTCGCCATTGATGCCGCTGGAAACCTCTATGTTGGCGATCGCTTTGCGTATCGGGTTCGTAAAATCACGACAGCCGGAGTTGTTACCGACATCGCCGGGAACGGCAGCTCGGGAAACGTCGACGGAGCGCCTTCCGTGGCACAGTTCCAAGATCTCATCGGGCTGACGACGGATCCGGCTGGGAACGTCTTTGTGGCCGACATGGGGAACAACGCGATTCGGATGATTGAAAGCGCAGCAGTCGGCTGCGGTTCGCTGTCCAGTTGCCCAACCGCGCCAGCGACGACCACGACGACCACGACAGTTGTGCCGGGGGGATGCGTCTCGGCGGCCACCGTGTGTTCGACGACATCGACCACGGTGCCCGCCAGCGTCGTGTGCCCGACCGCACTGACGTACGACGCGGCCGGCGTGCCGATTTGCCCTACCGCGACGGTCCCGCCGATGACCGTGCCGCCAAGCACCGTTCCGCCGCCGACCGTTCCGCCGACCACGTCGACCACGTCGACCACGTCGACCACGTCGACACTTCCGCCTTCTTCGACGACGTCGCTACCGTTCGTTGCGACCCAGGCGGTGCCGGAAGTCCCTGCTGCGGTTGTGCCGGCGCCGTCGACGACGAACGCGACTCCGGCATACACCGGGGCCTCGGCAACGCCAACTGCTCTCGCCGCGCTCGCGCTCATCCTTTCGGGCCTTGTCCTCACCCTCCTCGGACAGCGCCGGTCGAACGGACGGGCAGAAAGTCAAACTCCTAAGCGCACCTAGGATTCTTCGGAATCTTCGGATGCATCATCTTGGTTCCACGCTGCGTCTGAGGCCTCAGCGGCGAGGCCGTGGGCCTCCGACGTAGCAAGGGCGTTCTCGGCATCGTGCCGGGTGGCGAAGGGACCGAGGAGGTCGTTGGCCCCGCTGCGGTTCTCATCGGTCTCGACACTGCGGGTAAGGACGTTGTACCAGTAAGCCATCTCGGCACCGTACCGCGGCCGCGCCGTGACTTGAATCCGGCCCAACCGACCCAACCGCCTACTTTGGCGGCGTTCGATCGGCGGTCGACCAAATGGCCCATGCAACGAGCACCGGCTGGAAGAGCAGCCTGACCGCTCGTCGCGTGTCCGAATCAAGACCGAATGCGTCTTTGTGGCTTACCAGCTGTGAGATGTTGCCGGGGAATACGGCAACAAAAAACGCGCCCACAATTCGTCCTGTCCATTTGCTACGTAGTCGTAGTAGAGCCATTCCCAACGCGATCTCCACCACGCCGGACACGAGCACGACGGCATCGGTGTCGACCGGAACCCATCCCGGCACCTGTGCTCGAAAGGCCGTTCGGGCCCAGGTCAGATGACCGATCCCGGCCGTGAGAAGGATGGCTGCGAGCACGACGCGGGCTACGGCCCGCCAGCGATCGACGGTTGTGGCCTTCGGACGCATCAAGGGACCCTACCTGGTCAATCACATGAGTCTGCCCCCCGGCCCTCATTGCTATCGGCGTGATAGTGCCGGGGCCTTTCCCGTGAACGACGCTCGCTTCGACGCATGAACGGCGAAGTCGGTGAGCTCGGCTGGCCCCGGGGTGCTGATCCTCGGAACATCGGCTGCATCTCTGCCTCGGCCCACCACAATGCGGCGTATGCGGGGATGGTTGACGTTCCGCGTCCCCGGGTCAACCGTTCCTCGGTCAGCTGCGTGTTCTGGGTCAGTTCAGTTGCACGAGCGCGATTTTCCCGACCCAACAAACTGAGCTGACCCAGCACGGGCCGAGCCGACTCGATCAGCAATCGGACGTTTGGCGACAAGAGAGGGCGAGGCCCTTGCCTTCCCGGACAGACCGGAATCCACTTCGTCGATTCTGACGTTTAACGGAGAAGAAGGGAGGGCACATGTGGGCCGTGGAATTTTCTGTATGGGCCCCGATGGCAGACAACGTGAGCCTCCTCACATTCGATCCAGAGACACAGATCGAGATGACCAAGGACGGAGGCCACTGGAACGTCGTCGCACATGTGGCTGCCGGAGCGGAATACATGTTTCGGATCGAGCGTGGCGGCGAAGTTCACGATCGACTCGACCCTCGTGGGCGCACGGCAACGTCATCCGTCGGGAGATCGATGGTGACCGACGATCAATTCGTATGGACGGACCAGCAATTCGTTGCTCCACCGATGTCGAACTGGGTCATGTACGAGCTTCATCCGGGAACGTTTGCTGGCACTCTCGACGACGTGATCACCAAGCTTGATGATCTCCGTGATATCGGGGTCAACGTCATTGAGCTGATGCCGGTGGCCGAGTTCGCAGGCGACCAGTCGTGGGGCTACAACCCTGCCCTTCCCTATGCCGTCGAGTCGAGCCTCGGCGGTCCGAATGCCCTTCGCCGGCTTGTCGATGCAGCCCATTCGCGCGGTATCGCCGTGCTGCTCGATCTGGTCTACAACCATTTCGGTCCGAGCGACCTGGACCTCTGGCGTTTCGATGGTTGGTCAGAAAATGACGGTGGGGGAATCTACTTCTATAACGACTGGCGAGGGAAGACTCCTTGGGGTGACACCCGTCCGGATTACGGGCGACCCGAGGTTCGGTCGTTCATCATCGACAACGCCTCGATGTGGATCGACGAATATCACCTTGACGGACTTCGGCTCGATTCCACCGTAAATATTCGCAATGCGCACGGCGAACCCGGTCCGAACGGTGACCTGGAAGACGGCTTCTCGTTGCTGGCCGACATCAC
>JANLQX010000482.1:0-1644 GCA_031368095.1 Actinomycetes bacterium | reverse complement strand
GGGCACCTTTGGTGCTGCTGTGCACAATTTTGCTTATTCTTTTGGATGACGGGGTGCGCGAGATGCCCCCACCGGGTGGGGTTTCGGGCCTTCGACGACGGACTGGGTTGACGGTGTGGGGGTCAGGCTGCGGTGGTGAGGCGCTGGGTGTGTTCCCAATCGGTCGGCTGGTAGCCGAGGCGTTCGATCGCGTCGAAGTAGCGGACAACAACAGTCGAGGCGGGGGACTGTCGGGCGCGTTCTTCCGCGGTGGCGGCGACGAGCGCAACGGCAACGGTGGTGAATCGCTTCGGGTCGGCGGCGAGATGATCGTGGAGCAGGGCCGCGTAGTTGACGTAGCCGCTGGCCGGTTGCTCGATGCCGAGCAACGTTGCAGCCTTCTGTGCGGCCGCGTACGGGGCGCTGTCGATCCATGTGGCTATCGCTAGCGGGAAGGCGTCTGCCATCGCTGGAGGGCGTCCTACGCGGAGTCGTTCGCTGATCCATTCGGTGCGGCTCTGGGTGGCGTGGCGGCGCTCTCGCCGGTCAACGGTGGCTGCTTGGTCTGCCTCGGACGGTTCCGTCGGTGTGACGACGAGTTCGCTGTCGGGCTTGCGTCCTCGGTGGCGGCGTGGCTCGGTGCAGGCCGGGATCTCGACCACGGTTCCGTCATAGCGGGCCTTGACGACGACGGCGTGACATGACTCGCTACGGTGGGCTTCGGTGTCGAGGCCGAGGTCGTCGAGGGTCTTCCATGCCGTCTGGTTGGCCCGCCATTCGCCCTCGCCAACGGCGACGGTTCCGGTCGCCTCGATGCGGGCTCCGGCTTCGGACACGGCGAGGTCAGCGAGCAACTTGCGGTGCGCGGACTCGACGTGCCAGACCGACAGACCTCGTTGAGTGACGAGTTGGTCGATCAGGTCAGGGTGGTCGACGGCGGCGGTGAGCGCCGTGGCGACGTCGAGACTGATCCTGGCGGCATGCAGAGCGTCGAGGGCGGTGTCGGGGAGGCAGAGCAGGGCGAGGCGGGTGCGGACCCATCCTTCGCTGTGGCCGACCGCGGCGGCGAGCTTGCGGGCCGATACCGTGCCGCCGCGCAGGTCGATGACGGCGGCGAGCGCCTGGGCTTCGTCAACGATGTTCAGCCCGTCGGAGCGTTGGGTGTTCTCGGCGATCATCGCCAGCACCACGTCGGCCTCGTCGTTGAAGTCACGCACCAGACACGGCACCGTGACCAGACCGGCGGTCGCGGCGGCGGCTCGACGGCGATGGCCGGCGACGATGTGATGCACGCCGGCACCGTCGGCCGGCATCACGACGAGCGGTGTCTCGATGCCTCGGTCGCGAATCGAGCGGGTCAGGTCTTTGAGGTCGCCGAGCGAGCGTCGGACGTTGCGCGGGTGTGGCGCGAGGTGGCCGAGGTCGATCTCGACGACCGCCTCGATGGTGGTTGTGGTCATGGGGAGCCTCGTTGAGCATGCAGTGGGGATGGGGCGAATCGCCCGAGTGCTCGTGTCACCGTTGCGGGCCAACCTGCGGTGTCGCCCGACGGTGGGCTGAGCGTGGTGTGACCGTCGAGGTGAACCTCGAGCCAGCGGCCGTCGCTGCCAGCGATCGCGGCGTAACGGGCCGGGTGGTGACGTGCGACAGCGAGCGCGGCAGCGC
>JANLQX010000463.1:0-1653 GCA_031368095.1 Actinomycetes bacterium | reverse complement strand
CGTTCTTGCCAGGTGAGCGCGTCGATGCCCGCATCTTCTCGATCATCAACCGTCAGCTTCGTGACGAGGGCAAGGGTCCGGCGGAAGGGCGCCCCGAGCTCATGGGTATCACCAAGGCATCGCTGGCCACGGAGTCGTGGTTGTCCGCCGCCTCCTTCCAGGAGACGACGAGAGTGCTCACCGAAGCCGCCATCGAAGGCCGTAGCGACAGCCTTCTCGGCCTGAAGGAAAACATCATCATCGGCAAGCTGATTCCGGCCGGAACCGGTATGCCGCGCTACCGCGACGTCGAAATGGTCGTCGAGGGGGCCGTGGCTATGGCGGGTACCGCCGCCGAAAGCCCGGAGAGCCTCGCGGCATGGTTGGCCGGCATCAATGCCGAACTGCCGACGGCCACCTTCGATGAGTCAGTTCTGACGTCGATGGTGAACGAGGAAGCCGAAGCTGAGTCCCGTCGGGCGGAAGCTCTTCGGGTCCTTGGTGGCCGCGACGCCTGAGTTTGTTCCGCCGTCCCCGGCATCGGGGACGGCGGTTCTGGGCCCTGCGTGGGTCCGCTAGAATTTCCTGCCTTGCGCGTCCGGATCGGGCGCCTGCAGTCACCGTCTCACCCGCCAGCAGCAACGTTTCCGAGGTATCTGTGCCCACCATTCAGCAGCTGGTCCGCAAAGGACGCGAGTCCAAAGTCGACAAGTCCAAGACCCCGGCCCTGAAGGGTTCGCCGCAGCGCCGAGGCGTATGCACCCGCGTGTACACAACCACGCCGAAGAAGCCGAACTCGGCGCTTCGAAAGGTTGCCCGCGTGCGGCTGAACTCGGGTGTGGAAGTCACTGCGTACATTCCGGGCGAAGGGCTCAACCTGCAGGAGCACTCCATCGTGCTCGTCCGCGGTGGTCGTGTGAAGGATCTCCCGGGCGTGCGATACAAGATCATCCGCGGCACTCTCGACGCCGCTGGCGTGAAGAACCGTAAGCAAGCCCGTTCGCGCTACGGCGCGAAGAAGCCGTGACCGGCGCCAACGCGACCGTCGTCTGAGACCAACGAAGAACAAGGAACGCAACCGCCATGCCTCGCAAGGGTCCTGCCCCACGCCGTGAGATCCTCCCGGATCCGGTCTACAACTCGGTCCTCGTCTCGAACGTGGTCAATAAGGTGCTGCTTGAAGGCAAGCGCTCAACGGCCGAAAAGATCGTGTACGACGCCATGTCCAAGGCTTCTGAGAAGGCCCAGGCTGAGCCGCTCGCCGTTCTCAAGCGCGCCATGGACAACGTCCGTCCGGCCCTTGAAGTGAAGAGTCGCCGCGTCGGTGGCGCCACCTACCAGGTGCCGATCGAAGTCAAACCACGCCGCGCCAACACCCTGGCGATTCGTTGGTTGGTCGAGAACGCCCGCAAGCGCCGTGAGCGCAGCATGGCCGAGCGTCTCGCCGCCGAGCTGCTCGACGCCAACAACGGTGTTGGTGCATCGGTGAAGAAGCGTGACGACGTGCAAAAGACCGCTGAAGGCAATAAGGCCTTCGCCCACTACCGCTGGTAACGATCCGGTTCGAAAACCGTCGTACCGCCGTTCCTTGACAGCCTGACCCTTCCCCTCCACCCGACTGATAGGTATAGATATGGCCCGCGAGTTTCCACTCGAGCGCACCCGCAACATCGG
>JANLQX010000450.1:0-2132 GCA_031368095.1 Actinomycetes bacterium | reverse complement strand
TCGGTGACTCGACGCTCAACTGCGGTGTGCACATCCTCATCGCTCTCGACGAAGACGAAACGGTTCTCGGCCAGTTCGACGCCGACGGCGTCGAGGCCCTCCACAATTGCGTCGACCTCTTCGGGCGCGAGGATCCCAACGTGTCCGAGCATCCTCACGTGAGCCCGCGAACCAACGAGGTCATCGGGCCACATCCGACGATCGAACGAGAGGCTTTCGGTGAAGGCCAGTAGTTCCTTCGCCGGCCCTTCGTCGAAGCGGCCATGCCACAGCGTGTTGCCCGAAGTCACGGGGGAGAGATTACGCGCAGGTCTGGTCGGCGAGGGTCGCACAAGGCCATTTCGTCAACGATTGGTGAAGGGGCAGCCAACTACGCTGGGTCCCTTATGTCGAAGGTGTTGATGGCGCTCCCCGTGGGCGAACGGGTCGGAATTGCGTTCTCAGGGGGTCTCGATACCTCGGCGGCGGTGGCCTGGATGCGAGAGAAGGGAGCGATTCCCTATACGTACACCGCTGATCTCGGACAACCCGACGAGCCTGACCTCGACGATGTGCTTCGCCGAGCGCGCGTCTACGGAGCCGAATCAGCCCGTCTCGTGGATTGCCGGGAGGATCTCGTCCATGAAGGCCTCGTGGCGTTGCAGTGCGGGGCGTTCCACATCACGACGGCAGGCAGGACGTACTTCAACACCACCCCGCTCGGTCGGGCGGTAACCGGCACGTTGCTGGTACGGGCGATGAAGTCCGACGGGGTCGACGTCTGGGGGGACGGCTCGACCTACAAGGGCAACGACATTGAGCGGTTCTATCGCTACGGGCTTCTCGTCAACCCGAACCTTCGGATCTACAAACCGTGGCTTGACCAGACGTTCGTCGACGAACTCGGCGGACGCAAGGAAATGAGCGAGTGGTTGCTGGCCCGTAACCTCCCGTATCGGTCGTCGGTCGAAAAGGCGTACTCAACCGACGCCAACATCTGGGGCGCGACCCACGAAGCGAAGGACCTTGAGTTCTTGGCCAACGGCATCGACATCGTCGAGCCGATCATGGGCGTGAAGTTCGTCGATCCGACGGTGAAGATCGAGACCGAGACGGTATGTGTCGAGTTCGAGAAGGGTTGGCCGGTCGCGCTTAACGGGGTGCGCTTCACTGATCGCGTTGCGCTCGTGACCGAGGCGAACGCGATCGGCGGTCGCCATGGCCTCGGCATGTGTGACCAGATCGAAAATCGCATCATTGAAGCCAAGAGTCGCGGTATCTACGAGGCTCCGGGCATGGCGCTGCTGCACCTCGCGTACGAGCGCCTCGTCACGGCGATCCACAACGAGGGCACCATCGAGAACTACAAAACCCTCGGCCGCCGCCTCGGACGCCTCATGTACGAGGGCCGCTGGTTCGATCCGCAGTCGCTGATGCTCCGAGAGCCACTGCAGAAGTGGGTCGGCTCAGCGATCACCGGCGCAGTCACCGTGGCCCTTCGTCGCGGTGACGACTACACGATTCTCGACACAACCGGGCCTCACCTCACCTATGCCCCGGAGCGTTTGTCGATGGAGTCCGGCGAAGGCGAGTTCAACCCGCTCGACCGCATCGGTCAGCTCACGATGCGCAACTTGGACATCAAGGACTCCCGCGACAAGTTCGCCGTCTACCTCGAATCAGGCGCTCTGTCGGCCGGAAGCGGCCTTGGCATGCTGGAACTCGAAACGCCGCCGCCCGAGCCCGAGGATCCAGCCGAGGCGTGAAACTCACAAACCGGCGAGGGTTCGCATCCGGTCAGCGACGCGTCGGCCCGGCTGGTGTTCGGCGCAGACGACGAGGATCGTGTCGTCTCCAGCCACCGTGCCAATGACCTCGTCGAGACCGGCGCGGTCAAGCGCACTGGCCACCACGTGAGCAGAGCCCGGCGGGGTCCGGAGGATGACCACGTTGGCCGAGTGGGCGACATCGACGACCCAGTCTCCGAACACGCGCCGAAGGTTGTCCTCGGGGGCGATCTGATCACTGGGCAGTTCGGGGATGGCGTAGACCAGGTCGCCTCCCGGCACCCTGACCTTTACCGCCCCCATGTCCTCCAGGTCGCGAGATACGGTCGCTTGGGTGGCGACCACACCGTCGGCACTCAGCAACTC
>JANLQX010000374.1:0-3214 GCA_031368095.1 Actinomycetes bacterium | reverse complement strand
GAGCACCACCACGATCTCGGCATCACCGTGGCGTAGACCACTCTCCTCCGACAGCAC
Organism: Actinomycetes bacterium; assembly: GCA_031368095.1. Classification (GTDB taxonomy): domain Bacteria; phylum Actinomycetota; class Acidimicrobiia; order Acidimicrobiales; family JANYDT01; genus JANLQX01. The sequence goes on along the minus strand of JANLQX010000374.1, from coordinate 3,157 downwards.
CCCTACGCCGGCGTCGTCGAGCATGGCGAGAGCGACTTCATCGGCGGTGAGATCGATGCCGTATTGCCCGGCCCGGTCACCGAGCCGATGCCAGTCGTCGACACCGTCAAGGGCACGACGCACGCCAACGGCAACGTCGACAAACAGGGCAAGGAGTTCATCAGCGCTGAGCATCACCCTGCATCTTCGCGGCATTGCGGTTGGTATTCGTCGACGGCAAGTCCTCGGTCTGTTCGGCTGACGGCGGTACCGTCGTCAGTCATGCGAGCAGTAGTTCAGCGGGTGTCGTCGGCCAGCGTCACCTCAAACGGCGAACCGGCCGGAGCGATCGATGCGGGCCTGCTCGTTCTCCTGGGCGTGACCCATGATGACGACGAGGCCATGGCCGCCAAGATGGCGACCAAGCTCTGGAACCTGCGGATTTTCGACGACGCCAACGGGGTGATGAATCTGTCGGTGGCCGACACGTCTCGGGCCGTGATGGTCGTGAGCCAGTTCACCCTCTACGGCGACACCGCCGCCGGCCGCCGTCCAAGTTGGATCCGAGCGGCGCGCCCCGAGCACGCCGAACCGATGGTGACGGCAACCGTCGACGCACTCCGGGCCCTTGGCGCCCACGTGGAGACCGGACGATTTCGTACAAACATGGCCGTGACCCTGGTGAACGACGGCCCGGCCACCGTGATTGTCGATGTCTAACGCGTGGTCCGCTCGCCGACCACCGCGAGAATTGCCTCCAAGGCGAGAGCGGTGTCCTGCGAATCACGTACGGCGATGGTGTCGATCCCGACAGACTTGACTGGGTAGTCATTCCCGCCGGGCTGCAGCTGGTCGCCAAAGAACAGGATCTCCTCGGCCTTCAGGTCGAGAATCTCCATGAGCTTGCGCATTCCGTAGGCCTTGTCGATTCCCTTGCGGGTCACATCGACCGACGTTGTTCCTCCGACTCGCACCGACAGTTCGGGAAGACGTTCGGCGGCATAACGGCGAAGGGCTTCTTTCTTTTTCCCGCCGTGATCCCAGGCATATTTCGCTTCCGGGGCAGCCTGTTGACCAAGGGCCGAAAACGTGATCTGGCTTCCTCGATCTTCCACGATGTCGCCGTGGGGAGACGACTCCCAAAGACCGAGTTTCTTCGCACCTTCCTTAAGCACCTCGACCACGGACGACTTCTCGTCCTCGGTGAGATTTTCGGCGTAGTGCTCGACCCAAAGTGATTCACTCAGCTCGAATCTGAGGTAGCGGGTACCCGAAGTTGGCAGGAGATGCAAACGGGTCAGCGATGCCGGTGGAGACGGAAGCTGCTTCAGCAATTGATGTTCGAACTGTCCGAATGTGCCGCCGGAGATCACGCAAACGTCAAACGTTCCGAGGGCCCGGTCGATCAGCGTCGCCACCCGCAATGAAATCGGCGACTTGGTGATGGCCAGCGTGTCGTCGAGGTCAAAGGCCAGCAGACGGCGATGCATGACCATCACCAACCTCAGCCGGTGAAGTTCGGCTCGGCCGGAACCGGCGTTGCCGGGGGCAGGGCCGACGGCGGAGGCAGGGTGGTGGCGGCGGCGGCAGTCGTCACCGTTGGCGGGGCCGTGGTGGACGAGACCGCCGCTACGGACGTGCTGGTTGCCACCACGGAGGTGGTGGTGGTTGCCGCACCACCAGCGGTTGGGACGGGCACATCAGATACCGACCGGACACCCAACTGACCGCGAACAGCCCCGCCGGGGAGGGCGGCGGTGTGGACGTTGGCGTAGTGCCCGATCGGAGACGCGATGATCGCCGCGAGAACGGCTGGAGTTCCGAGCGCGCACGATGCGGAGATCGCAGCTATTGGCGCCACCAGCGGAACCACGACTGGCCCTGCCACGCCGACCGCACCGCTATGGAGATGCGCCATGGCGGCAGGTAGATCTACGCCGGTGAGATTGAACAGGACGCACGCCCGGTTGGCCGTCGTATCGACGGCGACAACCGCCGAGCCCGAGGCATTCGATGCGCCCGGACCGGGGACTTCAGCAGCGCCGGTGAGAGTGGCGTTGAACAACGACGCAGTGAGCTGGCCACGTGCGGCTCCTCCGGGACTCGCCGCCGTGTGCGCATTGAAATAGAACGAGCCGGGGGCAGCCAGGATCGCCTGCGCGTCGGCCGGTGTTGCCTGCACGCACCCAGCCACGGCGGTAGCGGTGCTCGGCAGCGTGACCAAGACCGGCCCATTTGCGCCCACGGCTCCGCTGTGGATGTGTGCCATCGTGATTGGCCCGGACAGTCCGCTCAGCGTGGCGCGAACACACACATCTCCCGTGGTCGGATCGATTCGGAGGTCAACGGTCCCGGTGGCGTTGAGATCGGCGGCGGCAGGTGCTGTCGGCTCATCCGAGCCCAGAGCAACGGCCCCGAGGGCCTGCGAAGCGGCGTGTGCTGGAGCTATCGGAAGGACAACAGCTCCAACCGTGACCAGGCTCAAAACGCAACCGGCAAAGCGACGTGAGTTCGTCATTTCAGTACCTCCAGGGGTGCGTCGACCGAGCGTGTTGTACGCAGGACAGGCGTCATTCGCCTTCGACGACATCGTTCCCTTACCCATCGAGTCCGGCGGCCAAACCAAGGAAATTCCGTGAGCGCAACGTTTGGACGAAACCGAATCGGGTATTTGATCCACGACGGTGACGACAATCGCTCACCGAATTATCCGAAAGACCCGAGGATCTCATGCCCACTTCACTACTCCACACTATCCTCCCGATCGGTCGTTGATCATGGGAATGCTCCTTTCCATCGCTGCTGCTATTCTCGTCATTGCCGGCATCATCACACTGATCTCCGGTTCGATCATCGCTGGCGTTGTGCTCATCGTGATCGGCTGCATCGTCGGCCCGGGCGGGTACTCGCTTTCCCGCCGCTGATCGTTTCATTGCTCTCCGGAGCAACGAGAAGACCCCGGTGTACCGGGGTCTTTTCGCGTCCGGGTGACCCACCCCTAGTTGGGGCGCGTCATCGATGATCTCCCGGTTGGGCTTGATGCCAGAAGCGCAGTGTCGATCGAACATCCGGCAGGCGTCACCCAGGAAGCACAATCGATTCGAGGACGTTGTGCAGCATGACCGGCTTCATCACGTTGAGCTGGAAGTTTCCCTGTGTACCGGCTAACGCCACCATG
>JANLQX010000355.1:0-4420 GCA_031368095.1 Actinomycetes bacterium | reverse complement strand
GGGATCCGGCCACCTACCCGACGGCCAAGACGATCGACGATCTCTCCAAGCTGGGCGTTACCTTCAACCTGTTCAGCAAGGACACATTGCTGTTCTTCATCAACGATGGCCGCGTCGACGAGAAGTTGGCCGATCCGTCGTACGACGGTGGGCCGTCGCGATTCATCGCGGCGAAGGGCAAGATTGCCCAGCAGGGATTTGCCTCGGCCGAGCCGTATTCGTACCAGTACGAGTTCAAGGACTGGGGCAAGCCGATCGCCTACCAACTGTTCTTCGATGCTGGCTATCAGGATTACTCGCAAACCCTCGGTGTTCGCCCAGGCGAGTTGGCCAAGCTTCGACCATGTCTCAAGAAGTTTGTGCCGATGGTCCAGCAAGCGGTGGTCGACTACATCAAGGCTCCCGACCGGGCCAATGCGATGATCGTTGACGCCGTTGCTCAGTACAAGGACTTCTGGAAGTACACGAAGGATATTGCTGACTACTCCGTGAAGACCCAGAAAGACCTCGGCCTTGTCGGCAATGGCCCGGACAAGACCATCGGCAACTTTGACTTCCCCCGGCTCCAGACCTACCTCGACAAGATGATCAAGACCGGAAAGTTCTCCGGAATCCCGGCTGGGTTCAAGATCGACACACAGTTCACGAACGAGTTCATCGATCCGAAGATCGGTTTGTAAGTCCCCCCGGAAACGACGGGGCCGGGTTTCTGTTTCCGACAGATGCCCGGCCCCGTTTTTCGTGGCGTGGTTTCCGTCGACTCCACCCGTCAATCCGGGGGTGACGTAGTTCCGTCAAACCAAAGGCGAATGAACGTGGGCGGCGTCGTTGTAGCGGACGAGGCGCCATCGCTGGACCGGAGGTGCGGCAATTTCCGCCGACGGGTCGGTCGGCGGCAACCATGGCTGATAATTCCGCAGCTCCCACTCGGTGAGAGACGTATTCGCTGACTCGAAGTCGATGGGGGCCCGAACGTAGGGGTCGAGTCCAAAGAAGTGGAACACGCTGGCGTCGGTCACGCCGCCGTGGGCAACAACGAGAACCGTCTTGCCCTGGTGGTCCGTCGCCAACCGGTCCAGGGTGGCCGAGACTCTGGCGGCAAAGTGCGCCCACGGTTCGCCATTTGGCGCAAACGGCACTGCGGGATCCCATCCCTCGACGGCACCATAGAACGCAAAGTACTGATCCCATGTCATGCCTTCGGCGTCTCCCGGACGAACTTCTTCAAGGTCCGGATCAAACGCGTCAACCGATCGGCCGAGTGCCTGCGCGACCACGGCCGCAGTATCGCGAGCACGACGAATGGTTGACGCCACGATCACGTCGGGGGTGAAGTTCTCGGCCTGCAATCGCCGAGCGACGGCATCCGCCTGGACCCGTCCGAGCGGCGAGAGGCCTTCGCAGGTCGCCACGCCCTGCGAGCGACGTTCGACGTTGCAGACGCCCTGGCCGTGACGGAGCAGAACCAGCCGGGTCAACGGGTGGTGGTGCGATCGGGACCCGAGACCAGGGCCGCCAACGTTGTCGTGACCGTGCTCACGATGCCGGTGACATCGAGTCCCAACTCCGAAAGGATCTGTGCTGGTTTCCCATGGGGAAGGAAACGCCGGGGCGTACCAAGAACGACGACTGGGCCAGCGGCGGCGCCGACCGACAGCCGGTGATGGGTTATTGCCGCCGCCATCGTCGAGCCCACTCCACCCTCGGCCATGCCGTCTTCCACGGTGATGACGATCTCGTGTCGAGCAGCGTCGGCGATCATTGCTGGATCAAGGGGCACGACCACGCGAGGATCCCAGACGGTGACGTCGACCCCGTGCTCGGCGCGCAGGAGCGATGCTGCTCCCTCCGCTGCTTCGAGCAACCGTCCAACGGCGAGAAGACAGACCCGTGCGTCGGACCCGGCGGACCCGTCGCCACGGACACGACGGGCGTTGAGCCCCGAACCCACGGCGTCGGCGTTTACCTGTCGCGCTGCGCCGCGAGCGAACCGCACGCAGGTTGGGCCATCGGTGATGTCGATCGCCGTTTGCAATTGCACGGCGAGTTCTTGTGCCGACGATGGAGCGAACACCGTCATGCCTGGAATTTTGGAGCACAGAACCATGTCGAGCACGCCGTGATGTGAAGCGCCGTCTTCGCCGGTGATGCCCGCTCGATCGAGCACAAAGGTGACCGGGAGTCGGTGCAGGCCGACGTCGAGATTGGCCTGATCGAACGCCCGGCTGAAGAACGTGGAGTACAACGCCACAATCGGCTTGAGCCCGCCCAGAGCCATACCGGCGGCCAGGGTTACGGCATGTTGCTCGGCAATACCGACATCGTGAAATCGCTCCGGGAACTCGGCCTGAAAGGGCAGCAACCCCGTGGGTCCTGGCATGGCGGCAGTGATCGCATGGAGATCGCTTCGCACGCGAGAAATCTTCAGCAGGGCGTTGGTGAACTCGTTGGTCCAGGTACTCGCCGAGGCCTTTATCGTTCCGGTCTTGGCGTCAAAGCCGGCCGGCACATCGTGCAGATTCTTTTCCTCGTCATCCTCGGCAAAACGGTAACCCTTCCCCTTTTGCGTGAGGCAGTGGACCACGATCGGTCCGTCGAACTCGGCGGCGTTACGAAGCGTGGTTTCCAGCATCGGGAGATCGTGCCCGTCGATCGGTCCGACATACCGAACACCGAGATTTTCGAAGAAGGCCACCGGTTCGTCGATCACTTCTCGAAGAGCCGACTTGACTCCCTTTACGGTGCGTCGGCTGATGGGGCCGACGATGGGAAGGCTCTCGATGATCGATTCGGACTTCTTCTTCCCGCGGGCGTAGCTCGGCTTGGTCCTGATTCGAGTGACGGTGCGCGTGAGCCCAGAAATCGTGGGTGCATACGAACGGCCGTTGTCGTTCAGAACAATGAGCACCCGCGCCTTGGTTTGGCCCAGATTGTTGAGCGCCTCGTAGGCCATGCCGCCGGTCATCGAGCCATCGCCGATGACGGCAATAACGCGACGGTTCTTCACGCCACGAGCCTTCAGCGCTTCAGCCATTCCGTGGGCGTAGGAAAGCACGGTGGATGCGTGGGAGTTCTCGATCCAATCGTGCTCGCTTTCCTGGCGATTCGGGTACCCCGACATGCCGCCCGGCTGGCGCAGCGCAGCAAAGTCGGCACGGCGTCCCGTAACGAGCTTGTGGACGTAGGCCTGGTGGCCGGTATCCCAGAGCAGCAGATCGTTTGGTGAGTCGAAGACTCGGTGGAGGGCGAACGTGAGCTCCACGACGCCCAGGTTCGATCCGAGGTGACCGCTGTTCTTGCTCACCGCCGCGACGATGAACTCCCGTACCTCCGTTGCCAACTCGCTGAGCTGGGGGTAGGTGAAACGGCGAAGATCCTGCGGTGTGGACACGGCGTCGAGAAGCACTTCTTCCAACGCTACCCGGGGCCGTTCACCAGCCGGAAACGCGTCGGTCGGGCCGGGACGTGCGCTTCGTCACCCGAAGGGGTCAGAACCGGCGGGTGGGGCGAGCCAACTTCAGGCCCATGGCCAGCTTTTTGGCGGTGGTGACTCGAACTCGCTCGGTGAACACGTCGTAATTCACTTCCTCGATCTTGTCGAGAATGCCGCTGTAGAGGTCTCGCGCTGCCTGAATACAGCGTTGCGAGACCTGGGGGAGCATGGCCGTGCCGATGTCGGCGCTGGTGTAGAGCTCGCGACAACGAGCGATCTCGAAGCGCATCACGTCTTGCCAGGCGGCGTCCACGGTGCGTCGGTGGGGGTCGGCGCCGAACTTGGCCAGGTCTTCTTGAGGGATGTACACCCGTTGACGGTCCATGTCTTCGGCGACGTCACGCAAGAAGTTCGTGAGTTGGAATGCATCGCCGAGATCGCGTGCGTGGGGGCGAGCGGCATCGATATCGCGTGGTTCGAGAATCGGCAGCATCATTTCACCGATCACCGCCGCTGAGCCGTCCATGTAGTGCTGTAAGTCCGCATACGTTTCGTAGGTCTGGACGGTGAGATCCATCGTCATCGAGCGGAGGAACCGTCGGAAGCACTCGACGTCGATGTCAAAAGCTCGCACCGTGTGAACAACCGCCTTGAGGACCCGGTCATCTGACCGTCCGGAGTCGAGGTCGTTGAAGAACTGGTCGCCGAACGCTTTGAGCGCCGCGGCTCGCTGGTCGGTGGTGGCCGTGGAGCCGAGGTCGTCGACAATGTCGTCGGCGTAGCGACAAAAACCGTAGAGCGCGTGAACGTGGTGACGCTTGACTCGCGGGAGGATGTTCGTTGACCAGTAGTACGTGGTGCCGCTCTTTTTGTTGAGGAGACGACAGACCTCATAACTCTCGTCAAGGGTGACCCACTCGCTCATGCCATATGGCTAACACGTTCTGCCGCAAGGCGGCCCGACAGCAGGACCATCGGGACGCCGAC
>JANLQX010000345.1:0-9157 GCA_031368095.1 Actinomycetes bacterium | reverse complement strand
ATCAAACGGCGTAAACGCCGTCGACGGATTATGATCATGCAACGTCTTCGTGATCGCCGCCGTCAACGTCGTCTTCCCATGATCAATATGACCCATGGTCCCGATGTTCAAGTGCGGCTTGGTCCGATCAAACTTGGCTTTTGCCATTGGAATCATCCTCGGTAAAGGGGTGGTCTGTTTGGTGCAAGTAGCGGCGGTCGGACTCGAACCGACGACAACACGATTATGAGCCGTGTGCTCTAACCACCTGAGCTACGCCGCCCCGATGTTCACCCACATGAGGACGTGAGCGCCCAAGGGCGCTGAAATCCTAGCGCGCCGGTCGGATCGACCGAAGCGTATTCGCCGTGTGCCGTGGAGCCCTCTGTCGGAATCGAACCGACGACCTTTTCCTTACCATGGAAATGCTCTACCGACTGAGCTAAGAGGGCGCTGCCGAAACGACGTTAGCAGCCGTCGCCGGGGCGATTCGGAACTTCGAGTCGTCAGCTTTGCGCCGACCAAGCGCCGGAACGGCTCGTAGCATCGCTCGTCGTGCCGACTGTGACGACGCGCCGCGTAACCCCTCGGGATGCTTCGGCGCTGATGACGATCTACAACGCCGAAGTTCTCGAGTCGACCGTAACGATGGACCTTGTCCCTCGAACACTCGCCGACCAGTTGGCGTGGATCGAACACCATCGCGGAATCCACGGGGCGGTGGTCGCATGTGACGACGATCCGGCCACGGGTGATGAGCGCATCCTTGGCTTTGCCTCGATCTCCCCGTGGCGATCGCGGCCGGCTTACTCCACCAGCGTCGAGAACTCGGTCTACGTCGACCGCGACCACCAGGGTCGGGGCATCGGCCGAATCCTGTTGGACGAAGCACTCCGAGTCGCCGTCGATTCAGGATTTCACACATGCTTCGCCCGGATCATGAGCGGGCACGTGGCGTCGATCCGCCTGCACGCGTCGCGAGGGTTCGAGATGGTTGGGGTGGAACGCGAGGTCGCCCGCAAGTTCGGTCGGTGGATCGACGTGACGGTGATGCAGAAGTTGCTGTAGAAGTTTTCTGGCGGAGTTGTACTGAAACGACGCAAGCGGACCCGCAAGGGTCCGCTTGGGAGTGCACTCGAGTGGGCCGGGAAGGATTTGAACCTTCGAAGATCGCTCAGCAGATTTACAGTCTGCCCCCGTTGGCCGCTTGGGTACCGACCCGAGATTGCAGCCGAGAACGTTAGCCTCTGGCCATGCCCAGTTTTGACGTGGTTTCCGAGATCGACGAACAGGAAGTCAAAAACGCCGTGGATCAGGCCGTGCGAGAAGTCATCACCCGCTTTGACTTCAAGGACACCGGCTCAAGCATCGAACTCGCAGAGGGCAAAGTCACTCTCGCCTCGGTCAGTGAGGATCGCCTCCGAGCGCTCCTTGTTCTTCTGGAGGAAAAATTCGTTCGCCGAGGCGTCTCGCTCAAGACGCTCGACCGGGGAAAGGTCGAAGAAGCGACCAAGGGCACGGTCCGACAGGTCGTCACCCTCAAGGCGGGTATCGGCACCGACAAGGCCAAAGAGATCAACCGCGCAATCAAGGAATCCGGTCTCAAGGTCCAGAGCCAAACCCAAGGCGATGCGGTTCGGATCACCGGAAAGAAACGCGATGACTTGCAAACCGTGAAGGCGTTCCTCACCGACAAGGACTTTGAGATCCCTCTGCAGTTCAACAACTTCCGCGATTGAACTCTGGCGTTGCCCGTGTGGGACGAGCCAAATAGTCCTTGAGTGGTCAGTGATAGCCGCTGTAGTGGTACAAGCAGGGGACGCCGCGTCGTTCGAACATGGCGACGTTGCGTTCGTCGTCTTCCACCGCAAGCTCCACCGAGAACCCATAGGAGCGGACCTCGTGCAGGGCGTAATCCTTGAAGTCACGAGCGAGTTGGTAGTCGCCGTAATCGCGCATGATGAGCAGGTCCCAGCGGACGTCGTGGCGGGCTAACCACTCAAGGGTGAGGTCAGCCACGCTGGCGGGCCGCGCCGTCATCAAAATGATTCCGAGGGCCGGGTCGAGCATTCGTGCCATCTGGGCAACCGGCTCGATCACCGCATCGTTGCCGCACTCGTCGAAGAAGCGAGTCCAGTTCTTGCGTCCGCCGGTCACGAGGTGTTGACGATGGGTAGCGTCGGCGAGTACCCCGTCAACGTCGAAGATCACTGCACGATTGGGGGTCAGCGGCGCCCCCTTCCACCACCAGTTCTCCGGCTCGTAACGAAGCCCACCGAGGCGGATGAAACCGCCGGAATCGGTCACACCTGCTCCCGCATCCGCTCCTCGACGACGTAGCCGAGGACGATGCCGTTCGGGTCGTCGTACGCGTCGAGACGGGCGTAGATGGCGTCGTGGTTGTCGACGGCGCACGGAATGTCGAGTCGGCGGAACTCCATCACCACGTCGTTGACATCGTCGGGATCTTCCGGGTCGGTTCCTTCGAGGAGCGCCTCGGCCAACGTACGCCCAGCGAGTTCGAACTGACCCTCGACATCGCAACGAATAACGGGAGCATCGCAGACGCGGCGTTCACCGCGATCGCCGACCCAGTAGCCGAGCAGCTCGCCGCCGAAGACCTCGGCCACCCAGCGGACTTGCGACGTCATGCGGTCAAACGCGCGCGCTACCGGAGCTTCGACACCGTTGTCGACCGAAAAGTCGGCGAACAGGTCGCTGCGGTCGTCGCCTTCGAGAAGGACCATCTCGTAGGCATCCATGAGGTCCAGCTCGTCGGCGAACTGGGCGCGCCACAGCGACGCAAGGTCGTCGGGTACGGGTTCACCTCGAAGCACTTCGTCGGACAGGGCCCGAAGGGTCTCGCGGAGTTGCGCTTCGTCGAACTCGGGTCTGTCCACGGCACCAGTCTCGCCGACCGGAGGAGCGAAGACGGGCCAGACGGGCCAGACAGGTCAGTCTTCGGTGGAAACGGCCGCTCGCTCCCTGATGAGAGCCATCACGTTGGGGTCAGCCAGCGTGGTGGTGTCGCCCAGTTGGCGGCCTTCGGCCATGTCGCGAAGTAGTCGCCGCATGATCTTGCCGGACCGGGTTTTCGGAAGGTCGTCAGTGAAGACGATTTGTTTCGGCTTGGCAATCGGACCGATCTTGGTGGCAACGTGAGCGCGAAGGAGCTCGCCGTGTTGCGGGCTCGGAGCATTTCCACCCTTGAGGGTCACAAACGCAATGACCGCTTGGCCGGTGAGCGCGTCATTTGCTCCAACGACTGCGGCCTCGGCCACGCTCGGGTGATCCACCAACGCCGACTCGACCTCCGTCGTCGAAATCCTATGCCCGCTTACGTTCATCACGTCGTCGACGCGGCCCAACAGCCAGAGGTAACCGTCGCCGTCGAGCTTGGCTCCGTCGCCGGCGAAGTAGTGCCCCTCGTAGGTTGACCAGTAGGTGGAGCGGTAGCGATCCGGGTCGCCATAGATGCCACGAAGCATCGATGGCCACGGATGGGTGAGCGTGAGGTAGCCACCACCCACGCTGACCGGATTGCCGGCGTCATCGACGACCGCCGCTCCGATCCCCGGCAAAGCAAACGTCGCACTGCCGGGCTTGGTGGTCGTGAGGCCGGGAAGCGGAGAGATCATCATTCCGCCGGTCTCCGTCTGCCACCACGTGTCGACGATCGGACACCGCTCTCCGCCGATGTTCTCGTGGTACCAGATCCACGCTTCCGGATTGATCGGTTCGCCGACGGAACCAAGGAGACGCAGCGACGACAGATCGTGCTTGCTCGGTTCCTCCAGGCCCCATTTCATGCACGCCCGAATCGCCGTTGGAGCGGTGTAGAAGATCGTGACCTTGTACTTCTCGATGAGTGACCACCAACGATCCTTGCCCGGCGTGTCGGGAGTGCCTTCGTACATCACGCTGGTCGCCGCATTGGCAAGTGGTCCGTAGACGACGTAGCTGTGGCCGGTCACCCAGCCGACGTCGGCCGAGCACCAGTACACGTCGGTGTCAGCGTGCAGATCGAAGACGTAGCGGTGGGTGAACGCCACCTGGGTGAGATAGCCACCGGTGGTGTGCATGATGCCCTTGGGCGTGGCCGTGGTGCCCGACGTGTAGAGGATGAACAGCAGATCCTCTGCGCCCATACTTTCTGGGACGAAGGTCGTACCGGGTCCGTGGGCTTCGAGCAGATCGTGGTACCAGAGGTCGCGCCCTGGCTGCATGGTGACGTCGAGGTTGCAGCGATTCACCACCACGACGTGCTCGATCGAAGGACAGTCGACGATCGCCGCGTCGACGTTCACCTTGAGCGCGCTCGGTGCGCCTCGGCGATAGCCACCATCGGCAGTAATCACGGCCTTCGCTTCAGCATCGTTAATGCGGTCGCGCAACGACTCCGACGAGAAGCCACCGAACACGACGGAATGGGCCGCGCCGATTCTCGTGCAAGCGAGCATGGCGACGGCTGCTTCGGGAATCAACGGCATGTAGATCGCCACTCGGTCGCCGCGCTGCACGCCCAACTCGCGGAGCGCCGCCGACAGACGTTGCACTTCGTCGAGAAGGTCGGCGTAGGTGATCGTCCGAGTGTCGCCAGGTTCGCCCTCGAAGTAGAACGCCACGCGGTCACCTAGACCGTTGGCCACGTGACGGTCGAGGCAGTTGGAACTGATGTTCAGCTCGCCGTCTTCGAACCACTTGGCAAAGGGCAATTGCCAGTCGAGGACCTTGGTAAACGGCTTCGTCCACGTGACGAGTTCGCGGGCTTGACGGGCCCAAAATTCCTCCCAATCGGCATCCGCCTCATCGTGGAAACGACGATCCGGCAACAGTGTGGAGGCGACGAACGAGGACGACGGGGGAAAGGTCCGGTCCTCACTCAGAAGGGCGTCAAGGGTCGGCTCGCTCATGAGCGCCGACGCTAGTGCTCTGATCGCACAGTCCTCCGGCGAGGCCACGTGGGCCGCGCCGTGGGTACAGAGCTACCGTCGACGTATGGCTCCACGCACGTTCGTCATCGATACCGACACCGCCTCGGACGACGCCGTGGCGCTCGTTATGGCGATGATGCATCCCGACGTCGACGTGCGGGCCATCACCGTTGTGGCTGGCAACGTCCCGCTCCCGATGGCGGTCAACAATGCGCTGCTCACCGTTGAACGATGCGTGGCGCGGGGTCGGCCTCGGGTGCCGGTCTATGCCGGGCTCGACGCGCCGCTCTATCGCGCATTGGAAACCGCTCAGTACGTGCACGGCGAGGACGGCATGGGTGACATCGACCTTGCGCCAGCAACCACGAACGCGACTGGTCAAGATGCCGTGACCGAGCTGATCGAGTTGCCCCATCGTTCGGCCGAGTTACTCACACTCGTGACCCTGGGACCTTTGACCAACGTGGCAGCTGCGCTGGCGCGTGACCCGGAGCTTCTGACCCGGTACGAGCGCACGGTGATGATGGCCGGGGCTCCGGACCTCATCGGCAACGTGAACGCTCGCGGCGAGTTCAACGTGTGGTGCGACCCCGAGGCAGCCGAGATCGTGTTCGCCGCGCCCGGGGACAAGACCCTCGTCGGATGGAACATCTCCCGACAGTTCGCCGTCATGACTCCCGCCGATCAAGCCCACATCAAAACGCTGGGGCCTCTCGGCGAGTTCGTCCACGAGATCAATCGAGTCGTGAACGAGTACTGCCTCAACACCGGCCTGCCCGGCTACGACCTCCCGGACCCAATCGCCATGGCGATCGCCATCGATCCGAATATCGCCACGGAAACGACCGACGAGCCCGTCGAGGTCACCATCGACGGCGACGATGACCGCGGTGCCTCGACCCCGTCGATCGACCCGACTCGTTGGCCGATGCGCGTGGTGTGGAAAGCCGACGAAGCCGCCTTCAAACGCCAACTTTTCGCCGCCTGCTGCGCCTAGTTCCACCCCCGAATGCGCACATAGCCCTCCCGGCGCGCGCGCATCGGCTCCCCCAACGCGCAGATGCTGGCTAGCCGTGGCGCACACATCGGCCTTTTCGGCGCGCAGATGCGGGCGCCCACCGCACACATCGGCGGAACATCGCCGATTCCGGGCCCAAACCGGCTGATCTGCGCGCCAACGCGCCGGATCTGCGCGCGATCAGGTTTGATGTGCGCGCTGCTTTCCGCCCGAATCGGGACGCCACGTAAAGATCGTCGATCCGCCGGTCGATGTTCGCCGGGTGCACGCGACAGCCCCGGCTACGGCCAGAGACCGCCGCCGGCTGGGGGCGATGCTTGTCGTTGCCTTCGTGATTCGACTCCCGACGTTTGGCCAACCCATCACGCTTCATCATGGATGGCGACAGACACAGACGGCGATGACCATTCGCAACTTCTCTCGGTTTGGCGTCGACCTCCTTCGACCCGAGGTCCCCATTTTCGGTCGACGCTCGGTGGTGGCCTACGAGTTCCCGCTCTTTCAGGCGGTCGCCGCACAGTTCACCCGGTTCGATCTATCCGCTGAGCAAAGCGGCCGGTTGGTCGGGGCTTGCGTCGTTCATCGTGGCCGGACTCCTGACGACACTTGTCGCCCGGAGACTCGTGGACGAACGACGGGCGCTCGTGGCCGGCGCCGCCCTGCTCTTCTCGCCGTTTTCCCTGTTCTGGGGCAGCTCGGTGATGATCGAGTACTTCGCCGTAGCGTTGGTCCTGGCGACGATTCTCGCCGTGTTCCGATGGAACGAAACACAGAACCCGCGTTCGTTGCTCGTCCCCGGCCTCGTCGGATCGATCGCCGCAGCAGTGAAGTTCAGCACGGTCGTGCCTTGGTCAGTGGTCATTGCCGCCATCGTCTTCATTGGTCCAGGGTCCAGGGGTCGCCGGTTCGTGACCTGTGTGAGCGTGCTCATGCCACTGTTCGCCGTCGGAGTGGGCTGGTCGCTGTCGGCCGATCACGTGAAGATGGGCACGGCGGCAACGAAACCGCTCGCCACCGCTGGGATGATCCGGGAGTCGCTTGCTGCGATCCCTCGGCTCGCAGCGTGGGCGATCTGGCGCCTTCCTGCACGGACGATTGCCATCGAACATTACGGATCGATCGGACTCATTGCCCTTCTCGCCGCTGCGCTCTCGCTCCGAAAAGGAACATCTACGCACCGCGCCATCATCGGATCGCTACTCGCGCTCCCGCTGATCGCCGTGGCCATGTTTCCCGTGCAGTACGGGTCCATACCTACTGCTCGGCCGCGCTCACGCCTTCGTTCGCGATCATCATCGCGGTCGGCGTCGATCGACTTGCCAAGCAACTCGCCCACCGAGGCGAGTCGTCTGAAGTGCCCTGGCTCGGAATTCGGGCCGTCGCCATCGTGATCGTGGTTATGGCTGCTGTGCACCCAGCCCAGTGGGCCTATACCGCGAGCGGCTTTCAGCACGTGCGGGATCAGCAGAATCGGGCCAACATGATTTTCCAAAGGGTTCCGCAGCGCCGAGTGCTCGGCGTCCTTGCCAACAGTTGGGATCCGTCGCTGAGCTATCTGCTCGATCGCGACGTTTCGATTGCCTGGGACGCCTCGTCGATCGCCGCTGCGGACTGGTTGGCGAACGACGTCCGCAACGTCGCCATCGGATTCGGCCCGACCGACACGCTCACGCTTGTCCGTGCCCCCTGGATTGGTTCCGATGATCCGGTGTCGATCTCACTCGGCCACACGCTGTCGGAGCTTCGCCACCCGACGGTGGCCTCGACGACCACGAACCGGTGGACGAACTCTGCCGACCGGAAGAGACGCGTTGCTTGTGGCCCGGAGGGAGTATCCGGTGACCTTCCGAACGCGACCTTCGTGATCCGTCCAGTCCGCGCCGGATCAACGGCACTCATTCGGTTCGGCGACGTCACGCCCATCCCGATCCAGCAGGGAGCGATTATTCGTCCCGCTCGCCAACCGAAGAACGCGCTGCTTGTATGCCCGCTTGGCCCAATTCAATTGCTCGTAAGCGAGTTGCCCACTCGCCCCTAGCGACTTCGGTTGACCCATTCGGCGACGACGAAGGCGCCGAGTCCGGTCGGGTCGAGGAGCGCTTCGGCTTCGCCGATGCGGCTTCGCGCGGCCAAGGCTTCGATGTCGCCGATGGCAGCCCGTTCGGTCCACACCCGACGGGCGGTCGCGACGAGTTCAGCGATGCCGCGCTCCGTGAGGAACTCGGCCTGGGTTGCCACCGACGAGACGGCTTGACCGCGGCTGACGAAGTCGATGGCCACGTCGGCGGTGATGTCGCACGTGCCGGCGTGCGCGAACGGGTCGACACCTCGTTCGTGCCCGCGATACGTCCGCAGCCACTCGCCATCGCGACGCGCCAGATCAGCGAGCGGGGCACCGTAGTCGATTGCCACGATCCGACCCCCCGGAGCCAGCGCACTGCGGGCACTTCCGACCCACGACGCGGCAGCGTGCTGAAGCGGCACCGTCTGGCCAACGGTGGCGACCGGCGCGAGATCGTCAAGCAATGCGCAACGGCCAGCGTCAAGTTGCACGGCAAGCGGTCGAAAACCGTCGGCGGAATCGAGACCGACCCGCACTTCGTCCCAATGATCATCGGCGCGCTGAGCAATATCGAAGGGAAGGTTGTCGAGAAGTTCGTTGGCCAGGATCACGTGCAACGGTTCGTCGGGTAACGACGGCACCGAAGAAGCGAGCGGTCCCTGGCCTCTCACGACAACGTAATCACCGTCGGAACGAATCTCGCCTTGGCCCAACATCTCCGATGCGTCGACGAGAGGAAACCGGTTCGTTCGATGCAATGCGCGCATAGGTTCGGCAGTGTCGACAAGGATGTAGCGAAGCTCGGTGGCGCACGCAGGACGAGCTCGGAGAATGTCGCGACAGAGCGTGCCGGGCCCCGCCCCACACTCCGCCACCATGAACGGGCTCGGGCAACCGAGTTCGTTCCACCACATGTCGAGAGCACGTGCCATCACCGCGCCAAACAGTGGACCGAGTTCCGGGCTGGTGATGAAGTCGCGCCGACGTCCCGCGCCGCCACCGCCGGTATAGAAGCCTTCGGCACCGCAGAGCGCCTCGTCCATGAAGACGGAAAAGGGCACCGGCCCCTCTCGCCGAATGCGAGCACGGACCTGTTCCACGTTGCTCGCGCGCCGGAGCGCTTTCTACTTGACGAGAGCGCCGAACGTGCTCGACACGTCGACG
>JANLQX010000336.1:0-8493 GCA_031368095.1 Actinomycetes bacterium | reverse complement strand
TCGATTGGCTGTGGAGCTATTCGATCATGCTCGGGTCGGTGGCCTCGCCCTTCGACGCCACTAACGCCCTCCGAGGTCTACGTACTCTTGGCGTCCGGTTCGAACAGCAGTCCCGCTCGGCGCTCGCCGTGTCTACTGCGCTGGAGCATCATCCGGCCGTCAACGGCGTCAGATATCCCGGGCTGGCGTCGCATCCCCAGCACGCGCTGGCGGTGCGTCAGATGCGCCGCTTCGGTGGGTTGCTGACCGTTGACCTGCGAGGTGGTCGCGAAGGTGCGGCGGCGTTCATGGACCGCTCGAAACTGGCCACGGTGGCGACCTCGTTGGGCGGTCCCGAGACCCTGCTCACCCACCCGGCGACCACGTCGCATGCCGGGCTCGACGCCGACGAGCTGGCGGCCGTCGGCATTTCCGAAGGCACGCTGCGTATCTCGTGTGGCCTGGAGGACACCGACGATCTCGTTGCCGACCTCGTCGCCGCGCTCCCATGAGCGGGTCGCCGCGTCCCCACGACGCCGCCGCGCCCACTCCCCACCTCCTGGTCTGCACCGGACCGAACTGCGCCGCCCGTGGGGCGGGGGCCATGTTCTCGGCCGTGTGGGCCGGGCTGGAGCGCGACCACCTGGCCTATTACAAGACGGGCGGGAGCGTCCGCTGCACGGCGACGGGTTGCCTTGGGGCATGTTCCGAGGGCCCAACGGTGGCCGCCTACGGTCGCGACGGAACGGCCCAGTGGTGGGTCGGGATGACGGCCGAAGCAACAATCGCGCTAGCCGCGGAGCTGCACCAGCGAAAATGAACCTCGGGCGAACTTGGTGCGTTCCGTCTTTCCCGGAGGGACGCAGAGCAACAAGTTCGGACCGGAAGACGGCGACGTGGTGGCGGCCTACGCTCGCCTGCCGTGATCGTGGTGTGCGGAGAGGCCCTGATTGACCTGACGGCGTCGCGGGCTGAGCCTGGTCGGTTCGACGCCCATCCCGGGGGCGGACCGTGCAACACGGCCGTCGGCCTCGGTCGAATGGGTACCGCCACCGGGTTCCTCGGCCGATTGTCGACCGACCGGTTCGGGGTCATTCTTCGTGATCACCTCGTCGGCGCCGGAGTGGCGTTGGACCGCATCGTCGACACCACCGATGCGAGCACACTCGCCGTAGCCCATATCGCGCCCGACGGTGGTGCCACCTATGCGTTCTACGCCAACGGCACGGCCGATCCTGGACTCACCCAGGCAATGCTCCCCACCCTCGGATCCGAGGTGCAAGCGCTACATATGGGCACCTGCGCATTGGTCTTCGAGCCGTCCGGATCGACACTCGAAGCGCTGTTCCTGTCCGAACGAGGGTCCGGCACGAGATTCCTTGCGCTCGATCCGAACATTCGTTTGGGCATCGTCACCGATGTCGATGTCTACCGTGAGCGGATCGTACGAATGATCGCCGCCGCCGATCTGGTGAAAGTCTCCGACGCCGACATCGCGGCCCTCTGGCCGGACGACAACGTGCTCACTCGAGCCGCAACGTTGGCCGCATCGGGTCCGGCGCTCGTGGTGTTGACGCGCGGCGGAGATGCCAGTGCCGGGTTTCGTCACGACGGCTCGTCGGTCACCGTCGCCGCCGTGCCCGTCGATGTCGTCGATACCATCGGCGCCGGAGACACCGCCAACGCCGCCATGCTCACGTGGCTCCAGCGTGCTGGTCGACTCACCCGCGCCGGGCTGCTGTCGTGGAGCGACCAAGACATCGTCGAGATGCTGCAGTTCGCCGCTCGTGCGGCGGCAATCACCTGCAGCCGCGCCGGAGCGAACCCACCCTGGGCGTCGGAACTCGGCCTCTAGTCGTCCCTAACGTCCGAGCGCCTGACGGGCCGCTACGGCCCACACCACCACCTCAACGACTTGGTTGATGGCGCCGAGACCGTCGCCGGAGATGCCGTCGGTGAAGCGGCGAAAGAACGGTCGGGCTGCTTCCACCACGACGATCGCCGCCCCGCCAAGGATCGCCGCATCCCAGCCGAACACCGTCACCGCAAGCGGGACGGCCGGGACCAGGAGGGCCACCGACAACCGACGCCACGTCACCAGGTACACCTGCGTTTTCGAGGTCGGATCTAGGACCGGCGGAACGAATCGAATAGCCAGCACGGTGGCAGCGCGCGAGATCGTATGCGCACAGATGGCTACGACAAACACCCTCCACGCCGAGGACCCCGCCAGCACAACGCTCAGTGCACTTACCTTGGCGGCGAACAGCACGATCAGACCGAGCGCCCCGAACGTTCCGACGCGGCTGTCGCGCATGATCTCGCGCCGACGCGCCGGGGTGTATCCCCCGAAGGCATCGCAGGTGTCAGCAAACCCGTCTTCGTGAAACGCGCCGGTCACGACCGCGCCGGCGGCGACCGCCAGAATCGCCGCAAACGTGGACGCAACGACCGAACGCAGGCCCAGCCCCACTCCCCCCACCACGGCTCCGACCGGAATCCCGACGACACCGAACCAGGCGATGCTGGCGGCGAGATCGTTCGGGGCGAAGGGGGTCGAGATCGGACAGGGCAGTCGGGTCAGGAACTGCTGAGCGGCAAAGTACCGGCCGATCTCGCGGCGCACAACGAAGAGCGGGTTCACCTGGCGAGACAGTCTGCTTCACTGGACCGGTGCCCGATGCCGACCCCCTGAGCAATACTCCCCCGGCCGATACGCCCCCGACGAGTTCGCCGATCCAGACCGAGTTGCGCCGGGTGCCGTCGCTGGTAATCGTCAACACCGGGAACGGCAAAGGCAAGTCGACCGCGGCGTTTGGGATCGCCCTTCGAGCGCTGGGCCGCGGTTGGAGCGTGCGAGTCATTCAGTTCCTCAAATCCGGTGAATGGAAGACCGGCGAGGAGGAGATGCTGACCAAGCTGGGCGTCGAATGGTGGTCAGCCGGCGACGGCTTCACATGGGACTCGACCGACATGGAGTCGTCGAAGCAACTGGCCATCGCCGCTTGGCAGTCGGCGGCGGAGACGCTGCATGCAGGTACCCACCAACTCCTGATCCTCGACGAGGTCACCTACCCCATGACGTGGGATTGGATTTCGACGGACGAAGTCGTTGCCGCCATCGCCAACCGGACGAGCACCGTCAATGTTGTCGCAACGGGACGTGACGCACCGGATGCGCTCACCGACATCGCCGACACTGTTACCACCATGGCCGATACGAAGCACGCATACCGTTCGGGCATCGCCGCGAAGCGAGGGATCGACTACTAGAAGTTCGTTGAAGGCGGGTCAGTCCCAGGCGACGGGCAGAACCTTGCGTCCCCACAAGAATGGGGCGTCGAGGCGCTTCGTGGGCCCGTCGAGGCGCATCGAGGGAAAACGTGAGACCAGCGTCTCGATGGCGATCCGTCCGGTCAATCGAGCGAGGCCGGCACCGAGGCAGTAGTGAATGCCCCACGAGAACGAGAGGTGCTTCTTGGTGTCGGTGAGCGATCGATCAAGACGAAACTCATCGGGATCGGGAAACAGCTCGGGATCGCGGTTGGCCGATGCGTACAGCACCATCACCTTTGAGTCCTCAGGGATATCGACGCCACCGACCGTCGTCGCCGCAGTGCTCGTGCGGCACAGTCCAAGCACCGGAGGGTCGAATCGCAGGCTTTCCTCGATCGCGATGTCGATCAAAGACGGCTCATCGACCAACTGCTGCCACAACGATGGCGTCTCCAGAACGCGCCACATCAGGTTGGTAATCAGCGATGTGGTGGTCTCGTGCCCGGCCACCAGGAATTGCGACACCGTGTTCACCGCCTCGTCGATCGGCATCAACTCGCCGGCGTCGGAATACGGTGCCGTGGCCACGTACGACAGGAATCCGTCCGGAAGATCCTCGCCCTTTTCGTGCAGAGCTCGCCGTGCCTCGATCTGCTGGCGGGCAAAGCGACCGATGCCGGCCCGACCCTCCCGACCGGAATCCTGATACGCCATTCCGGCGACCATGTCGTCGG
Organism: Actinomycetes bacterium; assembly: GCA_031368095.1. Taxonomy (GTDB): domain Bacteria; phylum Actinomycetota; class Acidimicrobiia; order Acidimicrobiales; family JANYDT01; genus JANLQX01. The sequence continues at coordinate 4,504 of JANLQX010000336.1, read as the reverse complement.
CCCACCCGCTGAACTGATCTCGATCTTCGATGTCGACACCCAGCAACGCACAGAAGCTGGCGACGGGAAGGGCCAGCGCAAAGTCGTGGTTGAGCTCGCAACGCCCAACACCGGAGGCGAGCAAAGTGTCAGCCAGCGACTCGGCCGTCGCTCGAATTTGACCGGCAGTGCGGTTGACGGCGCTCGGAAGAAATGGGTCACGAAGAAATCGACGTCGGTGCGTGTGAACCGGCGGATCGTCGTGCTGCACGTCGCCGACGCTCGCCGACTTTTTCACTCCCGGACCCTTGGCATTGGACCATTGGTCCGGATGCAACAAAACGTCCATCACATCGTCGAGAGCAGCGACGGTGAACAACGAGTAGTCCGGAGTCTGGTCGAAGTGAACAGGACACCTTTCCCGCAAGTCGCGGTACGCATCGGCGGGATCAGCGAGAACGTGGGGTGCGGTGAGCGAATAGTCGACAGCCGTCATGTGCGGAACTTACCTGGCGCGACCGCTTCGAGAACAGTCGGAGAGCGCCCGTAGTTCCTGGCCCCCGGTAACGTTGACCAAGTGTCTGCAACAATGTCGAACGTCCTCCGGCCTGCCCCTCGGCTCACTCCTGATCAGGAACTGGCGGTGCCAACCCACGGTGAACCGTCCCCGGATCTCGCCGAGTTCGCGTTCACGGCCAACGGTCCTTGGGTGGTCGTGGAATCGGAGATGACTTGGCGACCCGGTCTCGACGCCGTTCGTGAGGCCACCAGGGCCCAGGTCCCCCAGCTCACCACGCCTGGACGCGTGCCCCCCGCCCCACGGCTCCTGCGCACGGCCCGCGTTCTTGGCGCCACGTTGTTGGCGTGGCGGATCAAGGAGAAACCGAAGGGCGGCGAAGTCAGCCGAGCTGGGATCTCCCGACGCTTGCGGATCGCGTTCGGTCAGCTCGGCCCCACGTATATCAAGATGGGCCAGATCATCAGTTCCGGCGAAGGAATCTTTCCGGGCGAGTTGGTCACCGAATTCCGTCAACTCCGCGACCGAGTTCCACCCGAATCCTTCGACGTGGTTCGACGCACCATCGAAGAGGACCTCGGCGCTCCCCTCGAAGCGGTCTTCGCTGAATTCGAAGAAACGGCGTTGGCCGCCGCGTCCATTGCCCAGGTCCATGTGGCCCGTTTGCATACTGGCGAGGAAGTAGTCGTCAAAGTTCAACGGCCAACCGTTCGTGACTTGGTCCACCGCGATCTCAAGGCCATGAGCTGGTTCGCACCCCACCTCATTGGCCGGATTCCGATCGCCGCGCTGGCCAACCCTCCGGCGCTGGTCGAGCTTTTCGCCGAGACGATTGTCGAGGAACTCGACTTCCGTCTCGAAGCGCAGAACATGCTCGACATCGGCCGGGTCTTGGCCACGACCGGCCAGCGAGCCATGGTGGTTCCTCGTCCCCATCCCACGCTCGTGACGCCTCGCGTCCTGGTCATGGAACGACTTTGTGGGTTCGCCTGGGATGACGCCGAAGGTATGCGCGCTGGTGGTATCGACACTGAAGCAGTTATCAAGGCTGGCATGGTTGCCTTCCTCGAAGGCGCCATGCTCCATGGCATCTTCCATGGTGACCTCCATGGCGGAAACCTGATGGTGTTACCCGACGGCACCACCGCACTCTTGGACCACGGCATCACCGCCCGCCTCGACGCCGGAAAGCGCCAAGCATTTCTCCGGTTGATGTTGGCCGGCACCACCAACGACATTCGGATGCAGGTGCAAGCTCTGTGCGAACTTGGAGCGTTGCCGATGGACACCGACATCGACGAAGTGATTCGGACCCTGAATCTCGATGGGCCGGTGAAAGACCCGACGAAGATGTCACCCGACGAACTGATTTCCGAGATTCGCAATATCACCAAGGCTCTTCTCGGCTACGGCGCCCGTATGCCGAAAGAGCTGATGCTGTATGTGAAGGACCTGCTCTTCCTCGACGGAGCCATGGCCACGTTGGCGCCGAATCTTGATTTGTTCGGCACGCTCACAGAAATTGCGATGCACTTTGCCACCCAGCACGGCGCCAAGATCGCCAGCGACGTCGGCATTGATATGACCACCCAGATGATCGACATCTCGGCCTTCAAAGCCACCATCGGAGTCGAAGCCAGCGTTGATCGCCTGACTTACGCCGAATTGCAGGAGCGACGCGCCCTCATCGCCAAGCGGATGGATGGACGCCAAAAAGAAGCCGCCGAAGCGCTCGGTATGAAGCCGGCGCGGCGACGCTTGCGCCCGAGGAAATAGTCGACCTGCAGCGGCGGGCCCGTGGTGTCGATGAACGAGCATGGAACGTTCTCGTCGTGAGGTCCTGCAAGGCGCGGCCGCCCTCAGCACTGCGCCATGGTGGGGCCCATCTCTGCTGAGCGCCGCCCCGGCCGGTGCCGCCGCCCGCCGACCCTGGCAATTCCCGGCCGGTGGCTACGGTCCTCTGGTACCTGATCCCCGGGGTCTCCTCGATCTACCCAAGGGGTTTCGCTACGCCGTCGTAGCCGAGCCCGAGAGCGTAGGTCTCGACGATGGTTCGCCCACCCCCGGCCGCCCCGATGCCATGGGCTCGTTCACCAGAGCATCGTCGACGGTTGTCGCCTGCAACCACGAGCTGTCGGCCGGTGACTCGGCTCCCGTTCCGCAGGCGAACGCTGGCTCGCCTGTTGCGGTGTACGACCGTAACGCCAACGGGGGCGTATCGCTGCTCACGCTGAACGCTCGAGGACGCCGCACGTCGCATCGCCCAGCGCTGTCGGGCACCGTACGGAATTGCGCCGGCGGCGTCACGCCGTGGGGAACGTGGCTCACCTGCGAGGAGACCGAGTCCGAAATCGACGGTGTTCCTCACGGCTACGTCTTCGAAGTCGACCCGGTCGGAAACCGGACCGACGCGGTCCCGTACAGGGCGATGGGACGCTTTGCGCACGAGGCCGCGGCCGTAGATCCCAAGACCAGTGAGGTGTACCTGACCGAAGACAATGGCGGCTCGGCGCTGCTGTACCGCTTCGCTCCGGTCGATCGGTCCCGACGTTTCGGATCCCTCGGGCGAGGAGGCTCGCTGTCGGCCATGCGGGTTCCGGGGTACTGCAATTTCGCCGAGATCACCAACGTTGGCACGGTGGCGGGTGGTGTTGGGTGGGCCCCGACGCCACCGTCGCCCGGCGGCGCCGTTCCCCAAGACACCATCGGGCTCAAGAACCTCTTCACCGACGACACGGTGACGCGAGGCCAGAAGCTCGAAGGGGCGTGGTGGTTCAGCGGGAAGTTGACGTTCGTCTCGTCGTTCAACGACTCCATATCGCGTCCTGAACTTCGCCATGAAGGGCAGGTATTCCGCTACGATCCGGCGGCCGCCACCCTTACTCTGCTCGCATACTTTCCCGTCGGCGGACGCGATACGGATCTTGGCGAGAACATGTCGAGTCCCGACAACCTTTCCGTGTCCGCCTACGGCGGGGTGCTCTGGTGCGAAGACGGCACCGACCCGAACCGTATCGGCGCGCTTGGTGCCGATGGAATTCCGTTCTGCCTCGCCCGAAGCGGTCAACCGGGCGAGCTTTGCGGCGTCCATGTGTCGCCCGACGGACGCTGGATGTTCGTCAATCAACAGATCGTCGGACGGACACTCGCCATCACCGGCCCCTGGGCCACCGGCGGGCGAAGCTAGCCGCGGGTCCACGACCGCGCAGATCGTTCACCTGAGCGCGCACATCGCCGCTCTAACCGCGCACATCGACGCAGAATCGAGACAAATTGGTCGGGATACGTCGATGTGCGCGGGATACGGGCCGATCTGCGCGCTTCTTCGATCGTGCCGTGGGGGAGGCCCGATCGCCCACTTCTCCTAGCTGGCGGGTCGAAAGCGCCGGAACTGACGGTCGTTTTTCCATGGACCGCGTCTGCGGCGAAACGGAGCGCCGGACGCAGGTCGTCCTTGCTGAGGAGACCGTACGTTGACGGTCACCTCGTTGCACGTCGCAACGACGCCACCGCCGACTCCGGCAGAAAGCAAGGTCCGATCATGAGCGTTCGCGTTCTTTCCAGCGAGCAGGGCAAGACATCGATCTCTCGGATGCAGTCCATCCTCACCGGTGGCCTCGCCGAGCAGATCGCCGCCCTCAAAGCCGAAGGACAAATCCTGTCCGACCCGGAAGTGTGGGACGGCCTTCTCGCCGCCGAATTCCGCTCCTCGACGTGGCCTGATACGTCACGCACGCTGGAGCAGACGGCCGAAGCCCTTGAAGAATTACGTCAACGCGTGCAATCGATCACGACGGACATCATGATCGCCGGCGGAAACAACTGACTCGCCTGAATCGTATGTACACGTTCAAACACTTGTAGGTGTACGTAGGAAACGACCGGAGGGTTCCTCCGGTCGTTTGGCGCGGGTGTTCAGCCCTCGAGGGCGCGGCGCAACGACAGCGCCAGGCGACGCTTGTCGGGCTCGATCGAAAGGACCTGGGTCCAGACGCCTTCGCCCACGGC
>JANLQX010000301.1:0-4636 GCA_031368095.1 Actinomycetes bacterium | reverse complement strand
GTTGCCGGTGGTCGCAGCGTTGCACACCGAGGCCGACCTTGCTCTTGCGCTTGCCGCCGCCGAGGTCGCCGTCGCCGATCGTTCAGGCGACGCGGAACTCCTGGCCGAGCGCTGCGATTACTGGGTCGACCGATTGGCGGCGTTGCACGCTCGGTGGCCGGATCGGGTCGATCGGAATCGGTTGGCGGATCGAGTTGAGCACCTTCGTGCCATCGGGGTCCGTCCCCTGTCGTAGGAGCGAAAATCTGCCGTTGAGCACTTGTTGCCACGGGGGTGGTGAGCTGCTCGTGACCTGAGGACCAGGTGGGCCCTAGGCGGTGGCGGCGAATCGTGGCGCTCCCTTGGTAAAGATCACGTTCTCCTGGTACATCCCCATGCCGAGTTCGTCCATGTATCGGTCGAGTACGGCGATCGGGTAGCTGGTGAACCGACCGCGGCGTTCCACCCAATACGTGTCCCAATACGTGGCGACCACCTCACAGAATCGTTCGAGGGTCATGCCGGCGCGCAGAATGGCGTATGGCCAGATCTCGGTCACGGTGGGCAGCCCGTCACGCAATAGCTGGGGAGCGCCGGCGAACGCGAATCCCTCGTACCCCTGTACGTCCACCCACATCAAGGTCGGATCGCCCAGAGAGGCTGACACGACATCTGGTTCGCGTAGCGCGTCATCGAGCGGCAACGACTTCACGGAGATGGTGGAACGTTGGTGCTCGTTGGCCAATTCAACCGTACCGATCGGTGCCGTGGAACGGACCCGATGATCGCCGAAGTTCTCGTTCGACCTCTCCAGCGTCAGCGTCGTCGATTCGTCGCCGAGCGCCACTTGAAGGCATGCGATGCGGTCCGACAAGCCGTTCTGACGAACGTTGCGCACCAGCAGGTCATAGGCGGTGGGTTCAGGCTCGAAGCACGCCGCCCGCTCCACCCTCCCGGCGACGATCAGCCCGATACTGATCACCCCGATGTTGGCACCAACATCGAGCATCACGTTCTTGGCGTTGGGCAAGAAACCGCGCTGTTGCAGGAAGTCGAATGCCGCCAGGGAATCGTCGAACTCGTGCTGTCGCCAAACGAAAATGTTGCCCCCCACTCCCTGGTCTTTCGTCGACACCGTGAACACACCCTGACGGGTCTTCGTGGTGATCGTCGGTCTGAACTTGGAGAGGAGCACGATCGCCCTTGCCCTTGCGTGGCGCTCAGCGATTCGCTGCGCCTTGCGCAGATATCCAGACTCGAGCTCGTACCCCATGAGTGTCTCCCTTTCAACCGGCACCGCCGGGCCGCAAGTATGACCTGAACAGAGTAAAGTTCCCAACGCGAAGCGTGAAAAACGTCCTTGGAGCTGCAGACATCCTGAGCTTTTTGGGGTGCGCTAAACGTTGAGAATCGTCACGCGGAGGCGCTTGTTGCCCCTGCCCTTGGACTCGGTGCGATCTACTCGGAGCCGTCCGACTTCGGCCGTTGAGGAAACATGGGTTCCCCCGTCGGCCTGACGGTCGAGTCCGACGATATCGATCACGCGGATCTCGGTGACAGGCAGCGGAATCATGTTGACCTTGGTGCGGATCAGCGCCGGGTCGGTCTGGGCGGCGGCATAGGGAAGGAACGACACCTCGATCCGACGATCGGCTTCAAGCTCGGCGTTCACCAGGCCCTCAATCGTTTCGGCAAAACCGTTCGGGAGCGGGTCGAAGGCAAAGTCCATACGCGCGCTTAGCGGTTCCATATTGCCGCCGGTCACGGCGACGCCCCATTCGTTCCAGATAACGCCGCACAGGACGTGTAGCGCAGTGTGCGTCCGCATGAGCTGATGGCGCCGATCCCAGTCGATGAGCATCTCGACGGCGGAACCAACCGCTGGGGCATTGCTGCCGGACTCGAGCGAGTGCCATACCAACGTCCCCGACTTGGTGACGTCGACGACGCGAGCACCGTCGAGCGATCCGGTGTCGTGAGGCTGACCGCCACCGGTCGGATAGAAGATGGTGCGGTCGAGTCCAACCTTGATGAGCGGCCCGCTGTCGTCGACTTCAACGACCGTGGCGATGTCAACGCTGACATACGAATCGACGAGGTACAGCAGTTCGGTCGAAGACAGATCGTCTGTGGACATAGTTGTGGGTTCAGCGCGGAAGGTGGGCGTAAAACGTGAGCATGGTGCCCTCGGGCGCGATCACGCTGAAGTTGCGATGGCCCCACGGCTGATCTGTAGGCGCGCTTACGATAACGACGCCGGCCGCCTCCAGGCGCTGATGGGTTGCATCGATTCCCGACGGTTCGTCAACTTCGATGCCAAGACGAAGACCATCGTGCGCCATGCGACTTTCGACCAGCTCGACGCAGCCACCCGGCGTGAGGCGCAGGATTGCACCAGCCGGCTGTACATCGTCGGTCGGCCATTCCTCCACGACCTGTGCGCCGAGAGTGTCGGCGTAGAACGCCTTCGACCGGGCAAACGTCGGCGAGGGAATGATGACGCGAAGATCACCCACGGCGCACTACCGACAAGATCAACGCGGCGATCGCCGGGCCGCAGTCTTCCTGCAGGAAATGGCCGCCGGACAGAGTCTCGTGCGGTTGCCCGGCGGTGCCGGGCACACTATCGATGAACGCTCGCTCGCCGCCTTTGGTGATGGTGTCGTTGTCGCTGAAGGCGCAGACGAACGGCTTCGTGAAGGCTCTCAGGATCTCCCACGCGGCAACGTTGTCCTGCGCCGCCGGGTCCTCCGGGCTCGTTGGCACCATCGAGGGGAGTTGGCGTGGACCGGCCTTGTACTCTTCGGTCGGGAACGGTGCGTTGTAGGCGGCGATCTCGGCTGGGTTCAGCTCACGGGTGCTCCCACCGTTGACGATGAACCCGACAGGAAATGTTTCGACCGTTTGGGAGAAGGTCTGCCACGCCAGAAAGGCTTCGGTGGGTTTGGCCTGTCCGGTCGGCATGCCGGTGTTGGCCACGATCACGGCGGCGAATCGTTCCGGTTCGGCGGCGACCAGTCCGTGCATGAGTAGGACCACCGGACTGTCGGCCGGTCCTTCGTCGACGAACGCCAGGCGCAGGTCACCTCCCACGGTGGAGTATCTCGGTTGATACGGCCAATCCGGCAGGTCAGCGAACGCCGTGTCGGGGGTGCGAAGAAAGTCCACCGGCCGATCCTCGCATGCCGCCGCCGGCGGACCCATCTTCGGAGTTTGTGGAGCTTAGGGGATTCGAACCCCTGACCTCTTGCATGCCATGCAAGCGCTCTACCAACTGAGCTAAAGCCCCGAAGAGGAGGGCAAACCTAGCACGCCGCCCCGACTCGCCCGGCGGCCTTGCACTACTGAACCGTCAAAATCTCGCAACCGTCGTCCGTCACGAGGATCGTGTGTTCCCACTGCGCTGTGCGCGACAGGTCGATCGTGACGGCGGTCCAGTCATCGTCCCAGAGGTCGTAGTCGGTGGAACCCGACATCGTGATCATCGGTTCGATGGTGAAGGTCATGCCGGGTTGCAGGACGAGACGGGCGTTGCGATCGAAATAGTGGGGCACGTTGGGGGCCATGTGGAAGATCTCGCCGATACCGTGGCCGACGAAAGCTCGAACGACGCCGTAGCCGTACCGGTTTGCGTGCGCCTCGATGGCCTGACCGATCACGTTCAACTGACGTCCCGGTTTCACCGTCTCGATGCCGAGATCCAGACACTCGCGGGTGACCCGCATGAGCTGGGCCGACGCTTCGCTGACGTTGCCGACCCCAACCATGATCGACGAATCGCCGTGGACACCGTTGAGGAAAATGGTGGCGTCGATGTTCACGATGTCGCCATCGCGCAGGGGACGGTCGTCGGGAATGCCGTGGCAGATGACCTCGTTGACGGACGTGCACACGCTCTTGATGTACGCCGGACTTCCGTACCCGACGCAGCTGGGGTAGCCCCCCTTGGCGATGTACAACTCGTGCGCGATCACGTCGATTTCGTCGGTGGTCATGCCGACGCAGACCTGCGGGCCAAGTTCGGCCAGCACCTCGGCGACGGCGCGTCCGGCGAGGCGCATATTGGCGATCGTCTCGGGGCTCTTGACGAGCGAGATGTTGGTCTTCTTTGGTTTTCCGCCGTTGGCCACGTAGTCAGGCGCAGCGATGCTGGCCGGTACGGGCCGGCGTGGCGACACGTTTCCAGGGAGCACCGTAGGTTCGGTGACCACAACGGCATTCGCCGACGCTTTGTGGCAGCGCTTGAACTTGCGTCCGCTGCCGCACCAGCACGCGTCGTTGGATTTCGGCAGGATGGTCGGTCGGGTAATCGTCGTCATAGGAGGGGTAGGTCAATGGTACGACCGTTGCACCGTCAAACGAGCCCGTTGGCCGTTCCGCACCGGTGCCCGCCGTCGCGCCCGTGCGGATCTGCGGCCAGCGCGCAGATCAACCGCCTCAACGCGCACAAGGCGCTCCATGCCGCGCACATCCGAGTCGATTCGACGAAATTTCCTCAATAGAAGCCGACGTGCGCGGGAAACGGGGTGATGTGCGCGCTGAACGGGGTGAGGTGCGCAGGCCGACCTGCGCGAGAAACGGCGTGACCTGCGCGCCGAGACGGGGTCATGTGCGCGGCCCGGCGACCGAGGTGCGCGCCGACTGGTTACGCGGCCCG
>JANLQX010000283.1:0-2329 GCA_031368095.1 Actinomycetes bacterium | reverse complement strand
GCGATCCGCAGCGCGCACCTTCGACCGAATAGCGCGCACCTCGGAACGTTTTGGTGCTGCCGGGGCTGTTTTCGACCGATGTGTGCGTGGGTGGTGCTGATGTGCGCGTTCGCCGGCCCGATGTGCGCGCGCGCATGCCGCGCCGGTGGCGATCCGCAGCGCGCACCTCGGTCTATTTCGGCGTCACCGGGCCTGTTTCGGACCGATGTGTGCGTTCAGGGTGCTGAGCTGCGCGCTGGCCGGGATGATGTGCGCGCCGATCACGCGGCGGTGATGGGTGGTTCACGACCGGTCAGCAGTGAGACATCGCCGGCGCCTCAGGCTTGAGGCGAGTGGGCCGAAGGGCCTTCGACCGAGAAGAGCGACGACAATGTTTCACGTGAAACCTTTCGGGGGTCCTTGACCTTCAGTCCCCAGGCGGTCAGCATGGATGGGCGCGTGGCGACGAAACGCACGCGACGAATCCTTCTCCATCGTTTCGACGAGGTCCTGATGTCTGAGCCTTTGGCCAGCAACGAGCCGTATTCGCACGTCCGTCCGTTCCCCCGGGTCATGGCCTTGGCGAACCAGAAGGGCGGCGTCGGAAAGACGACAACTGCCGTAAACCTGGCCGCCTCGCTAGCCGACCTCGACTACCGGGTGCTCGTCGTCGATCTCGACCCGCAAGGCAATGCCACCACGGCACTTGGCGTGAACGCCCGGTCGTTGTCGGTGTCGGTCTACGACGTACTGTTGCGAGAAACGCCGATGGAAGATGCCGTTGAGGCGACAGCAACCAAGAATCTCTTTGTTGTCCCTACCACGATTGATCTCGCTGGCGCCGAGATCGAGCTGGTGCCAGCGTTCAGCCGTGAGCTTCGTCTGAAGCGGGCGATTAGTCGAGTCCTTGACGACTTTGATTTCGTTCTCATTGATTGCCCCCCAAGTCTCGGCTTACTCACGGTGAATGCACTGGCGGCCGCCACGGAGGTAGTCGTGCCGATTCAATGTGAGTACTTCGCTCTAGAAGGCCTTGGCCAACTGATGCGCAACGTCAACCTGGTGCAGGCCAACTTGAACCAGACCTTGGAGATCAGCACCATCATCCTCACCATGTACGACGCTCGAACCAAGTTGGCCGATCAGGTCATCAAGGAAGTCAAGGAACATTTCGGTCCGAAGGTCTGCCGCAACATCGTTCCCCGGAGTGTGCGGCTCTCTGAAGCCCCATCGTTTGGCCAGCCGATAACGACGTTCGACCCGGCCTCGCGCGGAGCAATTGCCTATCGGGGACTAGCAAAGGAGATCAGTGGTGGTGCGCCAAAGCGGGCTCGGTAGAGGACTCGGGGCATTGATCCCGGTTGCATCAGGCACTGGACCGCCGGGGTCGACCGAGGCTACCGGTCGCGTGGCCGGGGCCGAGTTCCGAGATATTCCGGTGTCCTCGATTCGGCCGAATGCTTTCCAGCCCCGTCAAAGCTTTGGCGATGAGGATTTGGCCAGCCTGACGGCGTCGATTGCCGAGATTGGCGTCTTGCAGCCCGTCCTTGTTCGTCCGATAGGCGACGGACAGTTCGAGTTGATCGCCGGCGAGCGACGATGGCGAGCCTCACAACGGGCCAACTGCGTCACGATTCCGGCAATCATACGCTCGACGGAGGACAACGAGTCTCTTGAGGCGGCCTTGGTGGAGAACCTGCACCGCGTCGACCTCAACGCTATTGAGGAGGCTGCGGCCTACCAGCAATTGATCGATGATTTTTCCTTTACCCACGACGATGTCGCTCGTCGGGTCGGCCGAAGTCGAGCGGCGGTAACCAACACGCTGCGTCTGCTGAACCTCGCCCCGTCGATTCAGAAGCTGATCATGGACTCGCGCCTTTCGGCCGGCCATGCACGAGCACTTTTGGGAACAAGTGACAAGGCGTTCCAGGAAACGCAGGCCCGCCGGGTCGTGGCGGAAGGTCTGAGCGTGCGGGCTATCGAAGAGGCTGTCCGGCTGCGTGAAGGCAAACGTGGCACCGGTCCTCAGACAATGCCCGCCCGATCCGCCTCGGGCCCGTCGACGTCGACGACAACAACGGGGACGTTGCGTCCGGCCAGCTTGCTCGAACTGGAGTCGGTCCTCGCCGAGTCCCTTGATACCCGTGTGCTTATCGACCTCCCTGAGGGGAGACGGGGCAAGATCACCATCGAGTTTGCCGACGTAGGTGACCTGGAACGGATCTCCCGCATTATTGCGAAGTCATCAACGCCTCCCTAACAGTCCCGCTCACCAACGCGAAGCGGCGCCCCCCCGTGGTGGGGCGCCGCGTGGAAGGGGTCCGAAAAAATCTAGATGTGGGGGTGA
>JANLQX010000276.1:0-12174 GCA_031368095.1 Actinomycetes bacterium | reverse complement strand
GCGTCCGAGTCCGCCGTCCGCCGACTTGCTCGCACTGTCCCTCGACCCCATCTGGGTCTCGCTTCGCGCACCACTATCGCCCTCGCCGCCGGTGCGCTGGTCGTGTCGGTCATTGTTTCGCTGCTGACCTTTGTGGTGGCCCGCTCGTCGTTTGTGGCCGAGCGTCGACGCGCCGCCGAGCGGCTGGCGTTCACGAATGCGGCCGAAGTCCAACAGGCCCTCGCCGGTCGGTCGGGTCGCTCCGTCTCGGCGGTCATGAGGAGCCAGCATCGTCCGGGAGCCACGGCCAGCCTGCTCCTGAGCGGTTCGGCCACGTATAAAAGCGACGACACGACCGTGGACATGAAGCTCGTTCCGGCGGCCCTTCGTCGTCGGATGGCAACGTCGGCCCAGAACCTTCGGAACGACACCGCGAGCGGCTGGCAGATCGCTCGCGACGCCAACGGGTCTCGGCTGGTGATCGGTATCCGCCTTCCCAGCGTGTCAGCCACGTTCTACGAGATCTCGTCGCTTGCTGACCTCGACGGGTCACTGCGAAACCTCGGCCGCGCACTGACCCTGGCGGCACTGGCGTCCACGCTGGGCTCGGCCGTGGTCGGTCGGTCGGTGAGCCGTCGGGTGGTTCGTCCGCTTCGCAACGTTGCCGCGGCCGCCGGTGACATCGCCAGCGGCCGGATGGAGACCCGTCTGTTGATCACCGGTGATACCGATCTGGATCCGCTCGTCACGTCGTTCAATGACATGGCGGCCTCGTTGCAAACGCGCATCGAGCGCGAAGCGCGATTTGCCTCAGATGTGAGCCACGAACTGCGGACCCCGCTCACGGCGCTCACTGCCGCGGTCGAACTGCTCGAGGGCGGTCGTGACGAACTGAGTGAACGGAACCAGAGGATCGTCGACGTGCTCGGCAATCAGTCACGTCATTTCCGGCGATTGGTGCTGGACTTGCTGGAAATCTCCCGCTTCGATGCAAACGCCGCCGAACTCGTCGCCGAAGTGTTGGACCTTCCTGGATTCGTCCGTCAACTGGCCACCCTTCAGGGGTCGACGGCGATCGTCGACGCCAGCGGATTGGTGGATCCCGAGGTTCGCCTTGACAAGCGCCGGGTCGAGCGGATCGTGGCGAACTATTTGCAGAATGCCGCCAACTATGCCGGCGGTGCGGTTCGAATCGAACTGCGGGATTTCGTGCCGGCGCCGCCCGAAATCCGGAGCACATCGACCATCGTCGGCCCGGGTGAGCATCACAGCGACCACACCGCGGACCTGGCGATCCGGCTCACGCCTTCCGGTCGACACATTCTCATCGCCGTCGAAGACGAGGGTCCCGGGATTGCTCCGGAAGACCGCGAGCAACTGTTCGAACGTTTTCGTCGTGGCGCCGCCCACCAACGCGGATCGGGCGTGAAGGGGACGGGGCTCGGACTGGCCCTGGTCGCCGCCCACGCCCAACTCCATGGTGGACGGGTCTGGGTCGAGGATCGGCCGGGCGGCGGAGCGCGGTTCTGCGCATTGCTGGTGGAACCGTGAGGGGTCGGGTGGCCGGTGTTGCGGTCAGCCTCAGCCTCAGCCTCAGCCTCTCGGCCTGTGCGGTGGCGCCTACGACCAAACCGGGCGAACTCGGCGACCGAGCCGCCGTGGCCCGCCTTCAGCGGCCGAATCAGCAACGCAACGTGTACTTCCGCAGCGAAGACAGTCTGTTTCCGCGCTCACGCGATGTGCTGCTCTCTGATCGGCCGCTGGTGGTCTCCCAGGCGCTCCTCAGTCAGCTTCAGCGCGGACCGGTTACCGACGACGGCTCCGGGGTAACTACTGAGTTCCTGCCGACCTGGAAATTCGTGGCCTTCGACTTCAACAACGGCGTGCTGTCGGTCGACGCCAGTAGCGGCCGTGACATCGCCGAGAATGCGTTCCCGCTCTGTCAGTTGATCTACACCCTCGTCGACGGACGCAACGTTCGGGCGTTGCAGCTGTTCGATGGCGGATCGCAGATCCAGCAGATCCGTGACCCGAACGGCGACCCCGTCGATTCGAGTGTTCCCCTCACCCGTGAGTTGTGCACCACCCTCGACAAGGGTCAGCGAAGCATCACGATCACGCTCGTGCGCAATGGGAAGCTCGAGCGCTCCGAACGTCAGGTGACGGGCCTCACGGACGCCTCCGACCCGCTCGACTGGACCGAGCATGTGATTACCGCGCTCGTCAGCGGACCGCTTCCTGGTGAGACCGGCCTCACTTCCGACGTGCGCAACGTGGCTCCCGAATTTCAGGCCGAGGGCGACGGATTCGCGCTCTCGTTCGCGGCGTCGTTCGACGCTCTCCCGGTCGATCGTCAGGCCCTGGTTCTGGCGCAACTGCTCGACGCCATTGAGCTCAACGTGCCGAACAAGAGCTTCGGAGCGGTTGCGGTGGAGGTCGGCGGGGTCCGCAAGTCACGAGTCGCTGGCCCCGTCGGCCCTATTGCCACACCGATCCAGCGTAGCCAGTACCTGACGCTGCTCCCGGCGACGGCCCGTTAAGCGCATTCAGATAGAACCTAGAGGCCGGCATTCACCGCTGGTCGCCGGAGCCGTCCGGTAAGGTGGGCAGCGCGACCTCTCTCGGGTCGTCCAACGGCAGGACATCTGGTTTTGGTCCAGAGAATGAGGGTTCGAGTCCTTCCCCGAGAACGCAGATCCAGAGAAACGCTCTCTCGTGTTTCCGCTTCCCCGACGAGGTTTTCGTGCCTAAAACCAGCAGTGACGTCGACGCGATCCTGCGGATTGCGCCCCAGTCCTTGAGCCAGTCCGTGAGCGAGCACGCTTCGGCCCCGGTTTCCTCGTCGCTCAGCGTCGTGATCATGGCCGCCGGGGAGGGATCGCGGATGAAGTCGACCCGGCCCAAACCGCTGCACCGCCTCTGCGGAAAACCGATGATCGGCCATGTGCTCGACGCCGTCATTCCGGTGGGGGTGAGTCGGGCGATCGTCGTCGTCGGCCACGGGGCCGAACGGGTCATGAAAACGCTCATCGAGGAGGCCCCGCCCGGAGCGTCGTTGGAATTCGTGACCCAGCATGTCCAGCGGGGCACCGGCGATGCCGTGTCGGTCGCGCTGACCGCCTTCACCTCCGACGAGCTCGACGCCGACGCCGACGCCGACGTGATCGTGATGCCTGGCGATCAGCCGTTGTTCCGACCGAGCACCATTGCCGGTCTGGTGGAAACCCATCGGGCGACGGGCGCGGCCGCGACCGTACTGAGCGCCAGTGTTCCCGATCCGACCGGCTTGGGCCGGATCGTGCGAGACAAAGCGGGTCGCATGCGGCGCATCGTCGAACACCGAGACGCGACCGACGATGAGCTCGCCATCGATGAGATCAATACCTCGGTCTTCGTTTTCAAGCGGTCGGTCCTGGCCCCGGCGCTGCGTCGGCTCAGTCCGGAGAACAGTCAGGGCGAGTATTACCTCACCGACGTGATCGCCGTGCTGGCCGATGCGGGCTACGTCGTGTCGTCGCATGTTGTCGCTGACCGGGCCGAGGCCGAGGGCGTGAACGATCGGGTGCAACTCGCCCGGGCCGAGGCCGAATTGCGTCGCCGAACCAACGACCGACTGATGCGCCAGGGGGTCACCATGGTTGACCCCGAGCAGACCTATGTGGACGCCACCGTTTCCATCGGTCCCGACGTGACCCTGTTTGCCGGTGTTCTGCTTCAGGGCCACACCACCATCGGTAGCGGTTGCGAGATCGGCCCGAATACCCGTCTCGTCGACTGTGTGGTCGGTGAAGGTTCGTCGATCGAGGCGAGCACGGCGCAACGAGTCACCTTCGGTTCGGGCGTGGTGGTCGGCCCGTATGCGGCGTTCGAGCCGGGCACTATCGTGAGCGACGGTATCCGGGTCGGTCCCGGTGCGTACCTCGGCTGATCCGTCGAGGGAGAGCCCTCGTCGTTGCCGCCGGGCAACGGTCCTCTTGGAGACCAGAACACTCGTATGCAATTCGCCCCGAAGAAGCGTTTGCAGCTCATCGCCGGACGATCGAATCCGGCTC
This sequence comes from Actinomycetes bacterium, assembly GCA_031368095.1. Taxonomy (GTDB): domain Bacteria; phylum Actinomycetota; class Acidimicrobiia; order Acidimicrobiales; family JANYDT01; genus JANLQX01. The sequence goes on along the minus strand of JANLQX010000276.1, from coordinate 8,143 downwards.
TGTTTGCCGATGTTGCGAACCATCTCGGCGTCGCTCTGACGAATCCGGGCCTGGTCGACTTTGCCAGCGGCGAGATCCGTTGCCGATTCGGTGAGTCGCTGCGCGGTTCCGACGTGTTCATTCTGCAAACTCATTGCGCTCCGGTGAACGATCACCTCATGGAGCAGCTCATCATGATCGATGCCGCCAAGCGGGCGTCGGCCAAGCGCATCACTGCGGTGTGCCCTTACTACGGCTACGCCCGGCAGGACCGAAAGAGTGACGGACGCGAGCCCATCACCGCCAAGCTCGTCGCTGATCTCCTTACCGCGGCCGGCGCCGACCGCGTCGTCAGTGTCGATCTCCACTCAGGTCAGATCCAAGGCTTCTTCGACATTCCCGTCGATCACCTCACCGGCACTCCGGTACTCGTGGAGCACCTTCGCTATGCGGTTGGTCCGGGGTGCGTGATGGTGTCGCCTGATACCGGCCGGGTCAAGGTGGCCGAGAAGTTCGCCAAGCGTCTGGACGCCGACGTGGCGTCAATCTACAAGCGCCGCTCCACGAGTGCGCTCAACACCGTCGAAGCGCTCGACATCATGGGTGACGTGGCCGGGCGCACGTGTGTGCTGGTCGACGACATGGTCGACACGGCCGGAACCATTTGCGCCGCCGCCGACCTGCTCGTCAAGGCCGGCGCCGCCGAGGTGCTCGCCGTCGTGACGCACGGCGTGCTGTCCGGGTCAGCGATCGACCGCATCAAGAATTCCTCGCTATCCAAGCTGGTAATCACCGACACGGTGCCGCTACCGGCGGAGAAGCAGATCGACAAGATCGAGGTGCTTTCGGTGGCCCCGCTGCTGGCCGACGCTATTTCGGCCGTATTCGAAGATGCGTCCGTGTCCGACATCTTCGGCGGCGACAACCAGTTCTAACGACCGGCTGGTCGCCCTCGGGCCCGATCGGCGGGGCGATGTTGCTGGACTATCCTTTGGGGTCCCGTTTTGTCGGTTGAGCCATTAGGTGGCTCAGGCGACCGCCACCTGTCATCACCGACTCGAATCATCTCCGGAGAAACGTCCCATGCCTGGAATCACCCTCACCGCCGAGCGTCGCAATTCCATAGGATCGGCCGCCGTTGGCCGTCTGCGCCACACCGGCAAGCTTCCCGCTGTGGTCTACGGCAAGGGCACCGAGGCCATTTCGGTGGAGCTCAATCACCACGACGTGACAGTCTCGTTCCCGACCCGGGAAAGCCGCGAGGGCACCTTCAATCTCGTGCTTGACGGCGAAACGATCGAAGTCAAGATCCAAGCCATCCAGCGCCACCGCACCCGCAATACTGCCCTGCATCTCGACCTCCAGCGGGTCTGACCGCCGGTCCCGACCGAACCGTCGGGCGCCGTTCGCGTGGGCATTTTCTCTCGCGCTGAGCAGAGGACAGGTACGCCAGCGGGGTACCTGATCATCGGTCTTGGGAACCCCGGCGCCGAGTACGCGGGGACGCGTCACAACGTCGGCGCCGAGGTCGTGGCGCTGCTGGCCGAGCGACATGGTGGCCGGTTGAAGGCCGGCAAGGAACGAGCCCTCAGTGGTGAAGTTCGTATCGGCGGAGTGTTGGTGGCCCTTGCCTTCCCGCAGACGTTCATGAACCTGTCGGGTGAGTCGGTTCGGATGCTGGTCAAACGGCACGGTATCGACGATGCCGCCAAGGTCGTGGTCGTGCACGACGAACTCGACCTTCCGCTGGCCCGGGTCAAGCTGAAGTTCGGTGGTGGCACGGCCGGGAACAACGGGATCAAGTCGATCCAGGCTCATCTGAACACCCCGGACTTTGCTCGGATTCGAATCGGGATCGGGAAACCGCCGGGAAGCCAAGCTGGCGCTGACTACGTCCTTCGTCGGCCGGGGAAGGGCGACCGAGTTGAGCTCGACATCGCCGTGCAGGTCGCGGCCGACGCCTCTGAGCGGATCGTTGCGGTCGGTTTCGAGCGGGCTCAGAACGAACTGAACACCGAGCGCGGCGACGCCAACGCGTAGTTCACAGCCACGACACAGCGCCGACTCGGACTGCGCATTGGCGGGGACCTACGCTCAACCCCGCCCGCCGCACGCGCGGCTGCCGACGACCCGAAGGAACCCCACCATGAAGAAGATCTCCCGTCGTTCATTTCTGTCGATTGCTGCCGTTTCCCCGATCGCCGTGGTTTCGGCGTGCAGCAGCGATTCGGCCACGACCGATGCACCAGTCAGCGAGGCGGCCGCCGGTACCGAGGCGGCCGCCGGTACCGACGCGGTTGCGGCCACGGAGACGTCAGCGGCCGCCGGTGCGGGAGTAACCGGCACCTTGAACTTCCTCAACTTCACCGGATGGGCTGGCCCGACCACCTACGACGACTTCGCCAAAGCGTTCCCGGGCGCCAAGGTCAACGAGATCGCGTTTGCTTCGGCCGACGACACGATTGCCAAAGCGAAGGACCGCTCCGGAGACATCGATTTGGTCCTTGTCGACGGCACGACCTACCCCCGTCTCGTCGCTATCGGGGCGCTCGCCAAGCTCGGCGAAATTGCCAACCTGTCGCTGGTGGCCGACCAGTACAAGAACACCGTGTGGGATCCGAAGAACGAAAGCTTCGCCGCCACCGATCACGGCCGAACAGGCTTCGTGTACCGCAAGGACTTGATCAAAGAAACGCCGACGTCATGGAAGGAGTTCTTCGCCCTCGCCCCGTCGTACTCGGGGAAGGTGGCGATGCTCGACTACCAGGCGAGCGTCCTCGACAACATTTTGAAGATGCTGGGCAAACCGTCGGGGTCGATCGAACAGGGCGACCTTGACGCCATGTCGAAGGTGTTGGCCGACGTGAAGCCACACTTGCTGGCGATTTCTACCGAGGTCGGCAAGGCCGTCGCCGCCGGTGACGCTGTCATGGCGATGTGCGATGCCTACGACGCCCAGCTGGCGCTGACGACCAATCCGAACGTGGTGTGGGTCGATCCGAGTGAAGGACAGGTCGGCTACCTGGAAGGCCTGGCGGTGATCGACGGACCGCGCAACGATCTGGCCCGAGCCTTCGTCAACTTCTTCTTGGAGGAGAAGGCCTACGCATCGTTCATCAACAAGGTCGCATCGCCGTACGTGCAGCCCGACAATGCCGGCATCGACAAGGTGCTGAAGGATTCGCCAGTGATCAACCCGTCGGCCGACGTGATCTCGCGACTCAGCTATCACAAGTACCTGGGTGCCGATCAGGCCACGTGGGACAAGGTGTGGGACACCTTCAAGGCGAAGTAGGCCTGGTCCGCGTGCCACGGCCCATCGACGTGAGTTCGACGTGACATGAGGAGGTCGCCCTCGGCCGATGAGCAACCCCACGATGCCACCCGGATGCGGCTCGGACCGCTCGTGCTCCCGGACTGGATTCTGGTGGCTGTCGTGTGTTTGGTGCCGCTCGCGTTCATGGTCGCCCGATCGTTGGGGGAGGCCAACCCGGTCACCCTCGACGTGGAGGTCACCGGCTCGGTCGAGTCGTATCGAACGCTGTTCGGTTCGCTCTATCGACCGGTCATTGTTCGCTCCCTGACCCTGGCCGCGCTGAACGTCGGATTGTGTCTGGTCATCGGCATTCCGGCGGCACTGGCGCTCGCCCGGTTTGAGGGGCGGGCTCGCACCCGACGTCTCGTGGCGATCATGCTGCCCTCGTTCGTGAGCTTCACCGTCCGGATCTTTTCCTGGCAGGGAATGCTGGCCACGGGCGGACCGGTGGAAACGATCACCGGGTGGCAGTTGCTCTACCGACCGCCCGCCGTCCTCATCGGCATGATCACGGCCTACGTCCCCCTGTTCATCCTGCCGGCCTACGTGGCGCTGTCCCGAGTACCACGCGCGCTTACGGATGCGGCCGCCGACCTTGGCGCGTCGCGTCGTCAACAACTCGTCAACGTGACGTTGCCGTTGGCCGTCCCCGGAATCGTGACCGGGGCGGTTGCCGTTGGCGTTCTTTCCGTCGGGGAGTTCGTCGTTCCGGCCCTACTCGGTGGGGGCAAGGTTTTGCTCCTCGGAAACATCCTCAATGAGCGAGGCGCCGGGCGGGATCAACCCCTAGGCGGTGCGATCACCGTGACCATGCTGGCGCTGTTCGCGGTCGCCGGAGTGGTGCTCGTGCTGTTGCGTCGTCGAGGTGCTGTTCATGCTCGCTAAGCGCGCTGATGGTCTCGGCGCACGGATGACCCTTTATGCAGTCATGGTGCTGCTCTACGCACCGCTGGTGTTCCTGGTCGTTGCCAGCGTGAACGCCAACCCTGCGTCCACGGCATGGCGCGGACTCACCGGTCGTTGGTACCGCGAGGCTTTCGACGATCCGGCGTTGCGACGCGCCGTTGGCGTGAGCATCCGTCTGGCTGCATCGACGGCGGTGTTGAGCGTGTTGATCGGGGCGCTCGCGGCCATCGCGGCGCGACGTTCGCAATGGCTGGGGCGGATCTCGTCGGTGTTCGGGGTCGCCCGTATCGGCGCGCCCGAAATCATTCTTGCGACGGGACTAAAGGTGGCAATCACGGCGGCCGGAATCTCGTTCGGCTTTCGTCCGATGCTGGCTGCCCACGTCACCTACCTCGCTGGTTTCGTGGTCCTCATCGTGGGCGCAAGGGCCGCTGGCTCGCTCCGTTCGCACGAGGAGGCCGCCTTAGATCTCGGGGCGAAACGCGGGCAGGTGTTGCGAGACATCGTGATCCCCGATCTCATGCCTGCCATCGTGTCCTCGGCGTTGTTGGTACTGGCATTTTCGTTCGACGATGTGGCGCTGTCGCTGGCGTTGCGCGGCCCGAACGACACCACGGTGCCGATCTACATCTTCTCGGCCGTGCAACGACGCGTGACCCCGTCCATCCACGCCATCGGTGCGCTCGTGATCCTGGCCGGTGTCGTTACGTTCAGCGCCGCCGCTCTCGTCAACCGCACGATATTCGGCGGTGAGTAACCACCTAGTTGGGCCTAGATGAACCGGCGGGGAATGGTGCGGGTGAAGCGTCGGTTGAGGAAGACCTCACCGGACTCATACGTCGTGAGGCGCGCAGTGAGATAAAAGTTTTCGGCGTCACCGGTCATGTCGATGTCGGTCTCGACTCGTACATCCCAGTCGCCACGTCGATACGTGGCTCGGCACTCGACGACTGCTCGGTTGCTCAGCGGGTCGCCTTCGCCGATTGTCGACGAGCGCATGCGGCTGAACGACAGCGCCGTTCCAATGTCGTCGAGCACGTAGTCGCCGTCGTCGCGCATGGCCACAAACGTCGTTGTCCGCTCGCCGAGATCGTGGATCACGTGGCGGGTTTCGGACCCCTCGCGCAGCACCGTGACCGAACCCCGCTCGGCGTTCTCAGCCGCCTCAAAGAGATCTGCGCGCATATGGTTAACGGTTGGGTGCGTCGGGAGGGACACCGTTGACGCACCGTGGTGGACGGTGACCCGCGCGAGCGTTGGAGAAGGCCAGATCATCGGCCAGTAACTCGTCGACACCGAGACCCGAAGGCGATGCCCGGACGGGACGGTCTGGGCGATGCCCTTGAGATCAAGGGCCACATTGACGGGCTCGCCGGGCACCAACGCCGACGGGAACTCGTGGCTGGTGTGGTGGCAGAGGTTGAACACGCCATAGCTGAGTCGTTCCACGCTGCCGTCCGGATGGACATCGGAAAGACGAACGGCGACGAACGCCGACGGCTGATCACTGGAAACCCGCAGCGAGACCCGAGGCTGTCCGACGATATGCATCGATTCGGTGAGCATGGCGGAGTCGTAGACGAGCGAGCCAACATCGTCAGCGCGCTGATCAGTTGCCAATTCGGGGGCGATCTTGCCCTGACCATAGGCACACCACTGCCCGGCGGCGAGGCCGGTGGTGAGGGGCGAGCACACCACGTCCGACGAGTCATCGCCGCGGGCCGACAGGACGCCGTTGGCGGAGAACCCGAAGTCCTTCCACACCGTTGACGGAGCGGGCCACGTGTCGAAGCCGATCCACTGTCCGGGTCGCTCGTCGATATGGCTGATGGGCTCATGCGGCTCCTGCAGCCACAGGCGCATGTCGGGGTCCGCCTCGACGCCGGTATCGACACCGCGCAGCCATCGGTCCCACCACCGGGTGGCCTCCTGCAGGAAGCCGATGGCCGGCCCCGGGACACCGTCCTGCGGGTACTTGTGGCCCCAGGGCCCGATGATTCCCTTGCGGGGCCCATTCAGATTCTCGAGCACGTCGAAGACAACGTGGGTGTATCCGTCGACCCAACCGCTGAGCGCCAAGACCGGTACCTGAATGGCGGAGTAGTCCTCGTTGACGGAACCCTGTCGCCAGAAATCATCACGCGTTTGATGCTCCAACCAGTCGGCCGGAGCAAGCGAGGCGGCCTCGATACGCGACCGCCAAAGGTCGCGCCAGCGGTCCTCGCCGACGATGGCCGGGTCAGGCGGAAAACCGTTCATGGTGAACAGACATGCGCCCCATTCGAGGTTCTCCTCGTTGAGGCAGCCGCCGGTGAAGTGGACATCGCCGTGATAGCGATCGACCGTGGAACACAGGGTGATGATTGCTTTCAGTGCCGGCGGACGGCGCGCCGCGATCTGCAGTCCGTTGAAGCCGCCCCACGAGATACCGATGATGCCGACTGCGCCGCTTGACCACGACTGGGTTGCCAGCCACGCAATGACCTCGACCGCATCGTCTTGTTCGCGCCGCACGTATTCGTCGTCCATCAGGCCGTCGGAGTCGCCCATACCGGCGATGTCGACGCGTGCTGCGGCGTAGCCATGGGCGGCGAACCACCGGTGCATCGTCTCGTCGCCGAGTCGTGTGCCGTCACGTCGGCGATACGGGATGTATTCGAGGACGACCGGGGCAGGCTCGCCGGCCGCAGGACGAGGGAGAAAGATCCGGGCGGCCAGCCGCCGTCCGTCGGCCATGGGGATCCACGCCGTTTCGATCTCGTCGATGAGGTCCGAGGTATCGAGATGCTTCATAGGAGCGATCTTGACATTGCTCAACGAAAACGTGGGTTCGACCTCGATGCACCAAAAGCCGCATCACCGTCGTCCGTGCCTGACCCATCGTCGCAGGCGGCGTCGGGGCGGCCCGGATTGGGTTGCGGGGTCACTAGTTTGGACACCCCGTGTCGCTGACCCCTCTTCCTGCGCTGCTGCGCGCCGATGCCGGCCTGACCGACCTGTTCGGCTCCCGGACCGCCTCGATCGGGGTGGCCGAACCGGGCCGCGCGTTCGTGTTGGCGGGAATCGCTGAGCTGTCGGGCCGTCGTCCCGTGGTCGTCGTGACACCGACCGGGAACGACGCCGACCGACTGGCGCACGATCTCCGCACCTATTTGGGTCCCGATGCCGTCGACGTGTTCCCCGCCTGGGAAACGCTTCCGTTCGAACGGGTCAGTCCCGGAGTCGAGACGATGGGTCGTCGACTGCAGGCGATGTGGCATCTCACCGGTGGGTCGGCCGACGCGCCGGCGGTGATCGTCGCGCCGGTCAAGGCCCTGCTGCAACGCCTCGGACCTCACGTGGAAGAAACCGCTCCGATCGTCATTCGTCCGGGCGACCAGATCGACCCGCAGGTGCTCGTTGAGGAACTCGTCGGCCTCGGGTACCGACGTGAGTATCAGGTCGAGCATCGTGGCGAGGTGGCCGTGCGCGGCTCGATCGTTGACGTGTTCCCGCCAACAGCCGATGTGCCGATCCGTATCGACCTCTGGGGCGACGAAGTCGATCGTCTGACCGAGTTCAGTGTCCACGATCAACGGGCCACGGAAACCGTCGACGTGGCGCAGCTCTTCGGTTGTCGCGAGCTCCGGCCCACCGACGATGTGCGAGCGCGAGCGGCTGAGCTGCTGCAGTCCGAACCGTGGGGCGCGGCCCAGTGGGAGCGCATCAGCCAGGGCACGGTGTTCGAGGGCATGGAGTCCTGGTTGCCGTGGTTAAGTACCGAAGATCATCTGCTGCTCGACCTCGTCGGTCGAGAGTGTCTCGTCGTCCTCATGGAGCCGCGCCGGCTCCGTGACCGCGTCGATGATCTGCTGGCCGAAGAGGCGGCGCTGGTGGCCACCCTCTCGCGTACGTGGAACGCCGAGGCGACGAGCACTCGTTTGGCCGACGACGGAGCGTTTC
>JANLQX010000269.1:0-6119 GCA_031368095.1 Actinomycetes bacterium | reverse complement strand
CGAGGTCGCGCAGCGCATCGACAGTCGTCCGCGTGCTGTTTGTTCCGGCGCCGACCATGAGCGAGCCGCCGACAGATGCACAAACCTCGGCGCACGTCTCGACGACAAGCCGCTGTTCAGCCACCGTGAGGACGGCGGGCTCACCGGTTGTGCCGAGGGCCACGATGCCTTGCGCTCCGTCGCTGAGAACTCGGCGAGCGAGCCGCATGAGGGCGACAATGTCGACGTGGTCGTTGGCGTCGAACGGAGTGACGAGGGGGACCCAGAGTCCTCGTAGATGATTCATAGTCAGAATCGTGCTGGAAGACCAGCAAAACAAACAGTACTGATAAGTTCCGGAAGTCGTAACGTGTCGTTATGGACCTCGACACCGCTCGACTTCGCGCCTTCCTGCAGGTGAACGAGCGCGGCACGGTCGCCGCCGCGGCAGCCGCTCTCGGATACACCGCACCTGCGGTTTCCCAGCAGATCGCCAAGCTGGAAGCACAACTCGGTTCGCCGCTGTTCGATCGGGTGGGCGGCCGCCTGCGTCTGAGCGGCCACGGCGCAGCGCTCCTTCCGATCGCCCGACAGATCCTGGACCTCACCAACCACGTCGCCGAGCCGTTGACCGGCACCAAGAGACGAGCTCACGTGGTGATCGCCGGCTTTGCGTCGGCCCTTCGGACTCTTGCGCTCCCGGCGCTCAGCTCGCGGCTGGCAAGGACAACGACGTTCGACGTGCGGGAGGCAGAGGACGAGGTCGCGCTCCGCGACCTTCGCTTGGGCGACATCGACATTGCGCTGACTCAGGAGTACGACGGTGCGCCAACCCGCAGGTCCGATCGGCTCACCTTCACGCCCCTGCTCAACGACCGGCTCCGCCTGATCGCACCGCCGGAGTATCCGACGTCCGTCCGACTGGAGGAACTCGCCGAGACCGGCTGGCTGGTGAACGGCGCCGGAACCAGGTGCGAGGAGGCAACGCAACGGATCCTCCAAAGCGCTGGCATTGTGGCTCGCATCGCCGGTCGCATCGCCGACAATCAAACGCTGCTGGCGTTGGTGGCGGCCGGACACGGAGCCACGATTACCCCGCAACTCGTGATCGGGCTCGGGCCGAATGCATTCACCGTCGCTCGAGTGGAACTTGGGGTTACGCGAACGATCTTCGGAGTCACGAGGACGCCGGAAACGTCGCGCCTGGAGCCGATCCTCGACCAACTTCGTCGATCAGGACGGACGGCGCTTCGTCGTCAGCGATCGCCGCGGCCGTAGCGGACGGCCTTGCCGACCACCGCACGCGCGCTCGCGTCGTCGGCGCCAGCGTCGATGAGTTCTTGCACCCGCGCGTCGAGCTCGGCCGCCAAAGCCTCCTGCGCTCCACCCTGGTTGTCGCCCAAGTGCACGGCGTTGCCGACCATCAGGCACAGGATCCCAATGGCGCCAAGCACGCCACCAGTCATTGCTCCGGCCGCGTTGTCCTTGATCGAGAACACGATCATGGTTGCAATGCTCATCGCACTGGTGAGCGCAATGAGACGGCGGAGACGACGGATGTTCACGTCAACCTAAGCGCGCGTAGTTACCGTGAAATCGGGCGGTACTTGATGCGATGTGGGGTGTCGGCGTCGGCCCCGAGTTCCTTGCGACGCACCACTTCGTAATCAGCGAAGTTGCCCTCGAACCAGCGCACTACCGAATCACCCTCGAAGGCGAGCACATGGGTGCACACTCGGTCGAGGAACCAACGGTCGTGGCTGACAACCACGGCGCAACCGGGGAAGGCCAGAAGCGCGTCTTCGAGTGCCCGCAGCGTGTCGATGTCGAGATCGTTGGTCGGTTCGTCGAGAAGCAGCACGTTGCCACCGCTCTTCAAGAGCTTGGCCAGCTGCACTCGATTGCGCTCGCCACCCGACAGCTGCCCGACCTTCTTCTGCTGATCGGATCCCTTGAGGTTGAAGCTGGCGCAGTAGGCCCGACCGTTGATCTCGCGGCCGTTGAATTTCATCAGGTCCATGCCGCCGGTGATCTCTTCGTAGACGGTGTTGTCGGGGTTGAGATCGGCGCGACTCTGATCGACATACGCGATCTTCACCGTTGGCCCAATGGTGAGCACGCCGTGATCGACCGACTCCTGGCCGGTGACCATGCGGAACAGTGTGGTCTTGCCGGCGCCGTTGGCGCCGATGATGCCGACGATGCCGTTGCGGGGAAGGATAAAGTTGAGATCGTCGATGAGCTGACGCTCGCCGAAGCCTTTCTGTACGTGATCGGCCACCACAACGACGTCGCCGAGACGCTCGGGCGTGGGGATGACGATCTCCAACTTCGATTGGCGACCCTCCCGCGACTGATGCTCCGACAACAGCTCTTCGTATGCGGACAGACGAGCTTTCGATTTGGCCTGGCGCGCGCGGGGTGACTGTTTGACCCATTCGAACTCCTCGGCCAGGGCGCGTTGACGGGCCGTCTCCGTCTTCTCCTCCTGAGCCAGGCGTGCACGCTTCTGCTCCAGCCAGCCGGAGTAGTTGCCTTCGTACGGAATGCCGGCGCCGCGGTCGAGTTCGAGAATCCAGCCGGCGACATTGTCGAGGAAGTAGCGATCGTGGGTGACCGCGACAACCGTGCCGGTGTACTCCTGGAGGAATCTCTCCAACCAGCCGACCGACTCCGCGTCGAGATGGTTGGTGGGTTCGTCGAGCAACAGCAGGTCGGGCTTCGACAACAACAAACGACAGAGCGCCACGCGACGGCGCTCGCCACCGGACAGTGTGGTCACGTCGGCATCGCTTGGTGGACACCGCAGCGCGTCCATGGCGATCTCCAACTGACGATCAAGGTCCCATGCATTGGCGGCGTCGATCTTGTCCTGCAGATCGGCTTGCTCCGAGAGGAGCTTGTCGAAGTCGGCATCGGGCTCACCCATGGCGTTGCAGACCGCGTTGTAGCGATCGACAAGACCGGCGAGTTCGCCCAGACCCTGACGCACGTTGCCGATGACGTCGGTCGTTTCGTCGAGTTCGGGCTCCTGGGCGAGGTAGCCAATCGAGAATCCGGGCGTGACGCGCATCTCGCCCTGGTACTCGGTGTCGACGCCCGCCAGGATCTTCAGGAGCGACGACTTGCCCGATCCGTTGGACCCGAGGATGCCGATCTTGGCGCCCGGATACATCGAAATGTTGATGCCCCGCAGCACCTCCCGATCAGGCGGGTAAAACCGGCGAAGGTCACGCATGGTGACAATAAATCGACTCTTGTCCATCACGGGGGCGGCCATACGGCCATCTAAGCTACTGGCCCAGCCGTCTTGGGTCGGTCTGGGCCCGGCGTGGGAGGCTCGTCGGCGTGACGGAGCCCTTGGTGATCGCCGAGCGCATCACTCCCCTGCTCGCGGCGCAGGACGGGTCGAAAACGTTTGCCAGCCTGAAGTACCCCGGGGCCAAACGGTATTTCGTTGGCCTTGCTCTCTCGATGCTCGGTTCGTGGATGCAGTCGATTGCGCTGTCATGGCTGGTGATCCACGAGCTGAAAGGCAAGGGCTCCACGCTGGCCATCGTCGGTATCTTCCAGTTCGGGCCGACGCTCGCGCTCGGTGCGTGGGCCGGCTCACTGGCCGATCGTTTCGACAAACGGCGGATGATGTTTTTCACGCAGGCCGCGCTTGGCCTCTGCGCACTTGCGTTGGCAGCGATGGATTTCGCCAACCGTGAGTCACTCGCACTCGTGCTTGTCCTCGCCGGCGTCGCCGGTTTTGCGACGGCGTTCGACACGCCGGTCCGTCGCTCCATCATCGGTGACCTCGTCCCACGCGATGTCGTGGCGAACGCCATGTCGCTCAACACCGGAGTGATCACGTCGAGTCGCGTTGCCGGCATGGCGCTCGGCGGCTTCGTCACGAAGTGGACGGGAACATCGTGGTGCTTCCTGGCGAATGGCATTTCGTACTTGGCGATGATTGTGGCGCTCGCCGGGCTCGCCCAGCGGACCCATGAGGCCCGTCGGCCAACGACCGACGGACGCGTGCGCGACGCGATTGCTCACGTGTGGCGGACGCCGGCCCTCCGCATCGCCATGGGGGCCACGACAATCATCGCAACCCTCACGTTCAACTATCAGCTCACCTTCCCGCTGTTGATCAAGGACGTGTTCAACGGCGAGGCCGATCGACTCGGCACGCTCTTCGCAGTCACCAGCGTCGGCAGCTTTGTAGGCGCGATGATTTCTGCTCGACGCCGTGCCCCGACCATCGAAGTTTTCCTTCTCGGTGGACTGCTCATGGGTGTTGGCGCCGTCGGTGCGGCCACGGCGTCGACGTTGTTGCGGTGCGAGTTATGGACGGTGCCGATGGGGCTCGGCGGTGGACTGCTCATGGCGCAGTTAAGTGGGATGCTCACGTCACTGTCGGATCCGTCGATGCGCGGCCGCGTCCTTGCGCTCCAGTCGGTGGTGTTCCTTGGTTCGACGCCTGTTGGTGGGCCGATAATCGGCCTGGTCGCCGACCATGCGGGAGCTCGGTGGGCCATGGCCGTGGGAGGCCTCGCGGCGTTGGGAGCCACGCTCCTCGGCGGGGTTGCGCTTGTCGCGCAGTGGCGTTCGAGTCTTCGGGTGGCGTTCAGACCTTGACCAGCAGTTTGCCGATGTTGCCCCCGTTGAACATGAACTGCAGCGCCTCCGGGTAACGCTCGACACCTTCAAGAATCTCCTCGGCCAAGACGATCGAACCGTCGGCCAGCCATCCCGCGAGCTCCGACTTTGCCGGAGCGATGCTCTCGGGGAAATGGAAGTAGGCGAAACCCTCCATGCACGCTTGCCGCTCGGCGAGACGGAGGTACAGCGAAGGCCCGACGACGTTGTCCATGTCGTCGTATTGGGAAACGGCCCCGCAGATCACGACCCGTGATCGCATCGCCAGATTGTCGAGGGCCGAATCGAGAACGGGTCCGCCAACGTTGTCGTAGAAAATGTTGATCCCGTCGGGGGCAAGTGTCCGGAGACGTTCGGTCACGTTTTCGTTCTTGTAGTCGATCGCCGCGTCGAACCCCAGCGAGTCGGTGAGGTACGCCACTTTTCGCGCCCCACCGGCGATGCCAATGACTCGGGCACCGTCGCGTTTCGCGATCTGACCCACGATCGAACCGACCGCGCCGGCCGCGGCGGAGACCACGAACACATCACCGGCCTTTGGTCGTGCCACACGGCGCACGCCGATCCATGCGGTAACGCCGGTCGACCCACCGAGGATTCCGAGGTGGTGGCTGAGCGAGCCGGCCGATTCATCGACCTTTTCGACCGACTTCGCGGACACGGTCGCGATCGTCTGCGCGCCGAGGCGGCCGCGCACGGCGTCTCCGACGTTCCAACCATTGGCGGACGACTCGATGACGCGCCCCACACCACTGGCGAGGACCACGTGGCCGAGAGCGACCTGTTGATGGAACCCTTCACCGCGCAGCATGGTCCGGGTTCCGGCGTCGACCGAGATGAATTCAACCGCGACGCGAATCTGGTCGGCTTCGAGCGGGGCGAGGTCGGTGGCCTCCACCGAGAAACAGTCGGACGTGACTTCCCCGACGGGCCGGCGCGCCAGCACGACGGCGGTGTTGATTGTTCCCATGACTTTGCTCCTTGGTGTCTGTTTCTTCGGCGGAACAATCACGATGGGGCGCGGGAGTCCAGCCGCCAGTGTCACATGTCCGCGCTACTCGTAAGGAATCGGTAGTCGGGTGCCCTTCAAGAATCCATCGCTAATTTCGAACAAACAACTTGATATGTACGAACGTTTGTTCTACACTGGACCCGTGGCAAACGGCGCTGAGCATCAGAGTGAGGCACTCATGCTTCTTGGTGTGCCTCGCGGTTTGTCTGTGGACTGGGACCCCACTAGCGCCAAGGTCGGTCTGCAGCAGCTTCGGCGGTTTCGTGGTGAGATCGCCCCTCTCGAAGCGGTTCTGGTTGGCCCTCGCACCGAGCCAGTGGCCCGATGACTTCGGCAGGACGATGCGGGTGATCCTGCCGACGCTGGAAGGCGAACAGGTCAAAGCGACACTCAGTAACGCCTGCGACGCGGCGTGGCGCGCCGCTCACCCGGAACGGGCCGAAACGCTCGGTGGCCACGGTGACGAACCCCGCGAACAACG
>JANLQX010000160.1:0-2552 GCA_031368095.1 Actinomycetes bacterium | reverse complement strand
CCGTCCTTGGTGCAGTCGCACGGGCAGACTCATGAACGTCAAGAATTTTATTGACACGTTCTGGCCGAACACCATCGACGGTCTCTCGCTCGGCGCCATCTATGCGCTTATCGCCCTCGGCTACACGCTCGTCTACGGCGTGCTGCGCCTCATCAACTTCGCCAACTCCGAGGTGTTCATGATCGGCACGTTCGGCGCGTCAGCGGCCCTCTGGCTGTTGGGAATCCGCACCGAAGACATCCACAGCGGTGCGGGCCTGATCGGGTTGCTCATCTTGATGCTCATCTTCTCGGTCCTGTTCTCGGTCCTCACCGCCGTCGGCCTGGAGTTCGTTGCGTATCGGCCTCTTCGCAAACGAAACGCCCCGCGGCTGGTCTTTCTCATTACGGCGATCGGCGCGTCGCTGGCAATCTCCGAAGCGGTTGGTGCGTTCGGCCCGAAGAAGCGCGACACCTACGCATTCCCTCGGGTGTGGAACACCCGCGAAACGCTCTTTAGCATCGGCTCCGGTGACGTGCAGTTGCGCAACCTCGTCACCATCGTCGGTGCTCTGCTCATGATGGTCGGCCTGGCGATGTTTGTGAATCGCACCCGCCTCGGCCGGGGCATGCGGGCGGTTGCTCAGGATTCCGAAACTGCTCGCATCCTCGGTGTCAACGTGAACCAGGTGATCCTGCTTACCTTCGTCATTGGCGGAGTCATGGCCGGTGGTGCGGCCTTCCTCTACTTCCTCTATTACGAATCGACTCGGTACACCGTGGGCTTCCTGCTGGGCGTCAAGTCGTTTACCGCCGCCGTGCTCGGCGGTATTGGCAACATCGCCGGAGCGCTTCTTGGCGGCCTGCTCCTCGGTCTTGTGGAGAACTATGGTGCGGCGCTCTTCGGCGGCAAATGGAAGGACGTGATTGCCTTCGCGGTTCTCGTGTTGGTGCTGATGGTCCGCCCGAGCGGTCTGCTCGGCGAGAAGCTTGGAAGGGCTCGGGCATGAACTTCCTTCTTGCCGTGACCGGTTCCCAGGTGTCATCGGCCTGGAAGCACCTCTACGAATTCCTGCGCTTCGCTGCAGGGGTCGGCATCGCCGGCGGGGTGATCGTGCTCGTCCGCCAGGCGTGGAGTCGGGGTGGTTCGGTTATCTCCGGGCCGGTCAGTGAACTCCGCGCTCGCATGCCAGCCGGCGCTCGTATCCCATTGATCGTGCTTGCCATTGCTGCCGCCTATCTCCTCCCGATGTGGGACGGCCTTCCGTTCGTCGGATCGGACCGGGTCGACGTCGTCGCGTTGCTCTGCCAGACCGTGGTGCCCTTCGTCATTATTGCGCTCGGTCTCAATATCGTCGTCGGGATGGCCGGGCTTTTGGACCTTGGCTATGTGGGTTTCTACGCCGTCGGCGCCTACACCGTGGGTGTTCTCACCTCGAAGCACGCCAGCTTGCCGTGGTTGGTTAGCGTGCCGATTGCCGTCGCCGTGACCATGCTGTTCGGTGTACTGCTCGGTGCGCCCACCCTTCGTCTCCGAGGCGACTACCTCGCTATCGTGACGCTTGGATTCGGGGAGATCATTCGGCTCTCGGCGCAAAACTTCGGATGGCTCGGTGCGGCTGAAGGAATCTCCGCCATCAAGCGTCCGCCGAGTCTCGGCTTCGATGCCTATTCACCGGGGCAGAACAAGTGGTATTGGGTCATCGGCCTCACGCTGATCCTCGGCGTCGTGTTCTTCTTGACCCGCTTGGAGAAGAGTCGGGTCGGTCGGGCGTGGACGGCAATTCGCGAGGATGAAGACGCCGCGGAACTGATGGGCGTGCCGAGCTTCACCTTCAAACTCTGGGCCTTTGCCATCGGTGCCGCTGTCGGCGGCTTGGCCGGGGCTTGGTATGCGGGTCAGCTCACCACGATCTATCCCACCGGTTTCGACATCAACAAGTCGATTCTGTTCCTCGCCGCCGTCGTTCTTGGTGGCCTCGGAAACAAATGGGGTGCGCTCATCGGCGGCGTCGCCGTGGCGTACCTCCCAGAGCGGTTCCGATTCATCGACGACAAACGCTTTGTGTTGTTCGGCGTGGTCCTCATCCTGATGATGGTCTTTCGTCCGCAGGGCCTGCTCCCACGCCGAAGCGGTGGCGATGCCTCGGCCGGTCGTCGTCGATTGAAAGGTCTTGAGAAGAACCTTCCCCTCGGCTCCAACGGAGGTTCCAAATGAGCACGCCGATTCTCGAAGTGGACCATGTCACGATGCGTTTCGGCGGCGTGACCGCGCTGGCCGATGTCGACTTCTGCATCAACCGCGGTGAGATCCTCGGTCTCATTGGTCCTAATGGTGCAGGTAAAACCACCTGTTTCAACGTCATGACGGGGGTCTACAAGGCCACCAGTGGACAGGTGCGGTTCAAGGGTGAGCCGCTCGGTGACCGCAAGCGCTTCGAAATTACCCGGCTGGGTATTGCTCGCACGTTCCAAAACATTCGGTTGTTCCCGGAGATGACGGCCCTCGAAAATGTGATGGTCGGCGCCGACACTCACCACAAGACGAGTGTTGTCGCGGCGTTGTTGCACCTT
>JANLQX010000146.1:0-2343 GCA_031368095.1 Actinomycetes bacterium | reverse complement strand
TCCTCGGCCCCGACGGCCGCCGCCAAACACGAACAGCGATCCGCGCCGACCGCCTCCAACTCCTCGATGCCTTGCCTGATGAGGAGTCCGACTGAGCGGGCTACGACAGCAGTTCGGCGACGAACGCTCGGACGGTTGCGTCGGGACTGCCGTTTCCGCCACGGTCCTTGAACAACGGTGTCAACAGCACGTGGGCGACATCGACCGAGAGCGCCACGAGATCCGCTACGTCGAAGTTGCGCACGCGCCGGACCTCCGCCTGGAAGGCGAGTTCATTCATCACGCCGAGCACCCGACGATCAGCGGTCTTGGCGACAGTGGCCGCCGACATCGCCTCGAGTTCGGAGGCGACGAAACGCGGGTCGATGCCGAGTGCATCCAAGGTGGCCGCGACCGCGGCAGGGAAGCGTGTCAGCAGCGACGCTGCAGGAGCAAGCGCGACGAACACGGGAAGGAACGTCTTGTCGTTCACGAACATTGCGACCTGTGGTCGCCACAAGATCGCTGTCGCATACCAGTTCCCGAGTGCCGTTGACGGTTCGATGACAGGCGGGCCGATAGGTGCCTTCAATCGATCGAGCAGCTTCTTCGTAGCGTGAACCGAATACACCGACAAAGTCTGCCCGCTTACTACCGACGACGTAGCAGCGTGAACGCCAGGCACGCTCGTGGCGCGAGGAACCACAGCAAGCAGACAGTCACCACCCGTGCGACCGCAATCGTGATGCCGAGCGCAAGGCGCACGGTAGCGAGCACAAGCCGAAAAGCAAATCCGAGAGCGCGCATACATCCTCCAAAGGTCTCATTACTGAGAACAGGCATGCGCAGCCCGCCGAGCGGTGACTTGGAGCATACGCCGCTCCTGCGACCCGGACACAGAACTTCCGGGTACCGGACGATTCGAGGGGCCCGCTCGTATCGGCCGAGTGCAGTGGCTCAACCGCCGTGGGCGCTGAAACGTTGACGGTCGTTACAGAGCGCCCGAACAGTTCGGAACCTTCGAGCTTGCGGGGGTTGTCTTATTGTGTTCAAGCGGTCGTTGCGTCAACTCGCAAAGCTGCACACGGTTCGCAGATCAGGTCATCGTCTCCGCAATGACGTGAATTCGTGAACTCTGCTTCGACGCGATGCCGCTGGTGGATCCAACCGGCCGCTGACCTACAGGTCACGACCCAACGAGTTCTGAGCTGAAGCAGAGCCGGGCATGTCGCCGGCTGGGCCAACTCCATCGTCGTTGCAGCCTGAGACTCGCTCGCCGCAACCCATTGGCACGGTAACCCTGGATATCGACGAACGTTTTGATGCCACGGGTGGTTTCATCTCGGCATCCTCCCGGCGGCCATCGTGTCATCACATGGCGAATTTGGCACGCTGTTCTACAAGCGATCGTCACCTGCTGGCGGCTCTCCCGGCTCGAATCTCAAGCCCATGCCTGCCTCGGTGAGGAAGTAGCGGGGCACCGATGGCGTCGGTTCGAGCTTGCGACGGATATGTGCCATGTGGACCCGGAGATAGGAAGTCTCCTTTGCGAACTGCGGACCCCAGACCTGGGTAAGCAGCATGCGCTGCGTGACCAGTCGGCCGGGATGGCGCACCAGCACGTCGATGAGCTGCCATTCGAGTGGTGTGAGGTGCACTTCGTCGCCCTTCGCGTAGGCTCGCCGGGCGGCCAGGTCGAGCGTGAAGTCCTTGGTAGCGATGACGGGAGAGTCGATGGCCGGTTGACGGCGGCGGAGGCTTGCGCGCATTCGAGCGAGCAGTTCACTGGCTCCGAACGGTTTCGTGATGTAGTCGTCGGCCCCGGCGTCGAGCGCCTCGACCTTGCCCCGTTCGTCCTCTCGGACGGAGAGCACGATGATCGGGACGTCGCTCCATCCTCGGATGGCATGGATGACCGAGATGCCGTCCATGCACGGCAGACCGAGATCGAGGAGGATCACATCAGGTTGGTTGGCGGCGGCACGCGCGACCCCTTGTTCACCGGTTCCGACAGCTTCCACTTCGTACCCGTGTGCCCGGAGGCTGAGTTCCAGCGATCGGCGGATCTGCGGCTCGTCGTCGACGATGAGCACCGAGGTCATGGCGATGTCTCTGCCATGGGCAGGTCGATGGTGACGGTGAGGCCGCCTCCGGGGGTGTCATCGAGCGTGAGGTCTCCGTCCATGGCCACAACGAACCCTCGCGCAACGGCGAGGCCCAGGCCGACACCCATGCCGTTGGGGCGGTCACCGAGCCGTTGGAACGCTTCGAGCACCCGTTCGCGGGCTGCTTCCGGGATCCCGGGTCCACGGTCGACGACCCGCAGATGCACCCGTTTACCGACACAGCCTGCTTCGACTCGTA
>JANLQX010000263.1:0-4640 GCA_031368095.1 Actinomycetes bacterium | reverse complement strand
CGGTGTTGCGCAGCCTCGCTTCGGTCGCCGAGATTCCGATGCCAGCGGCGCTCCACTACGACGCCACCGGACACCATCTCGGCACGAAGGCCATCGTGCTGGAATTCTGCGACGGGCCGGCGCTCCAGGCCCAGCTTTCGGAGTTGGTCAGTGCGGGGGTGCCTCTCGATGATTCCCGCATACTGGCGATACGCGACGCTTTCGTGGACACGATCGCTCGGGTTCCCCAGGTCGATCTTGCCGTTCTTCCAACGTTGGAAAAGCCGGTGGACTGGGACTGCTATCTCACCTCCGTCAACAATGCCTGGGCCGAGAACGAGCGACGCCTTTCCGAGTCGAATCCAACCATGCGCTACCTCGCGGCGTGGCTCAACGCCCATCGGCCACCTCCGCTCCCGCTGGCTCTTCAACATGGTGACCTCCAGCCGGCGAACATCCTCGTCGATCCGTCCGACGGGGGTCATCGTCTCATCGACTGGGAGTATGCCCACATTGGTGATCCTCGCGAAGACCTCGGCTGGTATGTGACGTATTCCGCGGCCGCTGGTCCCACTCTTTACAACGCTGATCCCGAGGCCTTCCTTGCACGGTACCGCGAACGCACGGGCACTTCCGAGCTGCACGTGAACCAGGCGACGGTCGGCTACTTCTCGGTCGTATCGGCGGTCAAGGTTTTCAGTGGTGTGGTGCAAGCGGCGAGCGCCATGGGCGATGGCACCAACAGCGGCATCATGACGACGTACAACATCAACGCTGCAACGGTCGGTCATGTGAATTTCGTTGGTGCGTGCTCGGCGCTGGCAGAGCCGATCGACGCGCTGCGCGCCATGCACGACGAACTCTTGGCGGTGTCATGATCGTCAAACCGAGCACCGAGCAAATCATCCTGGACTGTCGCCGAGAACTGCTTGAGGTCATCGGCCCCGAAGTAGCGAGTGATGCCGGAAAGATAAGCGTGCAGATGGTGGAGAACGTCTTGCGCAACGTCGCCACGCGTGCCGCGCATGAGATTGCCTGGATGCGTGACGAGACGATGGCGATGGAATCCTTCGCCAACGACGCGCTGCGTGCCTACCCTTCGGCGGTGACGATCTCTGAAGCGCTTGCCGACCTTCAAGCCGGACCTCGCTTGAGTCTGCACCTGGACGACGTGGCAGCGGTTTACAGCCTCGCCGGGGAAGCGTTCTCGTGTTCGCTGGAAGTGGCGCTCAGTTCCGGCGACGAGGCCCTGGCGGCTCGCGGGGCGTCGTTGCTGAGCGCTCGCAGTGCCATCGAGGTGCAGATCATGGGCGACTGGGGTTTCGTCGGTCGTGGTTGATGAACAGCTATCCCACCCGACACAATCGAAAATGAGCTGAAAACATGGCCACCATCCTCGCCCACATCACCATTCGCGAAGGTAGAGAAGCGGAGTTCGAAGCTATTGCGCAGACGCTTCATGCGAAGTCCCACGCCACTGAACCTCATCTGCGCGCCTACGGTTATTGGCGTGGCGCCGAACCGCGGACGTACTACACGCTCCTTGCCTTCGACAGCTTTCTCGACTTCATCGAGCACCAGACGAGTGACCACCATGAGGTCGCGTCGCCGATGCTCGGTGGCTGCATCGAAGCGATGCGCTTGGAGTGGGTCGACCCGGTCCAGGGTGCGTCGACGCTGCCCTCGACGGTAAGCCAAGACGTCCCCGCCGACGCCGACGAATTGACCGCTCGCTACGCCCAGCGGTTCGCCGCCCAGATCGCCGCTTGGTGGTCACCGCTCCGCTGAGCACGTGAACCTGCTGGCCTGCTGGTCCCGGCATCCCAGACTGCTCAATTTGGCATCCCAGATCGGCTCTTTTCGTCGGTTTTCCGGTTAAAAAGTCGGCATCTGGGATGCTCCTCGGACCGATGTGGGATGCGCGGAATCTAGATCGCGCCTGATTCGGCGACGTCGAGTTCGACGAGGAGGGTTTCCACGTACGTGCGGATTTCGTCACGGACACGCCGGACGGTTTCGATGGTTCCGCCGACCGGGTCATCGAGGGTCCAATCGACGTAGCGCTTGCCCGGATACACCGGACACGAATCGCCACATCCCATCGACACGACGACGTCGACTGTGCGGAGGATGTCATCCGTCCACCGCTTGGGCACCTCAGCAGTGATGTCAACCCCCACTTCGGCCATTACGGCAACGGCCATGGGGTTGATGCGCTCCGCTGGGGCCGAACCTCCGGAGTACCCGACGACGCGACCGCCACCCAGATATCTGAGCCAACCGAGTCCCATCTGTGAGCGGCCGGCGTTGTGGACACAAAGAAAGAGGACCGACGGTATGTGGTTCATGAGGTATCTCTCGATTGGCGGTGATCTGCGGGATGGAGGAAGGCAACGAGGCCCACGGCGACGACGAGACCGATGAGCTGCATAATGATGAACATCGGAGCCGACGAGGGCTTGATGCCGGCAAACGTGTTCGACAGGGTGCGGGCGACGGTGACGGCCGGATTGGCGAACGAGGTTGACGAGGTGAACCAGTAGGCACCGCCGATCCATGCGCCGACGGCAAACGGGACCGTGTCTGATCGGCCGGAGCGGACGATGCCGTGGATCAGCACTAGGAGCCCGACGGTGGCAACAACTTCGGAGAGCCACAACGACCCCGACGAACGAACCTTGGACGACACGTTGATCGGATCGAGGTCAAACATCACATTCACGACGACTGCCCCTATGCCGCCGCCGATGATCTGTGCACCTATGAATGCAACTGCCTCGGTGGTGGTGACCCCGCCAAAGAATCGAAACGACAGCGTCACGACCGGGTTGAAATGCGCCCCCGATACCGCCCCGAACATCAGGATCAGACCGATCAACGCGCCGGCGGTGGCGGCGGCGTTTTCCAGGAGTTGTAGACCGACGTCGTTGGGGGAGAGACGCTGCGCCATGATGCCTGACCCGACGACGGCGATGATCAGGAACGCCGTACCAAGAGCCTCGGCCGTCATCTTGCGGGCGAGCACCAGCGAGTCCGTTCCGGGCACGTCAGCAGCAGGGCGTCGAAGCGGTGCTTGCGGCCGATGCGCCAACAAGCTCCGAAGTTGCGTCGCCAGTGTCGGTGGCGCAGCCGTTGGGCGTGCATTCCATCGACGGAGCGTCCCCGAGAACGGTGTAGATCTCCCAGGCAATGTCCGGGCCTTGCACCCACACCTTGTCCTGCACGGCGAAGCAGCACGACTCATTCAGCGACACATCGGTGCCGATGCCCTCCGACTGCACCCGAGCGATGGCCGCGCTGACTTCGTCGGTCGACTCCACCTCCACTCCCACATGGTTCATGGTGCCGGGAACGCCGCCTCCGGCAATGAGGACGAGCTTCAACGGTGGCTCGACGATGGCGAAGTTGGCGTAGCCCTCACGCACTTTGGCCGGCTCGGTCTGAAAGAGCTTGGAGTAGAACGCGATGGCCTCGTCGAGATCGCCGACGTTGAGAGCAAGTTGGACACGGGACATCGTGGGCCTCCAGTAGATTGACGGATGTCGATGTGTTCATCCTGGCGAAGACATCGATGATTGTCAATGTCCTTCTCGGAGGTTCTGGTGCCTGCTGCAAAAACTCGATCGCTGGTCGCCGATGCGTCGTGCTGCGCACCACTTCAGGCGTCGGTTCTGGGTGAAGCGTCGGCCACCGCGCTCGCTCCGGCCTTCGCCGCTCTCGCCGACCCGGCTCGACTGCGGCTGTTGAGCCTGATCGCCACCGCACCCGCTGGTGAGGCATGTGCGTGCGACCTGATCGAACCGATTGGGAAGTCACAGCCCACCGTGAGCCACCACCTCAAAGTGCTCGTCGACGCCGGACTGATCCATCGCGAGAAGCGCGGCGTGTGGGCGTGGTATCGGCCCAACACGGACAAGCTCAACGAACTTCGGTCGTTCTTGGGATAGCGGCCGGAGCCAGCCCATAGCGACCGGGCCGATGGCGTTCCGACGGCCACAAAGATCGCTGACCGGCCGTAGATGCGCGCGTAGTCCCGCACCCCAAAGACCTCGGCGAGAAGTAGCGGGTGGAGCAGCAGCACGTTGCCAACGCCGAGTCCGAACATCGCCGCTCCTACATGGACCGACGACGAGGACGAGGCGAAGAAAAGCAACGCCAGGCCGCTCGCCTGGATAGTAAGTGCGCAGAGGGCGAATCGAGAGCTGCTGAACCGGCTCACGATCGCGCCACCGGCAAGACGACGTCGCCAACGAGACCTCGAACACCGAGAAGCCGCGCTGCTTGGTGAGCGTGTTGAGGAAGAGCGGTAGCCCGTAGAACGTCAGTCCGGCGGCGAACATCAACTGCACGAAGACGGTGCCGACGATGACCCAGCCGTAGAAGAACCGCGGATGCGAAGCTGATCTGACATGGCGCTGCACGCCACGCCGGTGCGAACACTCCTAAAACCCTGTACGGTGTTCAGATCGCTGCACAGCGTTTAGGAAAGGTGCTCGTGAAACTCCCCTTTGTTCGAAAGGCCGACACAACTGTTGGCGAAGAGTTGGCGTGGGTCGACCGACCGTGGAGCAGGTCACTCCTCCTTGTCTGTCAGGAGTGCGACGGTAACGGTGAACATGCCGCCCCGCCCGCCATCCTGAAGGAGATCAAGACCGCAGCCC
>JANLQX010000129.1:0-6906 GCA_031368095.1 Actinomycetes bacterium | reverse complement strand
CGGCAGATGTTCGGTGGTGACGGAAGCGGCGGCGAGGAGGCCTGTGTGAATCACGGGCCACGATCCTAGGACGCCACCTTTGCCGGGCCAGGCAGACCTGAAGACGTCTTCAGGTATTGATGCCAAGCCCGTATCGTCAGCGGCGAAGTTCTGTCCCCAGAAAATCTCCACATTTCTTTTGCATGACCCCCGGTTTTGTCACACCCCTCTCAGCAGAATGGGATGCATGAGTACAACGGTTTGGGACAGGGTGAGGATCCCGACTAGCGATCCATCCATCACCACTCGTGTGCACGCCGCCTCTGCGCTCCGCCAACTCGAGCGGCTCCGACGGGAGGTCGACGCCGCGTCCGCCGGAGTCACGATCATCCTCGGCGCCAACAGCCGCGACACCGCCGCTGAAATCAGTCGAGCGACCGGAAGATCGAACCGTCAAGCCAGGCGAGACGCCCGAACCGCCCAAGCAATCGAATCGCTTCCCGCCGCCGGAGAAGCACTTGCCAACGGCGAGGTATCTGCCGAGCACGTTGCCATGCTCCATCCACTACTGGGTTTGCCCGGCGTCGAAGACCTCCTCAAGAAGGCGATCACTTCCACGGTCGACGAATTCCGTGACACCGTCCAACAGTTCGAGCTTGGCGCTCGCGGCGACGAAGATATGGCCGACAAACAACGTAAACGGCGCATGCTCCGCTTCTTCGACGCCGACCTGGGCATGGTCGGGCTGTCCGGGCTGCTGCCGCCGATCGAAGGCGCACGGGTCCGGGCTGCGCTCGTTGCCATCGCCGACCGGGCCTACCAGGCCAAGCACCCTGAACGAGCCGAGCAGCGCGGCGGACACGACGAAGAACCACTCGCCGCTCGATTCGCTGATGCCCTCGTGTCGCTGGTGGGGCGCGACGAACCGTCTACCGTGGCGTCATCGCCCTCGTGTCGAACCGCCGTCGTGATGACGCTCTCGCTCAACGACGAGACCGCCCGGATCGTCGGCCAAGGACCCGTTCCGTTCACCGACGCGATGCGCCTCGCCACCTCGGAACATGTGGACCTGTACGCCGCCATTCTCGGAATGAACGGCGAAATTCTGAACCTTGGCCGGGACCGCCGGTTCCCCACTCTGCTGCAACGTTTCGCGGTGATCATTCGCGATGAACGATGCCAATTCACGGGATGTGATTCCCCACATACCCGGGCCGAAGTGCATCACATTGTCGAATACGACAACGGTGGACCAACCGTCGTCTGGAACCTCACCTTGCTGTGCGACCCCCACCACCATTTCCTTCACGACAACCACCTCTACGTCGACCGACAACCTGGCGAACCCGCCGTCATCAGAAGAACGTCCGACGGAAGCCTCTACGCCGGACCGTGACCTGAACCGCCCGGAGGATTTGCCGCGTACGGTCAGCCGAATGATCACGGCGCGTGCACGCTGCGCATTGCCCGTGAGGGTTCCTTGCTCGATCGCTGATCTGGATGAAACGACGACCGTGATGATCCAGCTAGGTCGGCGCGAGTCGCCACCGGAGGGCGTGGCGCCGGAGTGGGTTACCGGGGCCGAGCTTGGGATGGTCGAACTCGCTGCCCGGAAGTGTCTCGTCGTTCACCATGCCGAGCCGATCCATGACGGCCAGCGATGCACGGTTCCCCACCGCAGTGAATGCAGCGACCCGTTCCAGCCCGAAGAGACCATCGGCGTAGTCGAGCACCGCGGCGGCAGCCTCCGTGGCGTACCCGTGGCCTTGAGCCGCCGGGGCAAGACGCCAGGCCACTTCAAGTGCGGGACCGAAGCTGAACTCCGAGCCCACACCGCCGAGGCCGACGGCACCAACGAACTCGCCCGTGGCTGACTCCTCGACGGCGAAGAGACCGATCCCTCGGAGCGCAAGGCCCACGGCTTGGCGATCGACAAACGCCGCCGATCGCTCGGCGGTGAGTGTGCCACCCAACCAGCTCCCAACGCGTTCGTCGGCGTGCATGACAGCCGCCGCGGCCAGATCGGACGATCGCCATTGACGCAGAGTAAGACGTCCGGTTCGCAACGTTGGAGTGTCCAGGTGGGCGACGCCGGCGACACCCTGTCGGGTGAGGGCGGGACCCCGTCGGAGCGCACCCCTAATAAGCGCACGTACGATCTCTCGCCCGTGCACCGCATTCGCTCCCGCGGCGATCGCCTGGCTTCGCCGGCTTTCGTCGAGGTCGTAGTGATCGCCTTGGAATGCAACCCGCGGGATTCCCAAACGGCGGGCGAACGCGTGAAGTTCCTCGAAGGAGGTGTCGCTGACGAGGTGGCACCACAGCCCGCCGAGGTGGGGCCACCGGGCCGGGTCGACGAACAGACTCACGACCGACGCACTGCCACGAGGCCACGGTTTCGGCCGGCCAGATCGATGATCGTCGAGATGTCGACAAGACCGGCTGAGCGCGCTCGCTCCGTCGCAAGGTCGGTATGGGTCTCCCCCATCTCCAGCACAAGTGTTCCGCCTGGGCGCAGCCACCGCGAGGCTTCGTCGATGATGTGGGCAACGAACGCGAACCCATCGTCGGGGGCGAAGAGCGCCACGTGCGGTTCCCAGTTCTTGACCGCATCTTCGAGCGAAGCGTCCGTTTCGACGTACGGAGGATTGGACACCAAGACATCGATGTCGCCGGCCAGATCGCCGGACAGCGCCTCGAACCATGACCCCTGCGCCATCGTCACACGAGTTCCGATTCGGCCGAGGCCGGCCAGATTCGCCCGGGCCACAACCAACGAGTCGGCGGACACATCGGTGCACCACACCTGCGCCGTCGACACCTCGGCCGCCACCGACAAGCCAATAGCACCGGAACCGGTGCCGAGGTCCACGACCAGCGGGGAACGCCCCTGGGCCGCGGCCGCAACCGCAGCCCGAACCGCGAATCCGGTGACGTGTTCGGTCTCGGGCCTCGGGATCAACACCGCCGGGGTAACGATCAGCTCCAGCGTTCGAAACGACCAGACGCCGAGTACGTATTGCAGCGGCTCGCCGGAAACTCGTCGGGAGAGCAGAGCGTCGAAATGGGCAACGCTCTGTGTACTTACTAACTCATCGCCTCGAAGAAGCAGTTCCGTGGCGTTGTATCCCGAGACTCGCTCAACGATCCACCGCGCCTCGTGAGCCCGGACGCCGCCCATCGCTGCTGTCAGTCGACTCGAAGCCTCGCTGGCCAACTCACCCCAGGAGATGGTCACAGCTCGGAGTGAGACGCCAACTTGGTAGCGGTCTCGTCGGCCACCAGCGCATCGGTCACCTCGTCAAGATCGCCCTGAAGGACACGATCGAGTTTGTAGAGCGTGAGGCCGATGCGGTGATCGGTAATGCGGTTGTCTTTGTAGTTGTACGTACGAATCTTCTCGCTCCGACCGCCACCACCCACCTGGCCCTTGCGACTCACCGACGCGGCCGCGTCGACCCGCTCCTGCTCGGCCTGGAGCATGCGAGACCGCAGAACCGTCATGGCCCGGGCTCGGTTCTGGATCTGGCTGCGCTCGTCCTGCATAGTGACCACGGTGCCGGTCGGCTTGTGGGTGATGCGGACCGCTGAGTCGGTGGTGTTCACGCTCTGGCCGCCGGCGCTTGAGGACCGGTACACGTCGATCTGGAGATCACGCTCGTCGATCACGACGTCGACCTCTTCGGCTTCGGGCAACACCGTGACCGTTGCCGACGAGGTGTGGATTCGGCCCTGGCTCTCAGTGGCTGGCACGCGCTGCACGCGGTGCGGTCCGCCCTCATGCTTCATTCGGCTCCACACCCCGTCGCCGCTGAGCGAAAACGAGACCTCGTTGAAGCCGCCCTTTTCGCTGGTGTCCGTGCCCAGAAGCTCCAGTTTCCAGCTTCGCCGATCGGCATAGCGGACGTACATGTCGAACAAGTCGCGGGCGAACAGGTTCGCCTCCTCGCCTCCTTCGGCGCCCCGGATCTCGATGATCACGTTGCGATCATCGTTGGGGTCCTTCGGAAGGAGTAGGACTTTCAGCTCCTCCTCCAGTTCGACGAGCCGTTTGGTGGCGATGTCGATCTCGCCCCGGAACAGTTCCCGGTCGTCACCGTCGGTTTCCGCAAACAGCTCCCGGGCGGCGGCGAGATCGTCGGTCACGGCGTGGTGATCGCGAGCCTTCATGACGATTGGCTCCAGGTCCTTCATCCGCTTGCCCAGCGTGCGAAGCGCCTTGCTGTCGGCCTGGACCGACGGCTCGCCAAGCTGAAAGAGAACGCTCTCGTACTCTTCTTCGAGTCCTCGTAGTCGCTCCAGCACAACCACCGAGGCTACGGCACCCTCAGCGCGACACCTTCACCCTCAGTTCCGTCAGGCCATGCAGGACAAACGTTGGCGCATACACCGGCTCGGCAACCAGTTCGAGGGTGTGGCCGCGCAGGTGCTCAAGCGAAACTTCCAATTCGAGCCGGGCCAGCGGCGCCCCGATACAGAAGTGGATACCGCCGCCGAAGCCAATATGACCGGTGTCATTACGGCCGGCATCGAAGCGGTCAGGGTCGGTGAAGCGCCTCGGGTCGCGATTGGCGGCACCGAAGAGCATCGCCACCTCGGTCCCGAACGGCAGGTGGTGGCCGGCCAGCTCGATCCCTTCGCGCACGAGCACGAATCGTTCGAAGAGCTGGAGCGGCGCATCCCATCGCATCATTTCTTCGATGGCACAACGAGCGGCTACATCACCCTTGCAGACGCGCTGCCATTCGTCCGGATGACGAAAGAATGCGCGCATACCGTTTCCGTGCACATTCACCGTGGCCTCGTGACCGGCATTGAGCAACACGATCACGGTGGAGACGATTTCGTCCTCGGTCAACCGATCGCCGGCCTCTTCCACCGCGACAAGATCGGAGACCAGTGTTCCGTCTGGATGCGCACGCTTCGCGGCAATGAGGTCGCGGGTATAGGCGATGAAGTCACGGCCGGCCGAGTTGGCCTCGACCCGTTGCGCGTCGGTCGTGGAGAGTTCGTACATCTTGACGATGGCGTGCGACCAACGAAGCAGCTGCGTTCCGTCGCCGGTCGGTACCCCGAGCAACGTGCAGATCAGGTCGATCGAGTACGGCATGGCGTAGTCGCGCAACAAATCGATCTCGGCCCGTTCGACGGCATCGGCCAGCAACGTGGCGCTCATGGCGTCGAGATACGGACGCATCCGGGCGACCGACGACGGCGTGAATACCTTGGCCAGGAGCGCTCGGATCCGGGTGTGGTCGGGAGGCTCGAGGTTGAGGAGCGAAAATGTCTCGCTGGCCGTGAAGTCCGCCCATCGCCGATCGGGCGAGGCACGGCCGACCTCTTCGTGGGTGGCCAGATGGGTATACGTGCGACCGAGGCGACGGTCACGCAACAGCGCATGTGCGAGATCAAACCGGGTCACCGTCCACTGCCCGCTCCGCTCATTGAAAAACAGCGGCGTGGCTTCACGAACAGCGCTGAGCACGGGATAGGGATTCTGCTGGAAAGCCTCATCGGAGGGGTCAAACGCCGCAACATCAAAGGCAGAACTCACCGGGCCACGGTAGCGGTCTCACTACCTATCTGCCACGATTGTACGCGGAGCATAAGATGTTTGTATGAATGGAAAGCGCCGACTGTCGGCATCGATTGACGCCAACCTCATGGCCGCCGCCGAAGACGCCGTTCGCCGAGGTGACGCTGGCAGCGTGAGCGCATGGGTGAACCGCGCGTTGCAACTGCAGATCAGCCACGACCAACGACTCGCTGCGCTCGACGAATTCGTGGCGGCATATGAGAAGGAGTTCGGTGAAATCACCGACCTCGAGATTGTTGACGCGACCAAGCGAACAAGAGCAAACGCGTAGTCGTCCGGTCCGCACCACCGGCGACGGCTCCGCGCGTGCGGGCGTCGGCGCGACCAAACCGTCGCTCCGCATGAACCGCTCTCGCCGCCGATGACGCTCGTTCTCGACAGCGGCGCGCTGATTGCCATCGACCGAGGCGATCGAACTCTGGTGGCCCTCATAAAACGCGAGCGAATCGCTGGGCGAGTACCCGTCACTCACGCAGGGTGCGTCGGTCAGGTCTGGCGAAACGGCAGCCGACAGGCAAATCTTGCCCGCCTACTGGAGGCGATCGACATCGTGGCGATCGACGAGCAACGAGGTCGACGCGCCGGAACGCTGCTCGCTCGCAGTCGGACCACCGATGTTATTGATGCGGCGGTCGTGCAGCTTGCGGTCGACGGAGATGAGATCGTCACGTCGGACCCGGGTGACCTCCGAATCCTCTGCGAGGCGTCGAGGCTCTCCGTCGATCTCCTTGTCGTCTGAGCGAGTCTGCCTGGCGCGTGCCCTAAGCGGTCGCCGCGGCGAACTGGGCGAGGATGTCCGGCGGAACGAAGTTGTTCTCCGTGGTGGAGTCCGCCTCGACCAGCTCGACCATCCGGTCGACGACCTCCTGCGGGTCCATTTGATTGGTCGTCACCATCCCCCGCATCGTTTGGAAAAGCTCGGTTGCTGGGGCGTTCACCGCGCTCTCGCCGAACCATTCCCACATAGAGTCCGCCATCCGGTCGTTAAAACCGGTGAGGTAGGGGCCAGGGTTGAGCAGGGTCACATCGATCCCCTGACCGGCAAGCTCAGCGCGCATAGCTTTACCCATCGCTTCAAGTGCATGCTTGGTCATCGAATACGGACCGAACGCCGGACCCGACATCACCCCAGCGATCGACGACACGATGATCACCCGACCCGTTCCTCGAGCCACCATGCCCGGGAGCACGGCCTGAGTGATCGCCAGCGTCCCGAACACGTTCACCTCGAAGAGGTGGCGGACGCGATTCATCGGAACGTCGGCCATGGGACCGGTCTGTCCGGCGCCGGCGTTGTTGACGAGGACGTCGACGGACCAATGTTTCGCAGC
>JANLQX010000261.1:0-21770 GCA_031368095.1 Actinomycetes bacterium | reverse complement strand
GCTCGATTCACGGTGCTCACGTCGATACGGTGGCAAAGGTCATGCGGACTATTCGTGATAAACACGCCGCCAAGTTCACCGAGGCGCTCCCGAAACTCATCAAAGAAGCAGTTCTCGGTCGGTTGAATCCGGACGAGTTGGCACGAACGTTGACCAAGGCCGCCCGTGCGCTTGAAAACGACGATGGCGTGAAGAGGTTTGAACAGCAGAGACGCGAAACGGCACTGCGGACATGGACCGACAAACGCAGCGGCATGTTCCGGATCTCCGGCACATTTGACCCGTTGAGCGGCGCGTTGTTGAACGGCCGTCTCAACGCCGCGATGGCCGCCCTCTTTGCCGAGAAGGTGCCATCAACGTGTCCCGCTGACCCTGGTCTGAAACAAGATCACCTCCGAGCGTTGGCACTGTTGTGTCTGACGGCAGGCGGGCGCCCGGACCTCGCCGACGAACCCGACGCTGATCCGAACGATGAATGGTCCGCTTTCACCCGCAATGGACCGTCACGGTTCGGTCGACCGGAGATCGTTGTCGTTCTCGACGCCCGTGTTGCCTCCGTCGAAGCGAACGGCGGGAAGCCTGTTGTCGACTGGGGAATTCCGATCGAGCTTCCGGCCCGCACCCTCGAAGAGCTCTTCCCGCGGGCCGACGCGCATCAGGTGATTGTGTTGAACGGCGTCGTGTTGCACGCCCCGGGTGAACTGAATCTGGGGCGAACTACCCGGCTCGCCAACCGAGCGCAACGACGCGCGCTGCGAGGGCTGTACGCCACCTGCGCCGTGTATGGGTGCGCCGTCAAGTTCGATCACTGCCAACCCCACCACGTGAAGTACTGGGAGAACGGCGGACCAACGGACCTGGCAAACCTCCTCCCGCTGTGTAGCCGTCATCACCACCTCGTTCACGAAGGCGGCTGGAAGCTCAGCCTGGGACCGGACCGAACGGTGACGGTCACCTATCCGGATGGGTCCATTGAAACCACCGGCCCGCCCCTGCTTCGCCAAGCCGCCTAGCGGCCGTCCCGTCTCGATGTTGCTCAGGTGGCCCAGCCGCCGGCGTAGGGGAAGAACTGGCCGGTGGCGAAGCGGCTGGAACCGTCGAGGAAGGTGGCGCAGAACGAGGCAAATTCGGTCATCGTGCCGAGTCGTTTCATGGGGACCAGCGACTCGACCCGAGTGCGATCTTCGGCTGTCTCGACCCGGTTGCCACGCAAGAACTCGGGGAAGTCCATGAAGTTCGTGCCGACCACATTGAGCTGCACGTTCGACGCTGCCACTTCGAGCGCGGCCGACTGCAACAGGATCGTCGCCGCGCTGCGGGTCGCGGCGTAGACC
Organism: Actinomycetes bacterium; assembly: GCA_031368095.1. Classification (GTDB taxonomy): domain Bacteria; phylum Actinomycetota; class Acidimicrobiia; order Acidimicrobiales; family JANYDT01; genus JANLQX01. The sequence goes on along the minus strand of JANLQX010000261.1, from coordinate 20,436 downwards.
GACGCACTCGTGGTCGGCCGAAGCGCGGTTGCGCTCGTCGCCACCAGGATCTGACCGTCACCCTGAGCAACCAGGGTCGGCAGCACGGCTTGGGCGAAGGCAAAGGGCATTTCCACATTTCCATGAAATGCTTCCTGCAGATCATCAGTAGACATACGAGTGAACTTTCCTAGGGCGATACGTCCCGACGAAAAGAACGCCGAGTGAAACGTGCCGAACGCCGCCAGAGCGGCCTCCATCATTCGAGGCCCGATGTCGGTACCGAACGAGCCCATGGTCGGCGCCCCATCGTCGACATCGCCGACGACCTCCACCCGGGCACCGGAGGCCCGGAGTTCTTCAGCCAGTCCCTCGGACGGAGAGGCCAACACCAGGTTGTAGCCACGAGACGCCAGAAGGCGAGCAAGCTCGGGACCGACGTAGGAACCAGCGGGAGCGATCAGGGCTACGCGTCGATCTGTCATGGCGCTGGTCTACCCGGCCCGCCAGGCGCGCGTCGAAAGCTGCGCAATAGGGTGGGGCCTATGACGCAGAAGTTCGCCCTCGGTGCCCTCATGTTCCCGACCGACAAAGGGATCCAGCCGATGGAGCTGGCCAAGGAACTTGAAGCACGTGGCTACGACGCCATGTGGTTTCCCGAGCACTCCCATATCCCCGTGTCTCGTCGAACGCCATGGGGTGGTCGCGATGGTGCTCCGCCCCTCCCCGAGGAGTACTGGCGCACGCACGACCAGTTCATGGCGCTCGCCGCCGCGGCCGCCGTCACCACGAAGCTCAAGCTCGGTACGGGCATCACGCTCGTAGCCCAGCGCGACCCGCTGTGGCTGGCCAAGGAGGTGGCCACCCTCGATCACCTCTCCGGCGGACGGGCACTGCTCGGCATCGGTTACGGCTGGAACCACGAGGAGATGGAGAACCACGGTATCGACGTGACCCGCCGTCGTGCGTTAGTGCGCGAAAAGATGCTCGCCTGCATCGAACTCTGGACGAAGGACGAAGCGTCGTTCGCCGGTGAGTTCGTCAATTTCGAGCCGTCGTGGTCGTGGCCGAAACCGGTCCAAAAGCCTCACCCGCCGATTGTGTTGGGGGCTGCGGCGTCGCCCGTCACGTTGCGCCACCTCATCGAATTCGGCGATGCCTGGATGCCCATCGAAGGCCGTTGGCCGATCGGTGAGTCCTGGCAGAAGGTGCTCCAGTCGGCCAGCGACGCCGGTCGCGACCCGGCCACGCTGTCGCTCGGCATTTATGGCGTGAAGCCCGACATCGCCCACATCACCGGCCTCATGGAAGCTGGCGCATCGTTCGCCGCGCTCCAGATCCCAGCCCTTGACCGCGACGCCGCTCTGGCCACCCTCGACGAACTGCAACCAATCGTCGACCACTTCGCAAGCTGATTGTCGCCCTGCACGATTTGCGTCCAACGACCCGAAGACAAGAAGTGCCCTCCTCCACGTTCACGCGGTCTCAGCGAAGCGGGATGCAGTCCCTGGCTGGTTGCGCAGCGGTCCTAGCACTCCTGGTTCTGAGATCGACGAGTTCGGTGGCAGTCGGATCCCCCCTGCGACTTGCGAGGGCAGCGGGCTCGACTCCGGGCGTCTGTTCCGGACGCACAACTTCGTCGGGATCGGCGACCAAAGAACTCGAACCGTATGGCGTGATTCTCAGCCGGACACCCATCGTTGTCTATTGGCTGCTGGACAACGACGCGCTCCCTGATCAAGTTTTGGTCGAGGCTGACACGACCAGAACCGTGCGCCGGGGCCCACCGGCCCGAGAGAAAGGGGTTACCCAGATTTCACCCAGCGATGGGTCGTTCACGCCAGCCGCGTGGTGGAGGAACGGTTCACTTCTGTGGTTTGGCGATATCCCGGCAAGGCGCACGGTTACAGCGCCCGGCATTCGGGTGACGGTCAAATTCGGGGCCGGTGGATTCGCCCGGTTCCGCGTCCCATTGCCGGTCGAGGGGTCGCCGGTCCGAGTTGTCGAGGCGAGCACACCGAAACGAAACGCGCTACGACTCACAACAGCGTTCTCAAACGGCGAGGCGGGTTGGTTGAACGTCCTGGCTTCGACGACAACGTTTCGCGGCTGCCGCGCAACAGTTGGACCAGTCAGCTACTCGGACCGCATCTGAAGCGCCCGACCGCGCTATTGCGCCCTCGCAAGTAGCGTCGAAGCATCATGGCTCGGCGTTCCCTCTCCCTGTTCGCTGGGGCCGCTGCACTTGGAGCGGCCGCCTTAGCTTGGCGCAAACGGCCGACTGGAAACGCCCAGCACACCAACATTGTCGGTACGACCCGGGCGGAACGAAACGCCAAGCTCGTTCGGCTCGGGGCCAAAGCGGCGGCGTCGACCGCGGTGCATCAGGTCCGGCGGGCGGCGGCGTCCGATGGCCGCAAGGCCGAACTCGACGCGGCGCAAGAGCTGAAAACCGCCGAGCAGGTCGCCGAAGCACTGGGGCAGATGAAGGGCGTGTTGATGAAGCTCGGCCAGATGGCGAGCTATCTGAACGATGGGTTCCCCGAACAGCTTCGGGCCCAATTGGCCACCCTTCAGGCCGATGCCCCGCCGATGAGTGCCGACCTGGCCGTGGCCACCCTGGAAAAGGAACTCGGTGGCCCACTGGCCCAATTCTTCTCGTCGTTCGACGATGCCCCGTTGGCGAGTGCCTCGATCGGTCAAGTCCACCGCGCCGTTCGTCTCGACGGACGCGCCGTGGCGGTGAAGATTCAATATCCCGGCGTCGACGAAGCCATCCGCGCCGACCTCGACAACACGGCCATGCTCACCCACATTCTTGGCGTGGTCTTTCGCGGGCTGGACACGGGACCGTTCATCACCGAGCTACGCGACCGGGTCGGCGAGGAGCTCGACTACCGCCTCGAAGCAGCAAGACAGCGCCAGTTCGCCGACATCTATCGCGGACATCCCACCATTGTCGTTCCGGAAGTCCACGATGATCTGTCGACCGCCAAGGTTCTGGTCAGCGACCTATCGAGCGGCCAGCGTTTCGACGCCACCCAAGAATGGACGCAGGCCGAACGTGACCTGGTCGGCGAAACGATCTATCGATTCGTGTTCCGTTCGTTCAATCGCCATCGCATCTTCAACGGCGACCCGCATCCGGGCAACTACCTCGTGGAGCGCGGCGGGCCCCTCGGCGTGAGGGTCACCTTCCTCGACTACGGCCTGGTCAAGGAGTTCACGGCGGATGAGATGGAGATCTTTTGGACGATGATCCAGTTCCAGGTTTCCGAGCCTGATCCGGTTCGCTACCGCAAGTCCATCGAAGACGCTGGACTTCTTCTTCGCAATGCACCGTATTCCAACGAAGAACTGATGGAGTATTTCGGCTGGTTCTACCATCCGGTGCAGAACGACAAACCGTTCACGTACACCCTTGAGTACGCCCGTGAAGCACTGAAGCGGACGTTTGATCCAACCGGTGAGCACACCAAGATGATGAAGTCGTTCAACTTGCCGCCGTCGTTCGTCGTACTGAACCGGATCCAGTGGGGCCTGAACGCCGTCTTGGCGCAGCTCACCGCCACCGCCAACTGGCGAGCTATTTCGGACGAACTCTGGCCCTGGGTCGACGGGCCGCCGTCAACGGAACTGGGCGAACTCGAAGTTCGCTGGCTGGCCTCGCGTTAACCAAGCTTGGTCACGTCGCCGGAACCCGTTCCAGGATTTCGACCAGCCAGAATTTCGTCAGCGCGCTGACGGATGCCGGGCATCATGTCAGGGTGGGAGAAGATCCAGAACTTGTCCCCCACGATGGCGTCATGGACGAGGTCAGCAATCGCTGACGGCGCAAGTCCGTCGGCCAAGACCTGGGTGATGTAAGCCGCACGGGCGGCGTCTTCGGGCCGCGACATTCGTTCGGGCACGCTCATCGGCCTATTGCGTGAACTCTCACCAATGCGAGTGTTGACCCAGCCGGGGCAGAGCACGCTGACGCCAATGTTGGTTCCACCAAGTTCATGAAACAGCGACTCGGAAAGCCCGACCACGGCGTACTTTGAGGCGTTGTACGGACCCATTCCGCCGAACGCGACGTGGCCGGCCATCGACGCCGTGTTCACGATATGACCGTCTTCGCCACTCGCCACCATGCGGGGCAGGAACGACGCGATGCCGTGAATGACGCCGTGCAGGTTCACGCCCAGCACCCAGTCCCATTCGGCCACGGTGAGCGTCGCCTGGGCTCCGCCACCACCAACGCCGGCGTTGTTGCACAAGACATGCGCCGCCCCGAAGCGTTCGTACGTCTGCCTGGCCAAGTTCTCGACCGCGGCTGCGTCCGACACGTCAACGACCGCCGACAGGACCTCGGCGCCGTGAGCCGAGACACGGTCAACGGCAGCATCCAATACCGAAGCTTCAATGTCGGCCATCACCAGCGACATCCCGTCGGCAGCAAAGCGTTCCGCCATGGCCAGGCCAATGCCGCTCGCCGCTCCCGTGACGACCGCAACACGCTTGTTCAGTTCTCGCATGCAGTTACTCTCGCATGCCCGCAGGAACCTGCCAATTGGTGGTTCATTCGGCCCAATTCCTCGAACCGGAAGGCTCGTTTCGTCAAGCAAACCTGAAGACGGTCCGATGATTCGGTTCGTGCCCACTGACTTGGACGTGTCGACACCTACGACGGTTGATCGACTCGATATACCGATCACGGTCGTCACCGAACTGTTCCTGCGCAAGACGTTCCAGGAGGACACGGTCTCGATCACCAAGTTGGTCGGATGGCTCGGTATCAGTGGCGCCATTCTCTACGACGTGTTCGAGGCGCTTCGCTCCCGCAAGCTCATCGATGTTCGCTCGATGCAAGGCAACGATTACATCTTCTGCCTGACCGACCTCGGTCGCGAATTCGCCCGGGAATTGAATATGAAGTCGCAATACATGGGCATGGCACCGGTCGCCCTTGATTCCTACCTCGCCGCCGTACAGCTGCAGAAGTCTGGCCTGAAGGTCAACCGGGAACAGATGAAGGCCGCCATGAGCGACCTCGTCGTGCAGCCCGAGATGCTCGACGAACTCGGCCCGGCCTTCAACTCTCAGCACTCGATCTTCTTCTACGGTCCGGCCGGCACCGGCAAGACGAGCCTTGCCGAACGCCTTGTCCGCCTGTTCAAGGACTGGATCGTCGTTCCCCATTCGATCCTGGTCGACGGTCAGTTCATCATCGTTTTCGACCCCACGATCCACGAGCCAATCGAGCCGCAGCCAGAGGAACTGGACCGTCGGTGGGTGGCCTGCAAACGACCGCTCGTGACCGTTGGCGGCGAGTTGGAGATGGCGTCATTGCAACTCACGTATGACCCCGTGGGCCGGGTGTACGTTGCCCCGCTCCACGTGAAGGCCAACAACGGGATGATGCTGATCGACGACTTCGGCCGCCAGGTCATGACGCCGATGCAGCTTCTCAACCGATGGATCTATCCGCTTTCGAAGCGTATCGACTACCTTCCGTTGGCCAACGGCTCCAAGGTGGGTCTGCCGTTTGAGCTCATGGTTGCGTTCTCCACGAACATGGCTCCCGAGGATCTGGGCGACGAAGCGTTCTTCCGTCGCATCCAGAACAAGGTCTATGTCGGTCCGGTCACGGCTGAGGCGTTCGACATCATCCTCGGTCGCGTCGCCGAGAAACTTGGCGTTGAACTCCTCCCCGAGTCAGCGCGCGAACTTCGAACGCTGTGCCTGGAGCGCGACGCGATTGGTCTGCGCGCGAACTATCCCTACGACATGTGCAAGATGGCGAAGTCGCTGGCCGAGTACGAAGGCATCGAGCCGACGCTCGACTCCTACGCCCTGGCCAAGGCCGCCCGCCTCTACTGGGGCAATCCGAACGCCAAAATGAGTGGCGCCGCCCTCAGCTCCGGCAAGGTCAGCGCGCCCACGCCCCCACCAGCGCCAGCACCAACATCGGCTGATCATGCGCACGTCCCCCATCAGGAGCCGATGGGCGCCTCGACCCCGAGCGTGGCCACGCTTATGGAAATGGTCACCCAGAAGTAGCGCTCACGACATCGATGAAGGTGTCGATGTCGCGCTGCACCGAAGTCCCCGGACGCAGGAGAGCCACGGTACGACGCGCCTCGTCAGGTACATTCTCGGGTCTCTCAGCGAGCTCGGGGCCGCCGATCGGCGGGGTCAAGCCCCGTTCGTCGGCACGGCGTCGAGCACGGATCGCAGTGCCTGGGCGGCGCCGAGCAGCGCCGAACTTTCGGCCGGAATCACGATCTTGGTGTTCGGGCTGTCGGCAAATCGTCCGAGCGTGTCGAGCTGGAGGATCGCCACCAGCGTCGGATCCGGGTTGGCGGCCTTGATGGCGTTGTACACCGTCTCGATGGCCAGTGCGCGGCCCTGGGCGTCGAGGATCGCTGCTTCACGATTACCCTGCGCGCGTAGTATCGCGGCTTCGCGCTGCCCTTCGGCCTCTTTGATTGCGGCCTGGCGCTGACCATCGGCCACGTTGACGGCGGACTGCTGGAGGCCCTCGGACTGCAAGATCTTGGCCCGCTTCTCCTGATCGGCCTGCTTCTGCAGCGCAAGAGCCTGGAGGATCTGGGGCGGCGGTGCTACTTCGACGATCTCGATCCGGTTGATACGGATGCCCCATTTGTCGGTGGCCGACTCCATTTGGCCCTGCACGGCGGTGTTGATGCGTTCCCGCTCGGACAACGCCTCGTCGAGGGACAGCGTGCCGATAATCGAACGGAGGGCCGTACGGGCCAGCGCGTCGATGGCAACGTCGAAGTTGGCGATCGAGTACAGGGCCTGCTTCGCATCAACGATCTGCGTGAAGATCGTGGCGTTGACGGTCACGACGACGTTGTCCTTGGTGATGACTTCCTGTCGATCACCCGGTCGAGGAATTTCACGCATATCAACCCGCTGAAAGGCGTCGATGAACGGAGCGATGATGGCGAGACCGGGCTCGTAGGTCCGACGGTACTCACCGAGTCGTTTGACCACGCCGACCTCGCCCTGCTGGACGATGTTGACCATTCGTCGAAGCACGAAGAACAGGAAGGCGACGAACGCTAGGGCGATTGCGCCACCGATGATGGCGCCATTGCTGGCACCGTTCGTGGCCCCGAGGATTTGGGGAGTTGAAGACAATGACATGGTTAGCGTTCTTTCGATCAGGGTTGGCCGACGGCGTCGGTACGAAGCTGCTTCACCGTGAGCGTGGTGCCGTGTACGGCAATAATCGTCACGGGTTGGTGGGGCTGGATCGGCGTCTCGCCGTCGCACACGGCGAGCCATCGCTCGCCTAGCAGCAAGACATGGCCGAGTTCAGGGGTGATGGCGCCGGTCACCACATCAACGGTGAGTGCCTGTTGGCCGACGAGCCCGCCGTGCACGCCACGCCCGACCGTTCCCGAATGATTGGCGGTGAACCGCTTCGCCAGGGGCCGGATGATGGTCACGCCGAACGCCGCAACGGCGATGGCGGCGAGCACTTGAACCACATAGGCCCGGGGCGACACGGCGGCCACCACGGCGGCGGCCAACATCCCGAGTGCGACGAACAGGGCGTAGAACGCCACGTTGAACAACTCGAGCAGCAGCATCACGACCGCAACTGCGAGGTATGCGTAGACCATGGTCAACCTCTTTCGTCCTTGACGCTACGCCTCGCCGGTGGGGTAGCGCGCCGCAAGACATCCGCCGGTCAATCCGGCTTGACGCAGGCTTGACTGTAGTGATCACTGCGAATACCCTTTTGCAGTGATCACTACAAACGGAGAGCCACCGATGACTGTCACCCAGCACACTGCGACGGAGCTCTTCCGCCGCGAACCAGAACGCTTCCTCGACGTTGGCGCGGGCGAAGCTGCGTACTACCGGATCGGTCGCGGACCCGACGTGTTGTTCGTTCACGGCTGGCCGGTGAGCGGCGCCACCTTCCGCACCCTTCTTCCGCATCTCGCCGATCACGTGACGTGCCACGTGATCGACCTGCCCGGCGCGGGGTCGAGCCGGTTCAACTCGGCGACGCCACTGAGTATCGACGGGCGTATTCGGGCCGTGCGTCGAGTGATCGACCTACTGGAGTTCAAGAGTGTGGCCGTGGTCGGCCACGACAGCGGAGGGCTCATCGCCCGTCACGCGGTCGCCGACGACCCTCGCCTGCGCGCCCTCGGGCTCGTCGACACCGAACAGCTCCGGGTGGGATGGCGTTTCCGGTCCTTCATTGGCTCGCGTCACGTCCCCGGCTTCGGACGCGCGCTCGGCTGGGTGGCGGGCAGGCCCCGCCTACGCGCCAACAAATTCAACTCGTGTGGGGCGAAGTCGACGCCTTCTTTCCCGTGGCCCAGGCGAAGGAAATGGTGATGTCATTCTCCAACGCCCAGCTCCATGTCGTGCCCGGAGCCGGACTGTTCTCCCACGAGGAGCGCCCCGAGGAAGTCGCCGCCGCGCTGCTCCGAGTGCTTACGTTGTGACCGCCCGCATCAGTCGTTGAGGCGGCCGAACTCGGTGTCTTCGAGGGTGGTGTCGTCGACGCCGATCCAGATGAGCGTGCCGACGATGGCACCCACGAGAGGAAAGACGATGAAGGCCCAGAGCTGCTTGAGCGGTTCGGCGCCACCGAAGATCGCCGTGCCAAAGCTGCGAGCCGGGTTGACCGACGTGTTGTCGATCGGCATCGACACCAGATGGATCAAGGCGTAGGTGAGCCCAGCGGCGAGCCCGCCCATTCCAGGGGCGAATCCACGAGTGGTGGCCATCAGAACGACAAAGACGAGGAGAGCGGTGAGGACAACTTCAATGACAAGGACCGCACCGAGGCCGTAGCCCGATGGGCTCAACTTGCCCCAGCCGTTCGAGGCGAACGTTCCTTTGTTCCAACCCTTCAAGCCCCGGGCGACGGAGAACACGATGAGTCCTCCAAGGGCCGCACCGATGATCTGCCCGAGCCAGTAGAAGACCAGCAGCGAGGCTTTTGTCTTGCGAGCCAGCACCATGGCCAGCGTGACCGCCGGATTCACGTGACAACCGGAAACCGGTCCGATGGCGTAGACCATGACCAAGAGTGAGATGCCAAAGGCCAGGGCGACGCCCAGCGCGCCGATCCTGTCTCCGGCGAGGATCGCACTTCCCGGACCGCCGATCATGAGGACGGCCGTACCGACTGCTTCTGCTCCCGCGATGCGCAATGGCTTCATGGGCCGCACACTAACCGGCGGCCTCGAACACGTCACGGAGTGTGCAATCGGGCGGAGTTTCGAGCTGGTCGTAGGTGCACGATCCTGGCGTGCGGTCTGGCCGCCACCGCTTGAACGTGGCGGCATGGCGGAACCGGTCGCCCTGGAGGTGATCGAAGGCGACCTCGCAAACCCGTTCCGGACGAAGGAGTACGAACGACAGATCCTTCGTCCCTGTCCACCGACTGCCCGCACCGGGAACCCGTTGACCGTTGGCGGACGCTTCGTCCATCACTTCGGCCCAATGGGCCCATGGGTGATCGGCGACATCGGAGCGCAGCGGTTCGAGTTCATCGACAAGTTCGCGTCGACGGACGTCGGTGAATGCCGCCGTGACGCCTACGTGATTCAGGCGACCTTCATCGTCGTACAACCCAAGGAGCAGCGATCCGACGATGCCACCGTGCTTGTGCCAACGAAAGCCAGCAACCACGCAGTCCGCGGTGCGCTGGTGCTTCACCTTGATCATGGTGCGCTTGTTTTCGACGTACGGATCGGAAAGCTTCTTGGCGATGATCCCGTCGCAGCCGGCCGCTTCGAAACGAACGAACCACTCGGCGGCAAGGTCGCGTGACGTCGTGGCTGGCGTGACTCGAACGGTGCCGTTACTACGCGCGCGTACGTCTGCCAGGGCATCGTTGAGCAGGTGTCGACGTTCCTTCAACGGCGACGAGCGCACGTCGCGATCACCAAGGGCGAGAAGATCGAAGGCCACGAAACACGCCGGCGTTTCGGCCGCCAATTTTCGAACACGAGAGTCCGCCGGGTGAATACGCTGGCCAAGCGCGTCGAAGTCGGCCACGCCTTGGACTTCCACCAGGATCTCGCCGTCGAGCACGCAACGTTCCGGCAACGCGAGCAGCATCGCTTCCACCAGCTCCGGGAAATAGCGAGTGAGCGGCTTTTCATTCCGACTGCCGAGAACGATCTCGGGGCCGTCGCGGAACACGATCGAGCGGAAACCGTCCCACTTCGGGTCGTACAACCACTCCCCCGAGCCGTCGGTGCCCGGCAGCTCAGGCAGCGGCTTGGAGAGCATCGGCGCCACGGGCGGCATTACGGGAAGATCCATTCGCGTCAACGTACCTGGTACCGGCGGTAGCGTCGGTGGCCATGGCCACCCAGTTCGAGTCTGCCGACGGACGGATCATCCGCGTTCGTCTTCCCGGAGACCCCGAACCAGACCCGGAGAATCCTGAGCTCGACGACGAACTCGACGAAGGCAGCGAGACCAAAGCAGTCATCCTCGTTCCGCAGCACAACACCATGACGGTCGAGGGTGCCGTGGCCGGCATCGGCTCCATGGTGCGCACCATGTCCAAGGGCGGGGCGCAGTCGACCATGCCGGGCAACTGGTGGCACGACTGGGGTAAGTATGTCATTCCCATGGTTGGGCTCATCGTCGGCACGATGGTGGCCAGCATCCTCCTGCGGTGAGCTCGTCGGAATATCTGCTCGGTCCCGTCATCGAGCGAGAGGGTACGAAGACCCTCGTTGGCACGTGTTCCTGGGCCGACGCTTCGCTGGTCAAGGATTCCGACTGGTACCCGCGCCGTTCGATGAAGGCCGCTGAACGCCTGGCTCACTATGCCAGCCGTTTCCCGGTCGTCGAAGTCGACTCCACGTATTACTTCCCGCCCACGCCCGAGCTCTCGGCCAGCTGGGCCGACCGCACGCCAGACGGCTTCACGTTCGACGTGAAAGCGTGGTCCCTCCTCACCGGCCATCCGACGTTTCCGCACTCGCTCTGGGAGGACCTCCAAGACGCCGTGAAACCAGAGTTCCGAGACAAGCGAAACATTTACGACAAGCACCTCACCACCGAGGCACTCGACGAGTGCTGGCACCGCTTCCACCACTCGCTCAGCCCACTGCATGAGACCGGCAAACTGGGAGCGGTCCTGTTGCAATGGCCGCCGTGGTTCGGACCCAAGGGTGAGCACTGCGACCGCATACTTGAGGCGGTGGCGATGCTGTCGCCGTATCGGTGCCTGATCGAGTTCCGCAATGCGAAGTGGCTCGATGGTGAGCAGTGCGAAACGACCCTCGGCTGGCTCGAAGCAAACGGGCTCACCTTCGTCTGCGTCGACGAGCCCCAAGGGTTCGCGTCGTCGATCCCGCCGGTCGTCGCGTCCACGGCATCGTTGGCGGTGATCCGCTTTCACGGGCACAACACCGAAAACTGGGAGGCCCGCGGCATCACTGCAGCGGAGCGGTTCAAGTATCTCTATAACGACGCCGAGTTGGACGACTGGGCCAAGCGCCTTCGCGAGATCGAGGGGTCGGCCGACGAGGTTCACGTGCTGTGGAACAACTGCTGGCAGGACTTCGGTGTCACGAACGCTGCACAGATGCTCGACCGGCTGTTGTGAACGGGGCGCCGGTAGTGTCCAGACCCGTGTCTGCTGACCTGGCCAACCGTTTGCGTCCCTTTCACGAGGCTGAGCACGTGATCGACGCAGGCCGCGGCATACATATGCACGCCTACGATTGGGGAGGAGAGGGGCCGACCCTGGTGTTCTCGCACGCCACCGGCCTCCACGCCCATGTGTGGCTGCCGCTCGTCACAAAATTGCGGTCATCGTTCCGCTGTCTCGGCATTGATCTCATGGCGCAGGGAGCGTCGTCGGCACCGACCGACAACAACCTGCACTGGGACGGAGTCGCGGCCGGGGTCGTCGCCGTGCTCGACGATCTCGGGTTATCCGGCGCCGGCGAAGCGTTTGCCATCGGCCATTCGCAAGGTGGATATGCCGTTTTGGAGGCTGAGCTACGACGTCCCGGCACATTTCGGTCAATCTTCGTGTACGAGCCGGTCGTGTTCCCCCCACTGCCCGGCATGTCCCCCGGTGACGTGTGGCCGGACAATCCCATGGCCGTGATCACCCGTCGCCGCCGACGGACGTTTGTGAGTGCCGAAGCCGCCGTCGCCAATTTTGCGTCGAAACCACCGTTCGGTCGCTGCGACCACGCCGTGGTGGAATCATATGTGCACTGGGGATTCCGCGAGACGGGCGTCGTGACCGAGCACGGCAAAAATGAGATCGGTCTCGTCTGTTCGCCCGAGACCGAAGCCGGACTGTTCCAAGGGTCGGTGACGGACATTTTCAGCAGGCTGCCGGAACTGACGACGCACGTGATCTACGGCCTCGGTGAAGAACCCGGAACGTTCATCGACGTCGTGCCGCGGGCCAATGACGTGACCCCGGGATCGACACTTATGCGGTTCCCCGGCCGCACGCACTTCGGTGTTCTCGAAGGTGTCGACGAGATGGCCCTGATCGTGCGCGACGCACTCCTGGGCGAGCCAGGGTCGTGACAACCACGCTGCTCGTCGCCGTAATGGTGGCTGCGCTTGCGGTGCTCGCTGCGCAGTACCTCAAGACCCGCAAGCCCGAGCCCCCGACGCAGACACCGTGGAACGTTCCGACCCAGTTGGACCGAAATGACTTCGCCAATCCGGCGCAGCCATGGCTGGTCGTGGCCTTCACATCGGCCACGTGCGACGCCTGCGCGAGCACCGCGATTAAGTGCGAAATGCTGGCCAGTGATTTCGTAGGTGTACAGATCGTCGACTACCAGAGCGACAAGGACCTGCACACCCGCTACAAGATCGAGGCGGTGCCCACGGTGGTGATTGCCGATGCCGACGGCGTGGTGCAACGGCAGTTCGTGGGACCGCCCAACGCCACCGACCTCTGGGGCGCCATGGCCGAGGTCCGCGAACCCGGCTCGATCCCACCGCCCGAAGCCCACGGACCCGGCACCGGCCTCGGCGCTCCGGCGTAGCATTCACGGTCATGAGCGAAGCCGCCGCCGTTTCCCCGGTCTCCATCGAGGTTTTTCTCGACACCGACTACGGGTACCGAGCCGAACTCGTCAACGGCGTCGTCTACCTGATGACCGGTGCCGCCCCCCGACACAACAAGGTCACCGTAAACGCCATCCTCGCCCTCGGTGCTGCGGCCCGAACGCTCGGGTGCGAGTTGTTCGCCAACGATATGGCGATTCAGATCAGCGAAAAGACGGTGTACTTCCCCGATGTTGCCGTGACTTGCAGCACCGCCGACGAAACCCTTCGGACCAGGACCAACCCCTGCCTCATCATCGAGGTCCTGTCGCCGTCGACCGGCTCGATCGATCAACGCGAAAAGCGCATTGCTTACGAGCAGCTGGCATCGATGCGTGACTACCTGATCGTCGATCCCGATGAGTGCACCGTCGAACACCACCGCCGCGTCGTGGAGGACCGCTGGAGTCGGGCAACGGCTCATGTCAGCGACATCATCGTCGACACCTGTCTCGGCACCCTGACCGTCGCCGACCTCTTCATCGGCCTCTAACGATCTCCGCCCCGGCGGTGCCGAGCCCTCGGGCGTCATGCGCCCCGGTATGCTTGCCGCATGACGACCCAACTGGCCATTCGACTATCCGACGAGCAGCTCGGCGAGATCGACCGTCTCGTGCCGGGGGTGCACGAGACACGGTCGGCCCTGATCCGGCGCGCGATCGAGATGTATCTCTATCGGCTTGCCTGCGAACGCGACGCGGCGATTTACGATTCGCTGCCCTTGTCCGATGACGAACTCGCCGCCGCCCATGATTCACGTAACTGGGAAACAGCACCGACGTGGTGAGGGGCGAAGTCTGGTGGGCGAACACCCCTGGTGGCGATCGGCCAGTGCTGATCCTCACTCGGGACCCTGTTGCTGATCGAATGAACGCCGTCGTGGTGGCGCTCTGCACTCGAACAATTCGCGGACTGCAGTCAGAGCTCCCGCTCGACGAGATCGACGGGATGCCTGAACCCTGCGTGGTGAGTTTCGACAACGTTCACACGATTCGGCGCGCCCTGTTCCGCAGCCGCATCACCAAACTCTCGCCCGCTCGAATGCATGAGGCGTGCCAGGTCCTCGCCCGTTCCGTGGACTGCCCATAGCGCCTACTGGCTCGGGGCGATGAGCGGCCACGGGCGGAGGCGCTCGGCGGTGAGGGCCACGTCGAGCAGCAGCGCCTCGGTGTGGTGACGACTGAGAACCTGCAGGCTCACCGGTAGACCGTCGATGTCGCCAGCAGGAATGGAGATCGCCGGGTTGCCGTAGAGGTTCGAGGGGGCGGTGAGTCGTCCGTTGTTCCAGCCGCCGACTTCTCGGCCGCCGAAGACCGTGGGCAGAGGCCCTTCAGCGGCAAAGGCCGTATCGGGATTGGTGGCGGTCAGAACGAGATCGCACTGTTCGAACATCGTCGCCATTGCTTCGTTGTGGGCCACTCGACGCTCTTCGCATTTATACGCAGCCGCCGCGTTCCACTTGCCTTCGGCCCAGCGAAGCCCGAAGGCGATCTCCGGGGTGAGGTCGCCCTCGCAGTCGGGCCACCGGTCGCCGAGCTGACCTCGGATCGAGATGAGCCCGGACAGCGACCACGCCGTGCCCATGCTCGGGAAGACGGCTTCGACCGCCACTTCACGCATACCAAGCGCGCTGATTAACTCAGAACCGAGCGCGCTTATCATTTCCCACGCAAGCGGGTTGACGTAGGCGCCACCGAAGTCGGGCAGCACCGCCACTCGCAATCCACGCAGCGACTCGACGTGTGATCCGAGACCGGTCTCCCACCCGGTCGTCCTGGGCAGCGCCAGCGGGGTACGAAGGTCGGCCCCGTTGGTCACGTCGAGCCAGCGTGCCGTGTCGCGAACGCTGCGGCTCACACAACCGGGGACGGCGGTGAGGTTGCCCATCTCGGCACTCGGTCCACTGGGGATGCGACCGTACGTGACCTTGAGACCGACGAGGCCACAGAACCCGGCGGGGATACGGATCGAGCCGCCGCCGTCGCCGGCAGTCGCCGCGGTGAGAATGCCACCGGCCACGGCCGACGCCGAGCCGCCCGACGAACCGCCGGGGGTGTGGGCCGGGTTCCAGGGATTGCGCGTCGTTCCGTTCAGCACGGTGCGGGTGACGTTGACCCCGCCGTACTCCGACGCCGTGGTCAGCCCGACCGGCACGGCACCGGCGTCAATGAGACGCTGCACCATCGTCGAGGTCTGCGTCGCCACGTGATCGCGCAGTGGCACGCTCGCCTCGGTGGCCGGCCAGCCCGCAACGTTCGACAACTCCTTCACGCCGAGCGGCACTCCACCAAATGGAAGCGACACGTCGGCCGTGACAGCAGCGGCTCGGGCCCGTTCGGGGTCGAGGAACGAGAACGCATTGAGATCGCTCGCCTCGATGGCGGCGTAGACCGCGTCGACCTCCTCGACCGGCGATCGCTCACCCGTTCGAAACGCCTCGACCAGCGAGCACTGGTCTCCTTGCCACGGCTTGGTGATCGTCACGATGATGAGTCTCGCAGTTGTCGCCGCGTGTTTGGAAGTTGGGTGGCAAGCGCCGATCCGGTGAACCACAACGCCGCGGCGAGGACGAAGACCCACGTGAAGCTGCCGAGATGATCCGCCATCCACCCTCCGAGTCGAGGCCCGATCATCTGTGCGGCGCCGAAGCATGCGGTTATGACACCGAATGCCGCCGAGAAGTCTTGCGGTCGAACGTGGTCACCGATGTACGACGAGATCGACACGATGCCGCCGGCCATCCCCGCCCCGAAGCCGACCGTCGCCATCGAGACGAGCGGTTCGGTGCCGCTCAGCACGGCGAGGCAGCCGAGACCAGCTAGGGCGAACGAGGAGAACATCGTCACTCGCCGGCCGAGACGGTCCGACAGTCGACCGATTCCGAGTGCCCCGGCCGCGTTGCCGAGACCGAGCAGCGCAAACACTGTGGCGGCATGTCCGGTGGCAAAGCCGGCGTCTTGTTCGAGTGCCGCAACCACGAACGTGGTGAACAACACGTAGGCCAGGCCGAAGAACGTGTATGCCATGGTCGGGATCCACCAATGGGGCACGCGGCGAAGCACGGAGAGCTTGGGCGGCGTGCCCGCGATGATCGCCATCGGCTTCAGCACGAGGAACGATGCCACCACGGCAATGACACCGACCAGAGCCTCGGCCAACCAGACCGGGCGCCACAGACCGGAGTTGTCGGCGAGGTGGCGAAAGGTCGTCGTCGACACGGTCACCACCACGATTCCGGCCCCGATGCCGCCGGAGCAGAGGCCCATGGCGAAACCGCGTCGCTGCGGGGGAAACACGCTTGCCGCCACGGCGGGAGCCGGTATCCAGGAGCACGCCCCACCGACCCCGCCGAGCGCCATGCCGACGAGCAACACGGGGGTGCTCCGGGTGGCGGCGAGCACGCCGACTCCGGCCGTTGAAATGCACACCCCAAACTGGATGAGGCGATGGGGCGGAATTCGTAGTGACGCCCAGGTGGCAAAGATCGTGCCGACCAGGTATCCGGCCAAGTTGATGGTGCCCAACCATCCGGCCAGGCCGTAGGACATGCGCAGGTCGTTCTTCATCGCCGGGAGGAGTAACCCGAAACTGAACCGAGCAAAGCTTTGCCCGATCCATACGGCGAGCACCACCGTGGCAACGGTGGCCCAGCGCTGGCGGGTCGTCGGCACCCCGGCACCGTAGCGCTCCTTCAACGGTCGGCCGTATCGCCTTCTTCGTTGCGGTCCGCGTGGGCATTCAGCACGAAGCGCCACCGTTCAACGTGAGCCATCACCGCGGCTGGCACCATCGACAGCGAATCGGGACACCACGTGAGCACGTCGACAAGCTCCACGAACTCCTCTGCGGTAACCCACCGGGCCTCGGCGACCTCACCGTCATTGAAGACGACATCGCCGTTGTGCCGGGCAATGAAGCAGTGCGTGATGACGTTGACGGACTCATCCTCAAAGCGCTGCTCGCCGACAAAGTGCAGGACCGCATCGACGATCCCGAGCTCTTCTTCCAGCTCCCGGTGGGCCCCGTCGACGTACTCTTCGCCTGAGGCGAGAACTCCGCCAGCGGCCATGTCCCAGTAGCCGGGCCACACGTCTTTGTCGTGGGCGCGGCGGTGAATCAGCAGACGATCCTCGGAGTCCAACACGGCGATGCCGACGCCCCGGTGACGAAGGTTGTCGCGCCGCATCCACGCCCTTGTGGTGACGCGTTCAACCCGATCAAAGTCGTCAACAACGTCAACCAATTCGTCAGCGGCCATACCTTCAGCGTATTGCCGCACTCTTCTGGGACTCACATCGGTCGCCGGTAGGGTGATGCACGTGTCTGAAGTGTTGCGAAGGGGCGATTCTGCGGACCCTGCATCTGACCTTGAGGCTCTTCGCATCACGTTGGACTCCGGTTCGCCAGCCCAGGCAATTGCTCTAGCTGCTGCGCTGCTGCCGCGCCTGAGCAACCCCACCGACCAGGCAACACTGCACCTTTTGATGGGCCGGGCGGAATTGCTCAACGGCCGGCTCGGCCCCGCCGTGCACAGTTTTCGGTTGGCAGGTCGCGTTGGAGACGGCCTGCAGATGGGGATCTGGGAGGCATTTAGCCAGTACGGCGCGGGTGGGCTCGAAGCGGTGGAGCATGTTGTCAACGAGGTCGAAGCTGCCGCCAACGGCGATTGCATCACGCTCGCCTCGGTGAGTGGACTTCGCGCCTGGCTCCATATCGAACGGGGGCAAGCCGCCGCCGGTCTTGCGCTCGCCAAGACAACCAACGAACAGGCGTTGGCTACAGGGCAGCCGGATCTTGTGGCCCTCTCCTGGCTCGTGCTGGCTTTGGCCCAGGTAACGGCCGGCGATGTTGCGAGCGGAGCCCGATCAATTGCGATCGGTATCGAACTCGGCGACAAAAGCGGTCATGCCATTACCGCTCCGCTCTTCCATATGGTGGCCACCGATCTTCATCATTGGCGGGGAAATCTGGGTGACGTTTTCCATCACGCGCGCGCCGCACTCTCTCGCAGCGAACCATTCACCGGGGGCCTCGTTGGCGTGTGGGCCCATGGACAACTCAGCGTGGCGGCTGACCGTCGTGGCGAACTCGATCTTGCCGCTGATCATCTGCGTAGTGCGGAAGCGGCGTTGTTGCGTGGAGTTCCGCTCGGGTGGGCCCATCTCGCTATTGCGCGACTTCGCGCCGATCGCGCCATCGCACCCGAACGTGCGGCGCTACGCCTGCTCGACGTTTGGCGCTACATCGCCGAACACGGCACAACAGGACATCTCAACCTGTTTGCCCTTCCCGTTGGATCGCTCCTTCTGTCGGTTGACGACGCCACCATACGCGCTGAATTCGCCACCAGGATCGGCGAGCTTCGCGCCCCGAATCCCTTTGACCACATGGCAATTTCGCTGGCGCAAGCCGTGTCACGGAATGACCTCAGCGAGGCCATCGATCTCGCCGAATCCATTGAGCGGGCCGGGGCTCTCTTCGCCACGCCGGCCGCCGACGCATTTGCGCTCATCGCCGATCTGTGTTCGGCCAATCAGGATCGACGAGCTCGGTCCTTCGCCGAGGCCGCCCGTGTCCTGTATTCGTCGATCGGCGCAACGGGCGACGAACGGCGCTTGATCGAACGCCACCCCGCCATTGCCGGAGAGGCAGACCCGGTGCTCAGTCCCGCCGAACGGCGAGTGGTGGCGCTGATGTTGGAGGGATGTACCAACGCCGAGATCGCCGAGCAGCTCTATCTCTCCGTGAAGACCGTGGAGACGCACCTTGGCCGGGTGTATCGACGCTTCAACGTGAAGTCGCGCACGCAACTGGCGGCGCATCTTCGCCATTCCCGCTGAGCGAAATACGGGTTTCCCCCGATTCGTTGCGTCGCAACATTCCGTACCGTGACGGTGACCGACCGATCCCGTTGGGTCGCCACCGCAGGAGTGAGCAATGGACAAGCAAGCCGCCGAAGTACTCGGGGAACCAGTGATGGACGGGGTGATCCTCCTTCCTCGCGGCGCCGCCAAGAAGTACCGCAAGACGGTGGCACCGGCAGCCATCGGTGGCTTGGCCGGTTCCCTCGCCCGGGTCGCGGCGGATCGGATGACCAAGGACACCAGCCCGGTTGGCGACGTACGGAACACCAACGACGAGGGGGCGTTTTTGGCGCTCACCGCCAGTCATCTGGTGCTGTTCGAGACGATCAGTGGACGACTTCGCCAAAAGCTGGGCGCCGAGTTGGCCCGCTTCTCGCCCGGAGATCTCGTCAGCTTCGAGGTGGGAGCGGCCGCCGCCGGAGTGGGCACGCTCGACATCGTTGCCGCCAATGGTGACCGTTGGGTCTATGAGTTCTCCAAGGTCGTGAAGCGCAAGATCGCCCGGCTAGCCGAAGCCGCCCAGGCTCAGGTTGTCGATGTCGATTGAGTCAAGCATGAGGCCCCTGAGAAGGCGATTGTTCGCCGAAGGCCTTGGGACGTTCGCGCTCTGCCTGTCCGGTTTCGTGGTGATCGCTGGACGCGCCCGCGCCATGAGTGATCCGATCAGCATGGAGGTCGGACGGCTCGGCACGCTTGGCATAACACTCATGGTGCTAATCGTCGCCAGCGACAAGACCAGTGCCCATTTCAATCCGGCCGTCACCGTGGCCGTAGCGATTGCGCAACGTTGGAAAGCAACAACTGCGGTCGCCTATGTTGGCGTTCAAGCAGCAGGCGCCTTCCTCGCAGCTATGGCCGCCACCGTTCTCATTGGTGGGCCCACTCGGCGGGTGCTCCCGAACGCCGCTCGCGTCAATTCGGTTCGCGCGTTCGCCTCGGAGCTGTTGGCCACTCTGGTCCTGGTTGCGGTGTACCTCGCCACCGAAAACCACAAACGACCGGCCCGCCCGCTTCTGGCTGGCCTGGCCGTCGTGTTGGGCGCCGCCATCATTGGGCGTTCAACCACGCTCGGCATCAACCCCGCTCGATCACTCGGAGCGGCGATGTGGGATCGCTTCGGATCGACGACATGGATCTTCATCACTGCCCCGTTGCTGGCCGGCATCATCGGCGCATTTGGAGCACGGACCTTTGCCCGAATGAGCGAACGCAACGCAGAACGTCGCTTGGTGAGTTCGTCCGTGATCGCACGCGAGCTGGTTGGCTCCACCGCCGTACAATTTTGCGGAGCGTTCGCGGTGTCGTTCCTCGGCTACGCGGCGCTGCGAAGCCAGGGGGGCGTGGTGTCGTGGATCGTCGTCGCCGCGGGGCCGGTTGCCGTGGCCGTCGCGGCCTCCGTCCTGTTTGAGACAACCACGTTCTTCCAACCGACCATCACCTTGGCGCTCGGTCTGGCCCGCCGAATTTCGGTTCCCGAGATGCTGGCGTGGTTGGCCGCGCA
>JANLQX010000087.1:0-2027 GCA_031368095.1 Actinomycetes bacterium | reverse complement strand
TCCGTTCCTCGGCGGGGCCCTCGCCGGTGCCACCCCTTCACTTGTTTCCGCCAGGGGGAAAGGGAGCGCGGGGTTAGAGGGGCAGGTCGTAACCTGGCCAGCGTGCTTTCTCTCCATGACACTGCTGTCGGCCGTCCGGTCGAACTCGTCCCTCGTGAACCGGGAAAGTTTTCTTTCTACGCCTGCGGGCCGACGGTTTATGACCTTCCCCATATCGGTCACGGCCGGGCCATCCTGTCGTGGGACGTGATCCGCCGCACGCTGGAGTGGTTTGGTCTTGAGGTCACGCACGTGAGCAACGTGACCGATATCGACGACAAGATCATCGACCGGGCGGCGGAGCTCAAGATCAGTGCCGAGGCTCTCGCCACGAAATACGAAGATGAATGGTGGAAGGCCGTGGATGCCCTCGGCGCCCATCGTCCCCACCATCGACCAAAGGCCACCGACTTCGTCGAGCGCATGGTCGAACTCATCAGCGCGCTTATCGATAAGGGCGTGGCGTACGACACTACGAACACGGTGTACTTCTCGCCGTCGTCGGTGGCGGACTACGGGTTGCTGGCGCGTCAAACGATCGAGTCGCTCCAGTCCGGGGCGCGTGTGGAGGCCGATCCCTCGAAGCGCCATCCCGTTGATTTTGCGCTCTGGAAAAAGGCGAGCGGTCCCCACGACGTGCCTCAGTATGCGTCACCGTGGGGCGCTGGGCGACCCGGTTGGCATACCGAATGCGTGGTGATGAGTCTCGACATCCTGGGCGACGGGTTCGATCTTCACGGCGGCGGACTCGATCTGATGTTCCCGCACCACGAGAATGAGCGAGCTCAGGCCGTTGCGCTCGGCAACGTGTTTTCGCGGCATTGGGTTCATCACGGATTCATCGAGATGGGCGGCGAGAAAATGTCGAAGAGCACCGGCAATTTCACCTCGCTGACCGATCTCCTCAAACGAGTGGACCCGCGGGCGTACCGGCTCCTCGTACTCCGCGGGCATTACCGGTCACCGATCGAGGTGACGCCAGATCTTCTTTCCGATGCCGAGACGGCTCTTTCCCGCTTCGACGGATTGGCTCGCCGGGCCGGTTCGGCGCCCACCACGACGGTCGGGCTCAACGCCGCCCTCAGCACCTTCGATCCTGCCCTGATCGGTCGGTTCCGCGATCGGCTCGAACGCGATCTCGACACTCCCGGCGCGGTGGCGATCATCTTTGAGACGTTGCGGGTGGCGAACTCGGCCTACGACACCGAAGCCGACTACGCCGACGACCTGGCCGGCGCGGTGTTTGAGATGGCGGGCGCCCTCGGCCTCTTCCCGGCGCCGCTGGAAGCGCCGGTTCCGCCCGACATCAGTGAGCTCGTTCGCCGCCTCGACGCCGCCCGGGCGGCCAAAGACTGGGGAACGGCTGACGGCACTCGTTCCGAGCTGCAACGCAAAGGCTGGGTTGTCGAACAGACGAAATTAGGCTCCACCGTGCGTCGCTCCTGAACGACTTCGTGCGTGGGCCCCGATCTGCCCGCTGAGCAGGACGAATACTTCCAATTTCAACTACTTGTGACGGACGACACGCGGTCCGAAGCCTGTTACGCTTTCGTTTCGAGGGGTCTCCAACCTCTGATTCTGCAGCAAGCGATTTCGTCGTTTTCGGAATCGGCGGCAAAGCGTCCCCTCTTCTCAACACCCAAGAGCCCACCCTGGGCTCCGCATTAAAAGGGGGCCGCCAACGATGGCAGCCGGAACAGTCAAGTGGTTCAACGCAGAGAAGGGCTTCGGCTTCATCTCGCAGTCAGACGGAGGGCAGGACGTATTCGTCCACCACTCCGCCATCCAGAAGCAGGGGTACCGTTCCCTTGCCGAAGGCGAGAAGGTGGAGTTCGAGGTGCAGCAGGGCCCCAAGGGTCTGCAAGCTTCTAACGTTCGTCCGGGTTGATCCGGGCCTCGTTCGGCCTCTAACGAAATCGCCGTTGCGCCTGCTCACGCAGGTGCAGCACATGTAGTGATCGGGCCAGCCATCGGGCTGGCCCGACATG
>JANLQX010000260.1:0-5051 GCA_031368095.1 Actinomycetes bacterium | reverse complement strand
CACGCCGGCCGAGACGCGGGCGATGTAGTCACCGATCTGCGGGATGCCCTTGGCGGTGTTCGACGGGGCGAGCACCGGCACCTTGGCCCGCTCAGCAATCGGGTCGGCCGAGAACGCCTGCTGCGAGAGCGTGGGGCCCACGATGCCGACGACCTTCGACGAGTTGATCAACGTGTTGAAAGCGGCGATCGCGCCGGCTTCATCGGAGCCCGTGTCCTGGATGACGAGTTCGAGCTTGCGACCGTTGATGCCACCCTTGGCGTTGAAGAACGCTTCGGCCAACTTCACGCCGATGGTCTGATCCTGGGCGAGGTTGGCGGTGGTTGCCCCCGTCTGGCCGAGCGCAATGCCGAGCTTGATCGGATCCTTGGATCCGGTTCCGGTGGCTGGCGCGGCCGAAGCAGCAGCAGCGGCGGCGGGAGGCGCAGTAGTCGCCGCGGCGGCGGCCTTCCAGAAACGCTTGTTGCCTTCCTTCACACAGGTCACGGTGCCCTGCGTGGTGCCGACCTGCTTGGGGGTGCAGCGGCTGCCCGCCTTGGGGGTGGCGGCGCGAGCCGGGGCCCCGAGGCCGAGGGTGGTGACGGCGACGGCCGCGCTCAACGCGGCGATGGCGGTGCGGCGGTGGATCAAGGTGTTCTCCCTGGCGTTGGCGCCGGCGCACGGTGCGCCAGCGTTCAGTAGGGCCGTCTTGCGTTGGCCGACCGCCAGGATGGAGTGCCCGCCGTCACATCACCAAGCACAGTGGGGGCTCGTGCGACGAACGGTCGGTTCTCGTCGACGAACGACACTCGTCGACTGAATCAAAGGACGTGATGCGTAATGCGTGATGCGTGACGCGTACTGTATCGTGACGGATGCGCACAACCCTGGACCTCGACGACGATGTTCTCGTCGCCGCAAAAGCGATTGCCCGCCGGGAACACCGCACGGCCGGAAAGGTCGTTTCGGACCTGGCCCGCCGGACGCTGCAAGCCCAGCAACCCGTCGGGACCGACGAGTTTCTCGGTTTTTGCCCGCTCCCCTCGACCGGAAACGTCGTCTCCAACGATCTTGTCAACGGGCTTCGTGATGAGCTCGGCATCTGAGTGCGATCCCTTCTCGATGTGAACGTTCTGCTCGCGCTCCTCGATGCCGCCCACATGCATCATCCGACGGCGCGCCAATGGCTGACTGAACACGAAGCGAACGGATGGGCGTCGTGTCCGCTCACCCAAAACGGCACCGTTCGGATTCTCTCGACCGGGTCGTATCCAAACGCGATTTCGACGAGTGAGGCGACAACAAGACTGGCGGCCGCCTGCGGCACTACGCGCCATCAGTTCTGGCCCGACGACGTGAGCATCCTGGATACTTCAAGAATTCGACCGGACCGCATGCACGGCCCGCGTCAGGTCACCGACCTCTATCTCCTTGCACTCGCCGTCGCCCACGGCGGTCGGTTGGTCACCCTGGACACCGCCATCCCGATCACTCCAGTCATCGGAGCAACGAAACGCAACCTCGTCGTTTTGTAGATCCGACTGGCCGAAATGTTGTTGCCCGACCGACGGTGCGCGCCCATCGGGCTCGCTCAGCGAGCGGTTTCGGCTCCCCGTCGACGCAGCCGCTCGGGCGTGTGCAGGAGCGCGAACGACGACGCCACTGAGGCGGTAGCAAGTGTGGAAGCCGAACGCCGGGCCGACGCCAACGACACCGTGACTGCCGTCAAGAACGCAATCGGCACGGACCAAGCCGCCGGTTGGACCAACAGCGCGCCGGGCCACCCGCCGAGCGGGCGTCCGAACAGGTTGTAGCCAATGGCCGCCACCGCCAGTCCTCCGCCAGCGACCATGCCGGCGCACGCCCCCGCCGCCGTAAGGCGCCGCCACCAGATCCCGAGCACGAGTAGCGGACAGAACGACGATGCAGCGATCGCGAACGCCCAGCCGACGAGTTGGTTGATGGCGAAGTTCCGAAGTGATAGGCCAAGACCGATGGCGACGACTCCAGCGACGATCGCCGCGGCTCGAAACCGGGTGACCTCACCAAAACGAGCGGGGCGGATGAGGTCGTAGCCGAGGGCACCCGCCACCGAGACGAGCAGACCGGAAGCAGTGGAGAGAAACGCCGCGAAGGCGCCGGCCGCCACGAGACCGGTGAGCAGTTCACCGAGAACACCCCCAACAAGCCGAGCGGGAAGGCGCAGCACCACGGAGTCCGTTTCTCCGGTGATCAACAGCTCCGCCTTCCAGTACCGACCGAGCACGCCGTAGACGGGTGGCCAGAGGTAGTACGCCGCCAGCATCACGAGCACCACCCGGATCGTTCGGCGCGTGGCCGGTCCGTCGGGGTTGGTATAGAAGCGCACAAGCACGTGCGGCAATCCCATCGTCCCCAGAAACGTGGCGACCATGAGCGATATCGCCGCATAGAGCGGATGACTTCGACCGCTCGTGCCGGTGGTGAACGGAGTGAGCCAGGCGTGACCGTCGGCGCGCTTCACGCGGCTCATCGTCGGGATCCGTTGTCCACTTCGCAGGGCCACGCGCTGGCCGGCAAAGACGGGGTGGGGACCCGGCTGGAGAACACGAACCTGTTCTCCGTTGTCGAGCTCGATCGGCGTCGTTGTGGTCAGTACGCCGCCGCGTGTCAACGTCACCGTCACGTCGGCCCGGGCGACCGGCGGCGACGGATCGAAGAGTCGATGACCATCCACGCCCCGACCGAGTCCAACGCCAACGAGCACGATGGCGGGGATGGCAATGGCGACGATCTTCACGCCGTATTGAAAAGCTTGCACGAACGTGACGCCGCGCATACCGCCGATCGCCACATTGCCGGTGACGATGACCCCCACAAGAACCACCCCGACCCAGAACGGCGCACCCGTAAGCGTACGTATCGTGAGACCGGCACCCTTCATCTGCGGCAGTAGGTAAAGCCATCCGATGATGAGCACGAACGCGGCACATAGTCGACGGATGCCGGGCGAGCGAAGGCGACCCTCGGCAAATTCCGGAATGGTGTACGCCCCGAATCGCCGAAGCGGAGCGGCGACGAAGAACATCAACGTGAGGTACCCGGCGGTGTACCCAATCGGGTACCAAATCATGTCGACCCCGTAGACCATCACCAGTCCGCCGAGCCCCAGGAACGTGCCGGCCGAGAGGTACTCGCCACAAATCGCGGCGGCGTT
Organism: Actinomycetes bacterium; assembly: GCA_031368095.1. Taxonomy (GTDB): domain Bacteria; phylum Actinomycetota; class Acidimicrobiia; order Acidimicrobiales; family JANYDT01; genus JANLQX01. Next base: position 1,876 of record JANLQX010000260.1, on the reverse strand, counting down.
GAGTGACGGTCGGACACTGCGCGACGCAACGAGGAAGTCCGAGGTGGTGCGCGACAGCCGGAGCGACAACGCTCCCATCACGATCGAAGCAAGGGCCACGGAACCGATGGCAATCACGGCGATCAGCGTTGCGGTACTCACCATCGCTCGACCACGTCAACGAATCGATCCTCGAGCCGCTCGGCCGCCACGACGTAGCGATGACCGAGGAGAACGAATATCGGGAAGAACCCACCGCCGAGCACGATCCATGGAACCGGCAGGCCGCCAACGGTCAACGAACGGACCGACCGCACCTGCACAACGACGAGCGGCACCGTGATCAACACGCCGACGAGCGTTGCGAAAAACCGAACGGCGAGAACGAACTGGGCGCGGACGATGGCGGCAATGGCCAACTCGTTCACTGACCCCGGGGCCTCGGCATCAAGCACCGAACGCTCTTGGCGTTCCGCCGCACGCGTCCGCGGATGGGTCACGGTCACGCGAGCCGGACGCTCCGTCACCTTGGTCCCTGGGATGCCCGCTGAATGAGTCGTTCGCGAAGCTCACGCCCGTGGGTTCGGCTGACCGGAATCTCCCGCCACGTGGTTGGTTGTCCGACCACGCCGACCACCGCCACCACTGTCTGCCCACCCGATGAACGGATCTCCTGCACGGCGCGCAGGGCAAGAAGGAAGCCACGGTGTACTCGCACGAATCCCACGCCTGCCCACTCCAGTTCCAACGTGGAGATCGGAACCCGCACGAGGTGAGAACGATCAGCGGTGTGCAGGCGCACGTAGTCGCGAGCCGCCTCGACAACAAGGACGTCGTCGCGCTCGACGAACACCGTTCGGCCACCGGTTTCCACCGGGAGGCGTGTTCTCGGCTCCTCCCGCACCTCACCGGTGCCAATGCCGAGGGCGGCGCGAACTCGGCGGAGTGACTCCGTGACCCGGTCGGCTCGAAGCGGTTTCAGAAGGTAATCAACAGCCCGAACTTCGAAGGCGGCGACGGCATGGTGCTCCGACGCCGTCACGAACACGATGGCCGGAGGCTGGGCGAGGCGAGCAAGGAAGCGGGCCACGGAAAGCCCGTCGAGATCAGGCAGATCGATATCGAGGAACACCACGTCGACATCGTGGCGATCGAGGATCCGAAGTGCCTGCGTTGCGCTCCCCGCCGTGGCGACGATGCTGATGTCATCATGCGATCCGAGAAAGAAGCACAACTCATCGACCGCCGGCGGCTCGTCATCAACCACCAGCACCTGCAAGACGTTCATCCGGCAGCCCGGGGGCGGGCGCCCGGTCGGTATTTCGGGAAGCGAAGCGACACCTTCGTACCAGCCCCCAACGCCGTCTCGACGACCAGCCCATAGGCCGAGCCGTAGATGGTACGGAGGCGCTCGTCGACGTTGGCCAGGCCGATGCTTCCACGATCATCGGAACGTCCAGCCAGGATTTCGGCCATGCGAACGGGATCGGCGCCGGCGCCGTCGTCCTCGATCACGACCAACGCCTCGGCGCCACGGTCGGAGGCCACGATCGAGAGATGTCCTTGGCGTTCAAGGCGACCGAGACCATGGTGAAGGGCGTTCTCGACAATCGGTTGCAAGGTGAGAAACGGCACCGGGGTCGCCAGCACTTCTGGAGCAACGCGGATGTTCACATCGAACCGGTCACCGAACCGGGCCCGCTCAATGCTCACGAGCGTGTCGATGGCGCGCAACTCGTCAGCCAACGTCGTGAACTGGTCGTCGGTCGAAAAGGAGTAGCGAGCGAACTCGGCGAACTGGACCAAGAGTTCGCGGGCTCGCTCGGGATCAGTTCGCACAAACGAAGCCATGGTGGTCAGCGAGTTGAACAGGAAATGCGGATTGATCTGTGCTCGG
>JANLQX010000077.1:0-5054 GCA_031368095.1 Actinomycetes bacterium | reverse complement strand
GCACCAAGATCGACCGCGTTAGCGTTGGTGATCGGATTGACGGCGCGTCAAGCGGGATGTCGTGATACTACCGGCTGCGCGTTGGGCGCCTAGCGAATCGGGACGAATGACTACGAGCACCGGACAGCAACTCGATTCCACGATTTCGGTCGTCCTCGTCTCGCCGCTTCCGCCGCCGCTGGGTGGCCATACTGTCTGGACATCGGAGTTCCTCGCAGCCGCACCGCTCGAGGGCATACACGTCACGCTTGTCGATACCTCCCCGGGTGGCGATCAGGTCAACGCCCGAAGCCGAGTCCGCGCCCGGCGCGTACTGCAGATGGCTGGCACCCTTTGGCGGGTACGCGCCACGAGTGCACGCGGAAGCATCGTGCACGTGACCACGACGTGGTTCTGGTCGCTCGTGCGAGACGGGGCCTGCACTCGCGTGGCGCGTCGGCGTGGTGCGGCGGTCGTCCTGCACATCCATGCCAGCACGAACGTCACCTCCTCGCTGACGGCAACCTCACCTGTGGCACGTTGGCTGCTTCGGCGCTGGCTTCGTTGCGTCGACACCGTGGTCGTGCTCAGCGCAGAACTGGTGGACCCCCTGCACTCGTTGCTGCCCAAAGCCAAGGTGGCCGTCGTTCCGAACTGGGTGGACACCGAGAAGTTCCGGCCACGCAACCTTGAGAGTCGAACTAGCGCCGCGTCAGCCGCGGCGGGAGCAGGGGGCGGCGCACAGGCCCACGCGCCAAGCCGCATTGGACCCTGCCGTGTGCTCTTCGTCGGTCGGCTCATGGCCGAGAAGGGCTTCCTCGAACTAGCGGAGGCCGTATGCCGCAACGAGGGCCTCTACCTCGTCAGCATCGGCGACCGGCCGAGCGGTGTCTCCGACGCTCAGCGAACCAAGGTCGATTCCGCGCTGGCAACCCTGGCCGAAACGGGCCGTCACGAGCACCACCAGGCAGTGTCACGGGCCGAGATAGCCGACCACTACCGCTCCGCCGACGTTTTCACCCTTCCGAGCTGGAACGAAGGGCTGCCGATCTCGCTGCTCGAGGCAATGGCGAGCGGGCTGCCTTGTGTAATCACAGCCGTCGGCGGAATGGCCGATCTCCTCGCCCAACACGACGGCACAGACTTCGCGATCGAGGTGCCCATTGCGGATACCGATGGGCTAGCCGCGGCCTTGTCGTCGCTGGCCCGGGATCCAATGCAGTGCCGGAAGCTCGGGGCCGCTGGCCGCCGCATCGTCACGGCCGAACATTCGCAAGTCGCAGCCTTTGAACGCCTGCGAGCCGTTTACACCTCGGTCCAGGCGCAGCGTTCGAGCCGTCGATGAAGGTGGCTGGGCGTAACGGCCTCGCTCCCGATCGTGCTCATCCAAGCGGGCAGATGTCGATCGAGTCGACCTGATCCAGGGTTCCGTGGTCGGTCAGTACGTCGAAGCTGGCCGAGAACGTGACCGGCCCCGGCCCCGGGACGTCGAGGTCGACCGTCGCCGTTGCCCAGTTGCCTCCAGTCGACGGAAGCTCGAACTGTCTGGCCACCCAATGTCCCTGCGACGGCGAGGCGAACGCCGTGCGAAGCGCAGGGCCCGCCGCGGCTCGCGCGTACCGCATGCGGAGCTGCACGCGACCGAACACCGCTGCGGTCCAGTTGAGAGCGGACGGGGCTCCCTCCTGCGTCCATGCCCTGGCCTTCCCGCTCAGCGTGACCGGCGCCGTGCCGATCGGGATCGTCGCGCTCTCGCTCTCCAGGCGTAAACCGCCACGGCACAGCGGTTCTGGTGACACCTGGGCCACCATCGTCGCCGTCGGGAACCGCTTCGCTGCTGGTGCCGCCACGGACCGAGTTGCAGTTGACGCCGACTTTGCTGGGGCGGTCTTGGTCGATCCCGTGGCAGTCTTCGTCGCCTGCGAAGTCTTGGAGGTTGAGACCGTCGGTGAGGCTTTCGCGGACTTCGAGATCTTTGCGGACGTGGTCGGCGAGGCCGCCACTGTCGTCTTCACCGCCAATATGGTCGTCGGCGGCGGGGTCCATCCCTGGGGGACCAATCGCAACACCATCGAGCCGGAGCCGATGCCGGCCGCCGGCATCACGACGTCGAACGTGCCGTCCGGACGGATCGTGGCCACGAGTGCGTTGGTGAAAAAGTCGCGCACCTCGTTCGCTGCGTAGGGCAGTCCCGTCACGGTGATCGTCCTGGCCTGCGCGTTCGAGGACGTGTTCGCCAAGATCAGGTGAGCAATGCCGGAAACGGTCCTCGTCCCGTAGGTGACCGGGACGAGGTCGTTGATCCCAGAGAGGCTGACTGTCCACGACACATCGGCCGGGGCCCGCAAGACCGGACTGAGCTCGCGCATCTCCTTCGTGATGGCGGGAAGATCGGGCCACCACGGTTGCTGTTCGAGCTGGGGCGTCTCGGGGTACGCGGGATCTTGGGGGCCGTCACCCCAGAAGCTCATGGCACGGCTGCCATGCGCTAAGCAGCCATAAATCACGGCGCGAAAGCGAATGCCGACGCCGTCGTTGATCTGGCAATAGGCACTGGGCTCAATCTGACCGGGTTGGGTCTGGAGGAACACCTGGCCGCCGGGAGCAGAGCCGGCGCCACCGGAATTGACCGCAGGGACGTATGCACCAACGGCATCGCTGAACGGCCTCCCAACCTCGTCGGCCCACATGCCAAGCGAGCCGTAGTTGCCTTGGAGCTCCAGTATCGGGCGCCGACGCTTGCCACCGTCGACGTCGACAGCTCGGACAGTTTCAATCACTTGTCGCGTCCGAACAACATCGTCGGCGCTGTTCTCGTTGTCCAAGTAGAAGCCGGCGAGGTAGTCCGCCGCCGCCGACGCGTTCACTCGTTGGATGTCCTGGCGCAGTGTGTCGAGCTTCCCGATAGCCCAGCCCTTGTCGTTCGTATATTGGGCAAGCTGGTAAAACGAACGCAGTCCGGCCGCCTTGGCCCTCGCAAGCGCGTCGACCGATTCACCGTTCCAAATGTCGCAGTTGATCCCCTGCGCAGCGAGACTGGAGTACCGAGCCACGGACTGCCGTTTCGGGTCGATTGCGGCACACATTGGAAACCACGGCTCCCACGTGCCGCTGCTCCCCCGAACCTCCCAGTTGCCGACCGAACTGATGCGTGTCTGCGTGCCGTCAAACGCTGCCTTCGGCGTCGGGGCAAGCTGGATCGAGGGCGAGCTCTCGAGCGTGACCTCATCCACCCACATCGGGTCGGCAGAGGCCTGGTCATTGGAACGAACGAGCACGACCTGGAGGTACGCGACGTCGTCGGGCACCGTGAAGTACAGCCCAGAGGCGGAGAACTGCCCGTTGACGAATGGGGCAATCATGGTTTCGGAGGGCAGGTTTGCAATCCACTTTCCCTTGGCATTGACCTGCTGGATCGAGATCGTGACATTTCCCCGCGGCCAGGTGTCCTGGCGCACCTTCGCGCGAACAAGGAAGAGGGTACCGGCGGTGACCGATACCGTCTGGCTTCGCACGCCGGCCCCTTTGACCGGTAACTGGATGGATCCGGAGCCTTCGCGGGCCGAAACCAGCGGGTCGAAGGCACCGCCGCCGTAGGTGGTCCACTCGCCGCGCTCGGCGAACTCGGAGTTCGTCAGTGTCCGAACGGGCTCCGGTGCCGTGTCGGCCTGCGCCCGGACCGTGGCAACGGTCGGCACTGCCGAAACCATCTGAACAACCAGCGCGGCCGTAAGCGAGGCGACCACGGCTCGGCGGCGAGCCCATCGTGGCGAGCGCCTCGACGATCGGGCGCCACACTCTGGCGGTGGGTCGCGATACATACGGGAACGTTACCAAGCGCGGGAAGTGAGCAGATCACCGCCCCTCACCACGTGCGGCGTTCTGGCCAGGGTCGACCCCGCCGTGTGATGCGCGTCACCGCGCACACCGAGCGGCCGGCCGAGAGGTATCCGGCATACTCAAACCACCATGCGCACCAACTTCCGGACGAACCACGACATGTCGCCTTGGGCGCGGGTTCGTCCGTCCGCACCCAAGGTGGAAACACCATCGATCTGCATCGTTGGGGGCGGCATGGGAGGGATCGCTGCCGGCGTAAAACTTGTGAAGGCCGGTATCCAATCGTTCACCATCTTCGAGAAGTCATCGGGTCTCGGCGGTACGTGGTGGGACAACCGCTATCCAGGCGCCGAATGCGATGTGCCGTCGCATCTCTATTCCTACGGCTTCCATGCCTACGACTGGAGTCGGACCCACGCTCGTCAACCGGAGATCCAGACGTACTTGGAGACGGTCGTTGACGCGTATGGGCTTCGGTCGCATTTCCGATTCTCCGCCCAGGTTGTCGCGGCCACGTGGGACGATGTCGAGCACAACTACATCGTGACGTTCTCCAATGGCGACGTGCGGGCGTTTTGCGTGGTGATCAGCGCTGTCGGCCTTCTGAATCACCCCAACATCCCCGATTGGGAAGGGTTTGATCGATTCAAAGGCCCAAGGTTCCACAGTGCACGATGGGAGCCCGGGCACGACCTTGACGGGAAGACCGTCGCAATCGTCGGGACGGGATCGACCGCCGTTCAGATCACCGCCGAGCTCGCAACTGTCGCTGGAAAGTTGCTCGTCTTCCAACGCGACCCGGGATGGGTCCTGCCGAAAGACTCGCGAGACTTCACCGACGAGGAACGACAAACACTGCGGAAGCCATCCCGCCGTCGACTGGAGCGCGCCCGACTGATTTATCGGAACGAGAAAGGCCTCCGGCGCGGGGACGTCTTCCACCCAGGAAGCAAGTTGAGTCTGGCCGGCGAGGCCAGGGCTCGCCGCTTCATCGACGAACAGTTCGCCGACCAACCGGAACTTCGAAAAGCGGTTACTCCATCCTACCCATATCCCGGCAAACGGCCTGTGTTTCATAGCGACTACTATGCGACTCTGCGACGGGAAAACGTGCAGCTGATTGCCTCACCGGTCTCGCAATTCACGGCAACGGGGATCGTAGACGGCGAATCGCAACACCATCCGGTAGATGTCGTGATCCTGGCCACTGGCTTTACCGCCTCAAACTACCTTCC
>JANLQX010000259.1:0-3960 GCA_031368095.1 Actinomycetes bacterium | reverse complement strand
GGGACGGAACTCACGATCTGTCGGGGTAAACCGTCCTCGAAGACCGCCAGTAAAACGAAGGGCGAAGGCTGGGCTTTCGACGGGTTCGCGTTCCAATTCGACGTTGCCGATTCGAGCGAGCGCAGGGATAGCTTCGTGGAGTTCGGCGAGGGCGAACCTTCGCGCGCTTACCGTATTGGTCTACGTGAGTCGGTAGCCGACGCCACGGGTCGTGCCGATCCGGTGGGCGTCGGAGCCAGCCTTGATGCGCAGCGCGCGCACCACGACGTCGACGACGTTGCTGGCGCCGTCGTAGTCGTCGCCCCACACCTCGGCGAGGAACTCTGCTCGGGTGACGGCGCTCCCCTTTCGAGCAGCGAGGAGCGCCATCACCCCGAACTCGAGGGGCGAGAGCGCAACCCGTCGGCCACCGAGAGCGACGGTGCGATCGGCGGCATCAAGGAACGCATCCTCAGCGATCCCAAGCTCAGCGGCGGCGAGTCGGGTCAGCCAACCATCGACGGAGTCGGGGCCAAAATCGAGGGCGCCAAGATAAAAGTCGTCGGGGCCGACCATGACGGGACCGAACGTCGTGAACCCGAGCACGATCAGCGCGTCGATGAAGGGCGCAGGATCATGGAGGGTCGTGTACACCCGGCCGAGGTGTGGACGCATGCTCAGGTAGTCACGCTTCACATCGAGCCAGGCCGCCGCCTGCGCGCTGCTCGGCCCGTCGCCTCCCGCTGAGGTGGTGAGCCACCGCCGCAAGACAACGGTCGTCTGTCCCGTCGGAAGCGGGCTTCTTACGGCGTGCGCAGCGAAGCCGGCAAGAACCGGATCAAACCGCTCGAACGATTGCGGAATGTCTCGCCATGGCGCAACAATCGAGCAACCGACGAGCGTCCCCGCCCGATCACGAACGACCCGAACCGAGCTCGGCAGTCGCTCCAGCCAATGGTCGAGCACGTTCGCTGACTCGGCCCGATCGTGTTCGTGCCACAGCGCCCGTAGCCCCTCGGCATCCGTCGGTCTCGACGGTTCCACACTGTGGGCGTGAGCCGTGGTGGGAAAGAACGCTTCACGCACGACCGGGTTGTCGATAAGGAACAGCACGTCGGCGGTTGAACGGGCCAACTCATGTCGAGCGACGGACCGCGTTTGCGACTGGAGGTGTCGCCACGCCGCCGAACGGTACTGGCGAAAACGTTGCGGATCGATGGCCCGCAGTCGCTCGGCGATCACGAGATGCACCGCATCGTGCAACCGAAGTCCGTCGGGCGTGGCATCGACGAGAGCCAGTCCACTCAACTCGTCAAGAGCGGCGTCGGCCCGATCTTCGCCGAGCATCGCGGCAAGCACGCCACGAGTGATCCGACGGGGGACCGCGGCGGCATCGAGGCTCTCGCGGGACCGTTCACCGAGCCCGTCACGAAACAGACCTGCGAGCGCCTGAACGACGCGCGGTCCGGCGTCTGCGTTCGGAAGTTCGCCGCCCGCCAGCCTCGCCTCAATAGCCAGTCGCAGCGCCAGCGGATGACCGCAACAAAGCCGCTTCAGATCGACCGTATCGGCCTCAGGAACATCGGCCATGGTGAGCAGTTCGTCGACGCTGAGTTCGTCGAGCGGGCCAAGTGGCACAACCGCGAGTCCGCCGTATCTCCCACGCTCAACCGCCCACTCAAGCATGGGCGGTTCGCGTCCAGCCACCACGACTCGCGCCGACGGGCCGAGCATGGGGAGCAGTTCCGTTCGGAGCCACGGATCAGCGATTCGAAAGACCTCGTAGGTATCGACGAGCAGCACTGTTCGACGGTCGTCTTGGTGAGAGTCCCACTGCGGATCGGCGTGTCGGAGGGCATGGAGGAAACCCTGCTCGGTGGGCTCCGTCGAGCGGCAATCGACGGCGACGACGCGCACGTCTCGCTCCTCGCAGACGAGTCGGAACTGCGAAAGCAGAGACGACTTCCCGATCCCGGCGATGCCGTAGACGAAGCAGACACGCGGGCCTTCGGCGTCGAGCACCCGAGAGAGCAGTCCGATCTCAGCCGAGCGACCTACGACGACAGAAGCCATCAGGGGACCGGGTCGGAACTTCGCAGAGAAGCATCCATGGCTGTCATCGTCGCGGAAATTTCAGACCGATGCGCCGACCAGTCCCCGCGTCACAGCCGTCGGCGCAGCGAGCACGCCAAAACGGCGGACAGAAATGCCCCTCAGTTCCTTCATCGCCCCAACCTGGGCGAAGAGGTCCGAGGCGAGGAACGCTTCCAGCGCTCCACCGCTGTCGAAGGTATAGATACCCCCGTAGACACCGGCGGTCGAGTCGGCGAGCCACACCTTCGTGACCAGTCCGGGCACGGCCGCAAACGCTGGCGCAATTTGGTCACACACGGCGGCGTAGTCGGCCTCGGTGATGCCATTGAGGTTGAAGTTGATGATGAGCAGTTCCATTTGGGGCTCCCATGTCTGGTCGGCGTCGAAAAGCCAACGTTGCTCCAGCATGCGCCTGGACCTGCCACGAACATGAGGAGTGCATGAGGTTCGACATGCATAGGCACCGGCTCCACCGGAGATGACAGAGGACCTGGCCAGACGTTCTAGCTACACTTTGCTATGACTGCAGCTACATCCCAGATCGGAACGACGGTTGGCGTGCGTGAGTTGAAGAACCAACTCAGCGCCTTCCTTGAGCGCGTAAAAGCGGGTGAGGAGATCACGGTGACCGAACATGGCCGACCGATCGCTCGCCTGAGCGCCATACCTGGCGACATCGACCGGCTCGCGAAGCTCGTCGAGGCCGGCATCGTCCGACCGGCGAGCAACCCGGTCCGTCGGTTGCCGAGCAAACGGGTCAAGCTCTCCCCCGGAATCAGCATTGCGCAAATGGTGGCCGAGCAACGTCAGTGATCACCTACGTTGACACGTCGGTCATCCTGAAACTGCTCCTCGTCGAAGAGGACGGAGCAGACGTGGCCGAGCGTCTGTGGAGCGAATCGGATGTTCTGATTTGTGTCGAGACCGGATACGTGGAGACACGCGCTGCGCTTGGCGCCGCCCACCGGAACTCACGGCTCACCACGCCTGCACTCCGCCAAGCAAAGGCCGGGTTCGAGGACCTTTGGTTGCAAGTGGCCGTGGTGGTCGTTGACACCGCGCTGATTCGCCTCGCCGGAGACGTCGCCGAGAGTGACAAACTCCGTGGCTACGACGCCGTCCACCTCGCGGCCGCCATCACCGGAGGTGCCGCAGTGTTCGCGGCGGCCGATGGTCGGCTCCTTGCGGCGGCGCAACGACACAATCTCGGAATTGCCAACCCGCTGCTCGGGTATCGCCAACGCTGACGAACTTGTTCGATGCTGATTGTCTCGGTGGACGCATCGTTGCAGCCGGACTGCAGTCGGGCCGGAACACGCTGCAGCTTCCGAACTCGAAAGGACGGATCATGAACACCACGCAGCGCAGATCACCAATCACCTCGCTCCTCGTCGCCGCACTCACCTTCGGCACCATGGCTGCCCTATCGCCGGCCACGGCGACGGCGGCCAAGAAGTCGACGGCATTCCACAAGGCCCGCACGACGCCCGCGACGACCATCGCCGCGACAACCGCGCCACCGACCACGTCACCCCCGGCGAAAACTGGACCCATCGCCGTTGCGGAGGCCTGCCCGCCGCAAGCGACCCCGAGCGAGAAGTGCTTCCACGTCGCCGTGCCGCTCGACTACTCGCGGCCCAACGGCCGAACGATGAATATCGGCGTGACCGTGGTGAAAGCAACCGACGCCAAGGGTGATGCCATCGTGTCGCCGGTGCTGGCCCTGCTCGGCGAGTTCCCCCAATTGTCCTTTGCGTTCCCACCGCCTGATCAGTTCGCCGGTCACGACGTGGTTTACGTCGACCGACGGGGCACGACTGACCGATCCGGAACCCCTTATCCGCCATGCCCAGGAATGAGCGTATTCACGCCGGAGCTCAATATCCG
>JANLQX010000019.1:0-15928 GCA_031368095.1 Actinomycetes bacterium | reverse complement strand
CGGGCTCACCATGGAAGAAGGAACCATCGTCGAGTGGCTGGTAGCGGCCGAGTCCACGGTGAGCGCGGGTTCGGCGGTCGTACTCGTTGACACCGACAAAGTGCAGACCGAAGTCGAAATTCCCGACGGAGGTCGGCTGGTCATCGTCGGGGAAGTCGGATCGACATACAAGTGCGGCGAGGTGATCGGGTACGTACTCGGCGAAGGAGAGTCTGTTCCGACCAACACCGCTCCGGCGTCGGCGCCAACAACTGCGGTCGCCGAAGTTGTCACTAGTCCCGCACCGGCGGACTCGGCACCTATCGCCGCTCCCACGCGCGCACCCGGTGAACGGGTGCTGGCATCACCATATGCGCGCGTACGAGCCAAGGAGCTCGGCGTTGACCTCGGTGCCGTCACCGGCACAGGGCCCGGTGGGCGCATCGTGGCCGATGACGTAGCGCGGGCACCACAAACCCCCGCTGGAGCTTCCACACCCGCCGCAGCCGCCGCGTCCACACCCGCCGCTCCGGCCACCGGGTGGCGCCAGGCCTCCACGCCGAAGGTCACCTACGCCGCCGCTGAACTGGCCCGCCTCGTCGGACTCGATCTACGTGCACATACGATTCGTTCCACTGCGCCCGATGGCCGCATCAGCCGCGAAGATGTCGCCGGATACATCCGCGGTCTGCTCGCCGGAGGGACCGCACCGGCGCCCACTCAATCTCTTGCGCCGCCGCCGTCGCAAGAGCCGACCGAGATCGTGGCCCTCAAGGGCATGCGCGGCACCATTGCCAGTCGTATGCGCGCATCGCTTCAGGACATGGCGCAACTCACGCTCATGATGGACGCAGACATGGACGCGGTGGTCGCCGACCGCAACGCCCGCAAGGCCGGCGGCGCCGTTGTCCCAAGCTTCACCGACTACGTGATCGCCGCCTGCGCCCGCGCCCTGCGCGAACACCCTCGGGTCAACAGCCAAGTCACGCCCGACGGCATTGCCCTGCTCCCCCGGGTCAACGTCGGTATGGCCGTTGCCCTCGACGAAGGACTCGTGGTGCCGGTCGTCCCCAACACCGATGTGCTCGGCCTCGCCGACCTGGCCCCGAAAACTGCGGCCCTGGCCGATGCCGCCCGCCGTGGAGCGCTCAAGCTCACCGACTATGAAGGCGGCACGTTCTCTGTCTCCACGCTCGGCATGTTTGGCGTCGACGGGTTCACGCCGGTGATCAATCCGCCGAACGCCGCCATCATGGGCGTCGGCCGTCTGCGTGACGACGTGGCCTGGGCCGACGACGGAGTCCTGCGCCGGGTCAAGCGCCTCACCCTCAGCCTCACGTGGGACCACCGGGTGTTCGACGGTGCCCCCGCCGCCGAGTTCGTCCGCACCGTGACCCGCTTTCTCGACGATCCGAGCACCCTCGACTGACCGGGGCAGTTCGACTACGGCGACAGCAGCGTGCTGTCGCCGATCGTCGCAAACCTCGTGGCGAGGGTTTCGTCGTACGTGAGGAGAACTCCCCCCGAGAAGTGCGCCGTTGCTGCGATCCACGCGTCGTTTCCTTTGATACCGGCAGCGCGACACTCACCGAACGCCACGACGAGAGCCGTCGGTTCGGAGTCCAAGTGATTCGCGGCAATGTCGATCACCCGCATTCGACGAGCCGAGTGGTAGGTCCGGCGTCGAGGTGAATCTCGTGGCAAAGAAGCCCAACCGACCGCTAATTCGGCGAGCGTGACAACGTTGATCGATGGTGCTTCGGTGGCCTTGCGGAGCTCGGCGGTCAACGCATCCGGCTTCCGTTCCACGAGGTGGATGACCGCCGAAGTGTCCAGGACAAACCTCATACGAGACCGAGGCGTTCGACGGCGTCGGACTCGTCATCAGAGGTACCCCGTTCCGCCAACTCGGCGGCGAGGCCGGAATCGTAGGGAGCCCAGTCTTGGCCGGTGATTTGCACCAGCCAGGCTTCGGCGTTCCACCGGCCTTCCGTGGTGGCGAGCGCAGTGAGCACGGCGATCGGGACACCCCCGTCGGTGATGGTGACCGCATCGCTTTGTGCCCGTTCGATGACTTCGCGGGTGTGGTTCCGAAGCTCGCGCATCGTCGCTGTTTGCCCCATATGCGATGGTATCACAGCGGTGCGATACACCCGCCAGTGCTCGTAACGCAAAGTGTCCTCAGCCCGGCGGCGTTACGCAAGGGGCTGAGGACACCCACGATTGGCCCCTAGAGGTACTTCGCCAGTTCCTCGCCAATAGCTTCGGGCGTGGTGGGCGGTGGGAAGCGGGCCACCACGGCGCCCGACCGATCGACCAAGAACTTCTCGAAGTTCCACGCGATGTCGCCATGATCGGCGGCGCCGGCCTTGAGCCACTTGTACAGATCAGCAGCACCGTCGCCGTTGACCTCGATCTTCGAGAACATCGGGAAGGTCACGTCGTACTTCGACGTGGCGAACTCGAGGATCTCCGCATCGGTACCGGGCTCCTGGCCGGCGAACTGGTTACACGGAAAGCCGAGCACCGAAAAGCCCTTCGCCTTGTTGTCTTCATGAAGCGCACGCAGACCTGCGTACTGAGGGGTGAGGCCTCAAGCGCTAGCAAGATTCACGATCAGGGTCACCTGATCACGGAACTGCTCAAAGCTCACCTCCTCACCGGTGATCGAGCGCATGGTCAGTCCGTAAAAGTCCGACATTCAGTGATTCCTCTTCGTCAGGTAGCTCGACACGATCGACGGGCCCGTCGACGCACGGACGATCTTACGAATGTTGTTCGTCGCCAGCGTCGCGGTCATCAGAACCGGGATTGCCACCGAGCGGGTGACGACCAAGACCGGGCGCCGTTTGTCCGACGCCTCGGCCCACCAGTGCATTCCGCATTGCATTCCGCAATGCGGCTGCGGCCCTCATGCCGGCACCATGCCCTGGGCCGAGCGGGCGACGGCGGTGAGGGCAAAGCTTCCAGTGGGTTCGCCGAGGCGGTGGAACATCTCGGCTCGAACGGCAGATCGACCCGCCTCAGACAGGGAAAGACAGAACGCGCCAGCTGGCCCAATGCCCCCGAGAAACCCTTCCCACAGCTCGTCGAACACTTCGTAGGTGGAGCTGACCGAGTGGGTCGTTTCGACGACATCGACCAAACCGGCCCCGGTGAACAACTCGGCGATTTCGCCAGGGCCGCCGAAGCGGAGGGTGCGGGCCTCACCGGGCGTGTTCGGGTCCACGGCGAGGGCGGAGTCCCAGAAGAGCCGGAGCATTTCCATCTCGTTGGCGGAGTCCCACATGCACGCCGCCACGATCCCACCGGGTCGAACGACCCGACGCATCTCGAGGCCGGCCGCAAGGGGGTCACTGACGAAGTGCAGGACCAGTTGCGCCATGGCGACGTCGACGCTGGCATCGGCGAACGGGATCTCCTCGGCGCGACCGGGTCGAACGTCGACGCCAGGATGCCTTGTCGTGCATGCGGCCACGAAGGGCAGTGACGGGTCCATAGCGGCGACCCCGGCGGCACCGAGCCGGTCGACCAGCACCGTCGTGAGGGCTCCGGGCCCGCAACCGATGTCGAGCGCCGACATGCCCGGGGTCACGCCGACCGAATCGGCAAACTCGACCGCGAGAGGTCGGGAGTACCGCCCCATAAACAGGTCATAGGCGTTGCCAGTCGTGAGGAAGGTCCGTGCCCCTTCGGCGGCGTCCATGACCCTTTCCTTCCTACGTACGTTCGCGGAAGTCGCCGAAGGCTTTGTCTCGCTCGGAGAGGGCGGCCTTGACGCCCTTCGTGGCGAAGGACTTCATGTACTCGCGAGACGATGCCTGATGGAAGCCCATGGCCTGAATGTCGGCGCCGGCCCGGAGCCCGGCGCGGATGCCCATCGCCTCCATCTGACGATGCCCCGCGCGCTTATTGAGTGTCAGAAGATCTTTCGGCACCAGCGACACCCGCTCCGCGACCCGAAGCACTTCGACGTCGAGGGCGTCGATCGGGAATGACTTGTTGGCAGCTCCGCAGGCGGCCGCTTCGACACCACTAATGGCGTCACCGGTGAGCAACATCTCCATGCCTCGGCGCATGCCCATCAGCCACGGCTGCCACTGCATATCGGGCGGCGACATGAGGCGCACCGGCGGGTAGCCGATCTGGGCATCGTCGGCTACGTAGAGCAGGTCACAGGCCGCCGCCAACTCGGAGCCACCGGCGAGACAGAAGCCGTGCACCTGACCGATGATCGGCGTCGCCATGTCCCACATCTCGAACCAGTTGTTGACAACGTGGCGACTCCACCACCCGTCCTGCTTGGCAATGGTGCGCTCCACGTCATGATTGGGCATGCCGAGGTCGTACCCGGCGCAGAAGCTCTGACCGGCGCCACGAATGATCATGACGGAGCATTCACGATCACCGTCACCGTCTCGCAGCGCGTCGAACAGCGCACCACGCAACGCGTCGTTCAATGCGTTTCGCTTTTCCGGTCGGTTGAGGGTGAACCGACGAACCTTGGGAAGGGGCTCGTCGATCAGCAGCACGTCATCAGACATCGTTGCTACGCGCGCTTGCCATAGGCTGGAAGCAGGTTCCCGGTCTCGTCGCGAACATCGAAATCACGCGAGACGTCTTCGCACCACTGAATCGACCCGCTTCGACCCATCAGATCGGGAGCGACGGCCAGCGCCGCGATGGTCCGCCCCACACCGAGCGTGGTCTGGGACTTCGATAGGTCCATCCCCCGCTCCCCCGAGGCAGCCTTGATGAACTCGGTGGCCACGCTGCCCGGATACAACGCCACGCAGGCGATGCCCTTGGGCTTGAGTTCGACCGCCATGTCGGCACTCAGCCGGTCGAGGCCGGCCTTGCCCGCTCCGTAGGACGAGCTGAAGTGATAGCTCGATCCACCCGGCGACGACACGTTGCAGATGAACCCACCGGGACCGGCGGCGAACAGCAACGGTGCCGCGTGCCACGACGCGACATAGTGAGCGCGCAGACCAATACCGACCTGATCGTCCCAAATCGAAACCGGATGATCCCAGAACCCACCGCCCCACGCCGGAGGATTCGGGATCTTGTAGACGTTGTTGACGAGCACATTGATCGTGCCCTGCTCCTCGCCAACTTGCGCGAAGAGACGAGCGATCTGAGCATCGTCGCCGTGATCGACTTCCACGGCAATGCCGTGGCCGCCGGCCTCGTTGACCATCCGCACGGTCTCGCCGATCGAAAGTTCGCCCGACGTGGTGCGCCCGGTCACGTAGACGGTCGCGCCCTTCTCGCCGAAGGCCACTGCGGTGCCGCGACCGATGCCGCGGCTTGAGCCGGTGACGACGACGACCTTGCCGGCCATCTCCTCGCTCATGCGTTCACCGTGGCCGGGACGACATCGAGGTCGAGGCTGGTGAGTCCTCGGAGCATGAAGCTTGGGTGGTACTGGAAGGTGTTGGTGTCAGGCAACGTAAACGAGTCGAGTCGCTTGGCGATTTCCTCCAACGCGACACGACCTTCGAGTCGCGACAGGTTGGCACCGACGCAAAAGTGCGTGCCCTTGCCGAAGGCGAGATGGTCGGTCACGTTGGCACGCTCCGGATCGAATTCGTCGGGGTTGACGAACACGTTCTCATCGCGGTTCGCCGACGAATACACAACCACCACCCGGCTGCCCTTCGGAATATGCACGCCACCAAGCTCCACATTGCGCGTGGCGACTCGCCACATGCCTTGCGTGGGGGTCGACAGACGCAGCGTCTCTTCGACGACACCCGGAATCAGTGCCGGATTGGCTTTGACCGCCTCCCACTTGTCCGGATGCTCGGCCAGCAGTCGCATCATCTCGGTCAGCATCTTGGTGGTGGTCTCGTTACCGGCCACGAGGAGCTGCTGAATGATGCTCAACATTTCCGGCATATCCAAGGCGCGCTTATCAGTGACTTCCGGGTCATCATCGTCGATGCGGGCGTTGAGCAACTTGGTGAGAAGGTCTTCCTGCGGCGTGATTCGCCGCTGTTCGAGCGCCTCGGCGAAGTAGTGCTGGAACTCGTTGACGCCACGTTCTGCCTCGACTCGCTGATCGACCGAAATGTTGGTGCCAATGCCGGCGATCGAATCGTCGGACCACCGTTTGAAGTCGGCGAGGCGATCATCGGGGACATTGAGTGCCTTGGCGATGACTTCGACCGGCAGTGGGACGCCGAACTGCGTCACGAACTCGATGGTTCCCGAATCGATCCAGCTGTCGATGAGGCGGGTGGTGATGGCCCGGATGATCGGTTCGAGCTCGACGATGGAACGCGGGGTGAACGCCTTGGACACCAAACGGCGGTAGCGGGTGTGCGTGGGCGGGTCAGCCGTCAACATGGTGGGCACTCGCGGGTAGCCCTCGGCGAGAACTTCGAGCATCTTTTCCCGTGCTTCCGCCGGCAGCGGCATCGAGGTGTTTCCGAATTGGTTCGAGAACGTCTCGATGTCGCGGATCACCTCGCTGATCATGTCGTGACGCGTCACGAAGTACATCCCGAGCGAGGCGATGTGATGGACCGGTGCCTCGACGCGCATCTTGGCGTAGTGCGGATACGGGCACTGCAACGTGGTCGGGTCGAACGGGTTGAACGTGGACAGATCGATGTCAGACATACGGAACTCCTTAGAGATCGGAAAGAACGTTGCGAAGATGGGGAAGGTCGGCGCCCCGGGCGATGATCTCGTCCATGCCGCCAATCACACCGGTGAGGTTGGCCAGAACCACGTGCTCAAGGCCGTTCTTGGCATACGCCTCGAACTGGCCGGCCAACTCCTCGGCGTTGCCAATGAAGAGGACCTGCTTCACCATCTCGAACGGGATTGTGGGCGCCAGATCGCGAAGGTCATCGGGATTGAGGTCGTGAATGATCACGTCGATGAAACCCTTCGAGTCATTCCCGAGGGGATGCTTCATACCATTGGCTTCCCACATCGAACCCATGGCAAAGAGACCGAACAGTTTGCCGAGCGGCTCCTTCTCGAACATCTCGGCGGCCTTATCCTGCGATTCGGCGAAGAGACAGAACGGGAGAAGCGAGCATTCCGGCATCGGCCGTCCGGCCTTCGACGCATGCTCGGCAATCACCGCCCGTTTGGTGCCGTATTCCGTTGGCGACATCCACCACGCCGGGATCCAACCGTCGCCGTACTCACCGGTGAGCCGGAGCATGCGGTCACCATGACCGGCTACCCACACCGCCGGAGAACCCCGTCCTTCGGCCTTCAGCGGAAGACCCATCCGGCCCACGCCGCCTTCGGGCATCCGGCCGGTATCGAGAAGCGACCGCAGCTCGATAAGCACCTTTTCCAACTGCGCAACAGGCTTGTCGAACGGGTAGCCGAACGGTAGGAGACTTTCCGCTTCACCCGATCCAATACCGAGAATAAAGCCACCTGGGATCAGGTCATTCAGCGTGAGTGCAGTGCGAGCCAGGTCGGCCGCCCCGCGACGAGTGGCGTCGGTGACGGAAATTCCGTAGGGCTTGGTCGTCATGCGACCGGCAACGGCGCCGTAACAAAATGGGTCGTAGAAGGCGTCAGGGTCGGCCGCCAACGCCGAGAGCGGAGTGTCGGCCCACAGGCCCGGATGAAACACCCCGAGGATGTGGTCCGGAGCCCAATATGAATCGGCTCCCATCTGCTCATACATCGGGAGCATCTGCTCCGTGCTGGCGAACGGGAACTGCGCGGGGAGGTTGATGCCGACCTTCATAAACGTGATCCTTTGTGGGGGGAGAAGTTACTGACCGGCGAGCCGGGCGACGACAGGGGCGAATGCTTCGAGATTTGTACGACCAACCGTGATGTAGGAAATGCCGTACTTTTCGCGCCGCTCAATGATCTGCGCGCATATCTCATCGACGGAGCCGATGAGCGCGTGGGGATGTTCGGCGAACGCCTCGGGCGAAAGCGCGAACATCGGGGCCATCTTGGCCAACGTTTGTTCCCGGGCAGGCGTAACGACGGTGAAATACGCGCCGATCTCCAGTTCCAACGAATCGAAGCGATCTCCGGCTCCGGCCTTTATCCATTCGATCTTCTCGGCGGTGACCTCGGCGGTCGAAGAACCTACGCCGGCCGGTCCGATCTTGCCGGACACGTTGTCGAAGTTGAGGCTCACGATCTCGGCCTCACGACCGGCAATCCCAAGAATGCGACGCGCCCCGCCACCAATCATGAAGGGTGGTCGCGGGCGGCCTTCACGGCGCACGGGTTTCGGGAGTGCCTCGAACCCGACGGCGTGCACGTGCTTTCCATGCACATTCACCTCACCATCGTCGAAGCACGCGCGCAGTACCGCAATCGTCTCCAACATCCGGTCGATGCGCACACCCGGCGGATCGAACGGCACCCCGATCGCTTCGTACTCACCCTGCAGCCATCCGGCTCCGATCCCGAGTTCGAGACGACCGTCGGAGAACATGTCGAGGGTCGCCAGCTCTTTCGCGAGAATCACTGGGTTGTGGAAGTCGGCGCAGAAGACGCGACAGCCGATGCCGATGGTCGACGTTGCTTCTGCCGCAACGGCCATCGCTGGAATCGACGCAAGGTTTTGCACGGGGTGGTTCGTCGCCGCGAGCGCAGGGCCGGGACCGAGGATGTGGTCGGACAGGTGAAGCGTCGAATACCCGAGTGCCTCGGCTTGGCGGGCCTGGTTTCGCCAGTCGGCGGCCGACTCCGCGTTGAAGCTCTGCAATCCGAAGCGAAAGGGTTTCATAGCAGTCCTAGGGAAGTTCGAGGATGGTGACGTGGCCGGTGCTGCCATTGACTTCGATCAGCGAGCCGTCGACGATGCGGTCGGTGGCGTCAGTGACCGACACGATGCAAGGCAGGCCGAGCTCGCGACTGACGATGATGGCATGGCTGATCTGACCGCCGACGTTGACGATCACACCACCGGCCGCCATGAACAGCGGTGTCCACGCCGGATCGGTGAGCGGGGCGATCATGATGTCGCCGGGATCAAGAGCGCCCGGATCCGACGGATCGAGAATGACGCGAGCGCGCCCGCGCACCACACCCGGACAGCCGGCCACGCCTTGGAGCACATCGCCAACGCCCGCCTTGGCCGCCATTGAGACACCCCGCTTCTTCCATGACGAGATCGGCGGCACCTTCCCGTCGACGATGAAGAACGGTGGCTCCAGATCCCACAGGCCGGCCCATTCCTTGGCCCGGGCAGCCAAAGTGTCCGTCATGGCCGCCGGGTCGGCAACGAACGCTTCGACCTCGGCGTCGAGCAGTTGGAAGATGTGTTTCGCATCCGCGAGGTTGCCGGCTTCAGCGTGACGTCGGCCGAGTTCGCGAAACGCCAGGCGTCCCTCGTGGACGGCGCGGATGATGTTGGTCTTCGTCCGCTCCCGAAACGCCATCTGGCTTCCGGCCACAAGACCGGCTTCGAACGTTGCGATCAATTCCTCGCTGCCAATGGCCACGAGCTTGGCCCGGACATCGTCGATCGTGGCCTGACGTTCGGCCACTCGCGACGCATTCCGAGCGCGAGGAGATTCGCTGTCGCTCTGGAGCCGAATCCGCTCAAGAGCGGCGAGCGCGATCGTCGGGTCGGTACCCCATGTCTCGGCACTGATCTCCCATTCATTCGGTCCTCGCGAACCGAACTCGACCAGGAACGCGGCCCCAGCGGCGAGGAAGGCGGCAGCATCGGCTGAACCGGCGGTCGCCGCCGCTTCGAGCCGGCCCTCCGGACCGATCAGACCTGGCATCCCCTCGTCGAACAGCGCAGTGAGCTGGACCGACCCGCTCACCATGCGTGACAGCTCCCACAGCGCATAGCTCGGCTCGGCCGAATCGACCTCGCCGATGCCCGCAAGAATCCGCATCGGGATCTCGTCGTCGCCGATCGCGGAGCCGATGGCGGCCAGAATTCCTGGAGCGATACCAGACGATCCCGACGACACCGCATGGCTCTCGAACAGCTTGCGCAACATCGGCTGCGTGGTCCGGGCGTAGGCCACAATCTCGGCGTCGGACAACGCCGCGAAGTCGGGCCGATGGTCAGCCAGTGCCGTGGTCCAGACTCGCTCCTCATCGATCTCCGGCCAGGTCGTGGTCGACATAACCCAACCCATGCGCTCCGACACGAAGGCCGCCATATCCGGCTGATCGTCGTCGGGATGGGCGACATACTTCGGCACGTCAGGATGATCACCGAAGAAGGCGAGATCGAGTTGTTCCACCGTCACCGCCGGGTTCCGGACGCCCTGCATGCGGACATTCGAAAGGTTGATGTACATATACCCACCGAAGAATCCGCAGACCGCGGGCGGGCTGTCGGTGTACTCCTCAAGTTTCGTACAGCCGCCGCGGACGTATCCGTCTCTCCATCCGGGAACGATCCCGTGATCCCAGGTGAACTGCTGACCGAGGGGACTCGCCGGGGTCGGCAGCACCTCGCCCGCATTGGCGCGTGTGTAATGCGGCCAGCGGACGCTCGGGGGCCAGTCGGTGATCCAGCGGTCGGTCATATAGAAGGGTGCTCCTGAGCGGTCCGCGGCCTCCGCCGCGATGTTGTGACGAAAACTACTCGGTGAGTTAGTTTTCGTCATAACGCCTGCGAACGTGGGCGCCAACGGGAGGAACCATCGCTATGAACGTCGAGACGCGACGATCGTTCTGCCGGGTCTGCCACGCCTCGTGCCCCATCGATGTCGACGTACAGACCGACGACGTCAACCTTCCCGGCGGGCGCGTCGTCGCCATCCGCGGGGTGCCCGAGGATCCGCTGTTCAAGGGTTACACCTGCATCAAGGGTCGCCAGCTCCCCGAGCAAATGCATCATCCGGCTCGGCTGCGCGGACCGTTGCGGCGCTCCGCAGACGGTCGACTTGAGGCCGTTGACAGCGCCACGGCCTTCGACGAGATCGCCAACGAGCTTCGCCGGATCATTGATTCCTACGGCCCGAGGGCGGTCGCCAGTTATACGGGTACGGGCGGGTATCAGAACTCCGTGGCCGTCCCCACGGCCCGGGCATGGCACCAGGGGCTCGGCTCCACGTCCTTCTACACCTCGGTGACGATCGACCAACCGTCGAAGACCACGGCACCTTTGCGTCTTGGCGCCTGGGAAGCCGGGTACCACGGGTTCGCCGAAGCCGACGTGGTGATGGCCGTTGGCTACAACCCCATGGTCTCGTCCTACGGAGCGGTCGGCGGACTGCAGGGGACGGACCCGTTTGTCGTTATGCGCGCCGCCAAGAAGCGAGGGATGAAACTCATCGTCGTTGATCCCCGCCGAACGGAGCTGGCGGTGTTTGCCGACGTGTTTCTCCAGATTCGTCCGGGTGAAGATCCGACTCTGCTGGCCGGGATGATCAAGGTCGTTCTCGACGAGGGTTTGATCGATCACGCGTTCTGCGAGGAGTGGGTGAGCGATCTCGCAGCACTTGCGAACCATGTCGCCCCGTTCACTGCTGACTATGTCGCCACCCGTTGCGACATTTCGGTCGAAGACTTTCTCCGGGCAATCCGCCTGTTTGCTGACGGACCGCGCGGGACCGTCGGTACCGGCACCGGGCCGAATATGGCGCCGCGCTGCAGCCTTTCCGAGCACCTCACGATGGTGCTCAACACCATCCTGGGGCGCACCAATCGCGCTGGAGATCGCCTCGACAGCGGATGGTTCCTCTATCCCGAAACGCCCCGACGAGCCCAGGTCAACGCCCCTCAACCACCGGTGAATGGGGCGTCGTCTCGCATCCGTGGGCTGCGCGGCTATCGCGGCGAGATGCCAACGGCAACCTTGGCCGAGGAGATCCTGACGCCAGGGGAAGGACAGATACGCGCGCTCATTGTCAGTGGAGGCAACCCTGCGGTGGCGTGGCCCGATCAGGAGTTGACCCTACGCGCACTGGCAAGCCTGGAACTACTGGTCGTCATCGACCATCGAGTGACGGCAACGGCTGACTACGCCCACTACGTGATCGCCCCGAAGCTGTCGCTCGAACGGGCCGACGTGCCTCATCTCATGGACCGCTGGTTCCGCCAGCCCTATACGAACTACACCCCGGCCACACTCTCAACGGACGAGGACGTCCACAACGAGTGGGAGGTGTTCTGGGAACTCTCCAAACGTCTTGGCGCGGCGATCCCCCTCCCGGGTGGCGACATTCCGATGGATCGTAAGCCCACCGACGATGAGGTCATCGACCTGGCCTACGCCAACTCGCGGATGCCACTCGACGAGATACGGGCGAACCTTGGCACCGTTCACCCATTGCGAGCCATGGTGGCTCAGCCCCCCGACGAGGGAAGTAGGTCCCTCTTCACGACGGCACCTGCGGACTTGATGGTCGAGCTCGACATCGTATGGGCCGAGGCTGGCTCGGGCGAGGTCGGCGGATTCCCTGGTGTCTTGCTCGAGGAATTTCCGTTCCGCTTGGTCAGTCGTCGGTTGAAAGCGATGCTGAATTCACTCGGTTCCGAGTTGAGCGCTCTGCAACGCAGCGCCGGGACAACAAACTACGCGTACATACATCCCGAAGACATGGTCCTGATCGGTTTGGCCGACGATGATCTGGTCGAAATCACGTCGCCGCGCTCGACCATCGTTGGGGTCGCTCAAGCGGCCCCCGACGTGCGGCGCGGCGTTGTGTCGATGGCTCATTCGTGGGGCAGCGGCTTGACCGACGAGAAGGTCCGCGACATCGGCACGACAACGTCGCGCCTCGTTTCCACCACCGTCGGACACGATCCCGTCAACGGTATGGTCGTGCAATCGGCCATCCCCGTGCGCCTCACGCGTGCTGGGTAACGGACGAAGCTGCTTCAGGCCCGGCGAGGCATCACCGTTTCTGCGAATGCCGCAAGACGTTCGGTGCCACCGGGCCCGGCAAAGGCAAAGGCCGGGACCATGGCGCGGTCCACCCCGATCTCTCGAAAGCGTTCCGCCGAAGCGGCGGGATCAGCGAAGCCGGCGAAAATCGCGTTGATCTCGATCTCGTTCGGATCGCGATCATGTTCCCGGGCGGTCGCGTGAAGGTCGCCAATCAGTTTCTCCAGACGCGTGGCGTCACCCTCGCCCGGAAAGTAGCCGTCGGCGATACGCACCGCTCGCCGCAGCGCCGCCGGGGTGTCGCCCCCAACGTGGATCGGGATCCTTTTCTGGACCGGCCGGGGACTACACGTGGCCGGAGCAAAGTCGACGAACTCACCGTGGAACTCGGCATGCGGTCCCGACCACAGTGCCTGCATGGCGGCGATGTACTCGTCGTTGCGGGCCCCGCGCCGCTCCCACGGCACGCCCAGGGAGTCGAACTCCTCTCGCATCCATCCGACGCCAATGCCGAGTTCGACGCGCCCGCCGGACAGACGATCGAGAGTCGCAATTTCTTTCGCCAGAACCAGCGGATTACGTTGCGGCACGATCAGGATGCACGTGCCGAGCCGCAGTGTCGGCGCCGCCGCAGCAACGAATGCCAGCCAGATGAGCGGGTCGGGAATGGGTGTGTCGGGAAGTGCCGGGATTCGGCCGTCGGCGGTGTATGGGTAGCGCGAGTCGATGGTGGTGGGGAGGATCACGTGTTCGCCGCCCCACACCGAATCGAAGCCGAGCGCCTCAGCCTGGCGACAGAGTTCGAGCGCATCGCGTCCCTCGATGCCGACACTGCTGGCGAAGGCAAGTCCGAATTTCATGGCGCCACAGTTCCACGTTTACGACTCGCCCCCCAATCGGCGTTCACCGAGAAGCCCCGAGGCACTCGCGACTCTGAGGCAGAGTTTGATCGCCCACGCTCGCTCGGCGAGCGAGGACGTTCAAACTCGCGTCAGCTCGCGGCGCGAACGCCGATGTGGAGATTCTTCAGTGCGCGTAGGGAGTAGTTGGGCGCGATGGCGAAATCGTTGGCCCCGTCGATGAACCACATCTCATCGATACGTTCGACGACGGCTCGGAATCCATGGAGGAGTTCGCGACGGGCCAGTGGCGCTCCGAGGCAGTGATGAACACCGTGGCCGAACGCCAGGTGGGTTCGCCCGTCGGTGCGGTCGAGCCGGAACTCGGGAGCATCGCCGAACATCGCCTGATCACGGTTGGCCGAGGCGTAGCGGATACTCACCATCGAACCGGCGGGGATGTCGACGCCGTGCATTGTCATGTCGACGGTCGTGGTGCGAAACAGCGCTTGCACGGGGCTTTCCAGTCGGAGGACTTCCTCGACAAGCACCGGCAGGTACTTCTCCGGATCGCTCTTGAGCCGGGCCCACTCCGCCGGATGTTCGATGAGTAGCTTGATGCCGCCGGACAACGCGTTCGTGGTCGTTTCGGATCCTCCGACGAAGGTGTCAGCCATCATCTCGGCGTGGAGCTCTTCATCGTTGAGCGGACGACCCCATTCGGGGATCTCGGTGTTGACGAGATCGGAGAGCAGAGTGTCGCTCGGTTCGGCTCGGAGACGTTCGAAGATGGGCTGGAAATAGTGCTGAGCTTCGATCTCCATTTCGGTTGACCAGATCACTTCTTCCGGTGTTTGCATCATGCCGAGGCGCTGTACCCACGCGTCGGTCCAGGCCTTGATCCGCCAGATGTCGTCGACATTGGCACCAACCTGAACGGCGATGACTTGTAACGGCAGCGGCACCGCGAACGCGGCGACGAAGTCACACCGACCGACGCCAGCGAACGCGTCGATGAGCTGATGCGAGAACGAGTCGATGAGCGGTTCAAGGGTCTTGATCCGGTTGGGTCGATACGCGTGATTGAACAACGTGCGCATCTGCTTGTGATTCGGATCGTCACGCCCGGCCAGCGTCGGAGCCGGCACCCAGCCCTTCTCGCGATACAGCTCCAGGACCTTTTCCCCCATCGGCCCGGGCCGACGCGTCATCCGCACGCTGGAGAACCGCTCGGTGTCGAGGAGGATCATCTTCACGTCGTCGTAGCGCGTGAAGACGAACATCCCGGTCGTCGGATCACGCCAGACCGGCGAGTCTCGCCGCAGCGTTTCGTAGGCCGGGTAGGGACAGTCGTTGATGGCCCGGTCGAAGAAGTCGACCTCGCTCACGTGGGGGCAGCCACTGGCAGTCATCGGTTCGGCTCCTTCGTCGGGCGGGCTCGGCCCGGCGAACCTACCCGATCAGTCACTCCGCGACCCAGTGCGATCGGCTTCGCATCCCGGATATGCAGTTTTGGCCTGTCTTTCAACCAAAACACCCCCATGTGGGATGCGGAAACGAGTCCCTGAGAGCTACTCCGCCAGGTAGCGGTCGATCGTTTGGTGGAAGTGTCGTATGCGCGCTTCTTGATACTCGCCGAGCGTGACCGTGCGCTTGGGCGAGGCCCGCAGCCCCTTCTGGACACGGTAGAGATTCGACGTGTCCTGCTCGAAGATGGCCGCAAGGCC
The DNA here is from genome assembly GCA_031368095.1 of Actinomycetes bacterium. Lineage (GTDB taxonomy): Bacteria > Actinomycetota > Acidimicrobiia > Acidimicrobiales > JANYDT01 > JANLQX01. The sequence continues at coordinate 575 of JANLQX010000019.1, read as the reverse complement.
GCCGAGCTGCGGGGCGTGGCTCCACGGTTGATCCGCCGGAATGCGGTGGACCTTGGCTGCCGGTGGTCGTTCCCCGGCGAACGGCATCAACATCATCACCGTCATGATCGTGGAGTTCACGTCGTCGCCGTTCGGACGGAAGCGGTACTGGATCGGTGAGCCGTAGGCGGCCCACGGCATGAAGTTCGGAAACACGAAGTACTCCACGGCATCGACCATGAGCGCATCACACACGTTGGAGAGATCGGCTCCCGCAATAGCGCCGATGCGCTGGCGCGAATCCTCGGCGGCGTACGGCCGGGCGCGATCACCTTCTGGCAACACGAGGTCGTCGGCCTCGGTGCCGCGGTAGTTGCGGATCGTTTTCAGGATCTCGACCTGCTCATAGTTGCGTCCGCCGATGTGAGGCGAGGCAACGGCGAAGGGCGTGATCATGCGCGAGTGGCGGTCGTAGATGTCGTATTGCGTGTTGGCGTCGCCGGTGTAGGGGAGGATTTGCGGGTGGGTCACCACCGAGTGATACGCCTCGATGAAGGCGCCCATCGTCACCTTCCAGTTCGCCGGCATCACTCGCT
>JANLQX010000462.1:0-16942 GCA_031368095.1 Actinomycetes bacterium | reverse complement strand
GCATTGAGTTCGGTGCGCAGGTTCGCGACCAGCTTCGAGGCCGCCGGCTCGCCGAATTGCGAGGGCGCAAGGAATTCCAGCCGGTGCGCCTGTTCGGCCACCCACTCCAGTCGCAATATCGATCGAGCGAGAGGTTGGCGGTTTCGACGATCGCCCGAACTGCCTTTCGATAGACCTCCTTGCCGTCCATCTGGGTGAACTGTCCGGGCACGGTATAGAGCGCGTTCACGGCGGAACCGTCGACGCCGAGGTCAAAGCTCAGGAGATCACCCTCACCTTCGCAGGCCTCGATCACGGCCGCCCCGGCACCGTCACCGAAGAGGATCGCGGTGCCGCGATCGTGCTTGTCGATGATGTTGCTGAGCTGCTCGGACCCGACGATCAGGATGCGGTTCATTCCCAAGTTCAAGAAGCCGTGGGCGGTGACCATCGAATACATGAATCCCGAACACGCCGCGCCGAGGTCGAAGGCCCCGCACTTCAGGCCAAGGTCGTGCTGTACCTGGGCGGAACTACCCGGGAGGGTGAACTCGGGGGAGCAGGTGGCCAGAATCAGAAGGTCGATATCGGCGGCGGTGACTCCGGCGCTTTGCATGGCCTTCTGACAGGCCTCGGTGGCGAGCGACGACGGGCCGCGATCGCCCCAGCGGCGCTGTTTGATCCCGGTTCGTTCGACGATCCACTCGTCGGTCGTGTCCATGAGGGCTTCGAGGTCTTTGTTTGTCACGACGGTGTCAGGGACGGCGATACCGACACCGGTCACTACACCGCTACGAGGCGTCATTGGGGGTCTCGGGGGTCTCGGGGGTCTCGGCGCAAGGGATGCGCGGACGGAGCGGAAGTCGGCATGGCCGGGCTCGTTTCTCGGGTGGGGCGTGCAGGCGGACGGAAAGAAGTTCAGGCGTGACGGGCGGAGGGGGCATCGACAACATCGAGCCACGCGATCGGTTGGGCGGCCGTGACCCGCTCCCCGGAAACCGCGATCATGCCGGAGATCTGTCCGGCGAACGAGGATCTGACCTCCACGGCGCCGATATGGCCAAGCAGACCGCCTACGGAAACTCGGGTGCCGGCCGCCGCGCCGCCGACTGGCTGGAATATCCCGGCGGCCGGGCTCACGACCATCCGGACGGTCATCGAGAGGTGTTCGCCTTCGTGATGGCGTTCGAGCGGGGCCGCCATGGAACCTTGCAGCAGCTCGATGAGTCGGTCGACCTCGGACGGCGTGGACACGGCCACGGCTCGGGCGTCGGGGACGATCCTCTTGGCCCTGCCGGTCAATACCGAACCCGGTCCGAGCTCGAGGAACGTACGGACGCCGGTATCGGCCATCGTCTGGACGGATTGCTTCCATCGGACGGGTGACACGAGCTGGGCAGAGAGCAGGGTGGCCCAATCGGCCGCCAGCGTGTGGGCCCGGGCGTCGATGTTGGCAACCACCGCAACGGTGAGGTCGGTGAGCTTCGACGACGCGAGGGCCGCTCGCAGTCGATCACGGGCCGGAGCCATATAAGGCGTGTGAAAGGCCCCGCCGACCGCCAGCGACACGACCCGCTTGCATCCAAGTTCTTTGGCGGCGGCCGCCGCTCGTTCGAGGGCGCCCGCTTCGCCCGCGATCACGATCTGGCCGGGAGCGTTGTAGTTCGCCACCCAGGCGTCGCCATCGGCCCGTCGACACGCGGCGTCGGCGTCGTCGTCTTCAATACCGAGAAGAGCGAGCATCGTGCCGGGGTTCTGGTCGGCGGCGTCTTGCATCGCTTCGCCTCGGATCGACACCAAGTTGACGGCGTCGGCGAAATCGATGGCGCCGACGGCGGTGAGAGCGGTGTACTCGCCGAGGCTGTGACCGGCGACGATGGCCGGTTCCAGGCCGGTCCGTTCAATGGCGTCGAGGACGACCATCGAGAGCATGAACGTGGCCAGCTGGGTGTTGCGCGGCGCCTTGAGTTCGTCGGCGTCGGCGTCGAGGAGGAGCTTGGCAACGTCGCGGCCACATGCGTCGGATGCTTCGTCGACCAATTCCCATGAGGGGTGGGAGGTCCACGGTTGGCCCATTCCGGGCTTTTGCGAACCCTGTCCGGGAAAGGTGAAGGCGAGTTGTCCGGTTGCCGTCATGCGTGTGCTCCCCAACGCCCGGACACGATGCCGTCGAGCGCAACTCAAGTAAAGACCGTTGTGGGGTCCGAGTCGTTACATCGCGGGGAAGTTTCGGGGTCAGTTCGGTCCGGCGAGGATCAAGCAGGGTTACATCGCGGGGAAGTTTCGGGTGTCAGGCCACTGCGGCCGTCTTTGGGATCACGTCGGTCTTGGTCTTGGTGAGATAGGCGACAACGGCCACGATCGTGACGAGGAAGACGGCGCTCACAGCGGTGGTGCCGAGGTTCAGACCGCCTTCATCTTTGGCGGCAGACAGGTAGTCGCCGATCGACGCTCCAAGCGGCCGGGTCACGATATAGGCCAGCCAGAACGCCAGGATGGCGTTCAGTTTGAGGACAAGATGGGCAAACGTCACAGCTGCGATGAAGGCAGAGAAAATCAGCGCAGCCTTCCAGAAACTGTGAATGTACTGCTCGGCGAGGAGGTCTCCAGCAGCCGTTCCGAGGGCAAAGCTGCACAGAATTGTTACCCAATAGAACGTTTCACGCTTCGTTGTGTAGATCGAGTGAATCGAGAGCGTCCTCTCGCTCGCAAACCAGATAGCGAAGCTGACGATCAGCGCAATGGAGAAGCCAATCGTGAGAGGTTTCAGTTCAACGCCACGAGAGTCGTGCAGATAGTCGGTGATGAGGGTTCCGACCACGCTGATCAGCACAACCGCAAGCCAGTACACCGCGGGGACGTACTGGCGTAGGCGGAACTGCAGAACGAGGGCTCCTGCGAGCAGGGCCGCCATCAGGAAGAACGTACCGACCAGTCCAAACTTCAGCGTCGTGTTGAAGTAGTCCGAAACGGTCTCTCCGACTGTCGTCGCCATGATCTTCACGATCCAGAAGAATGCGGTTGCCTCGGGGACCTTGTTGAGCATGGTTCTTGCCGTGGCGCGAGTGGATTGTTGGGCATCCATGAGAAGACCTTTCGGAGTCGGGTGCAGGTGTCTTACCTTGACGTCGGAGTGCTGAAGAACTGCTGAATGCCTAGGTTTGCAGTTCGGGGATCAGCACCACGAGACGGGCACCAGCGATGGCGTCATCGTTACGGCCAGCCGGTCAATTTCGTCGTGAGTGCCCGGTTCAGGCACTCGGCGGGCCAAATCGCTCGACGAAATGGCGGAAACTTCGGACCTGATCGCCTCGTCCGGTCGAAGGGTGCAGCGCAACGAACCAGATCGTGAATGCAGCAATAACGAGCAGCGCTGGACAACAAGCAATGAGCTCAGGATTCGCCGATCCGAAGAATCAGCAATGTCGAGAGGACTCGCCGCCAGCACGGTGTAGCGCGTTCGCCCATGGCTGACGGAGACGGTTGCCACCGACACTCGCCTGGATCCAACCCGGATTCGGACCGGCCGCTTTGAGTACCGAGGTGAAATCTCCGGCGGCCACCAACTGGGCGACGCCGGTCGCGCGTGTCAGCGTCTGGTCGGCACTTGACGAATAGACCGCATCGCGAACTTGGAGCGGAGAACGAGGGCTCCGGTGAACAGCGCAAAAGCCAGTGCGGTAGTGGCGCTGACGACCGTTGTCGTACGTAGGCCAAAGGTCTTTCGTGTCGTCATTCGGGTGACGAAGGCGCGCCGTAGGTGGTCATTTCGTACCCAACACCCCGAACGGTGCATCGATCTTTTTGCGAAGACTCGAGACATCGACCTCAACGATGTTCGGGTCGCCGTCATAGGCAAAGTCCCAGGCGTGGCTCAGAATTTCCGACTTGGTGACCGCTTGACCGGTGCGACGCATGAGGAGTTCAAGTACGTTGAAGTCCTTCGGCGTCAAAGGAATCGACGTGCCGCGGCGTTCGCATCGTCGTTGCGACGGATCGAGCGATAGGTCGCCAACCCGAAGCGTTGCCCGAAGAATCCTGAAGATCTCCTGAAAAAACAAGCTTGTGCCCGGGGCCGGACTTGAACCGGCACGGTGTTACCACCGGGGGATTTTGAGTCCGCTGCGTCTGCCATTTCGCCACCCGGGCGGGTGCTGCGTCCACACTAGCGGGGTCGCCGACGCGGACGCCCTCACCTCCCTCTCACACCCCAACGGCCACGATGCCCCGGTCCGCAGGAATATCCCCGACGAAAGGTCTCGCCATGCTTCGAACCACTCGTTTCGCCGCTTTGCTCCTTGCCGCCATGCCCCTGTTGGGCGGCGTGTCGATCTCGTCGGCGAGTGCCGCCGCCAAGTCGGGAGGCGTGTGTACGACCGCTGGAGCAACCGATGGCACCCTCACCTGCATGAAGAAGGCGGGAAAGCTGGTCTGGTCAAAGACGGCCGTCAAAGCCGTTTCCGGGGCGAGCCTTGACGGGGTATGGAAGCCGACCGCCGAGTCAAAAGTTGGCTACCGGGCGAAGGAGGTTTTGTTCGGCCAGAAGTCTGAGGGTTCAGGCCAGACCAATGCGGTCACGGGTTCGATGACGATCGCCGGCACGTCGGTCAGCGCCGTTGACCTCACCGCCGACCTGACGAAACTCAAAAGCAGCGAGTCGCGTCGCGATTCCCAAGTTCAGGGCCGCATCCTGCAGACCGCCAAGTTTCCCAACGCCACGCTCAAGCTGACGAAACCAATCAATTTCGGAAAAGTTCCCGTCGAAGGGGCCGCCGTGACCCAGAAAGGATCGGTGGAACTTACGTTGAAGGGAGTCACCAAAACTGTCGACGTCTCCGTCAGCGCGCGGCTGAAGGCCGGAAAGATCGAAATCGCCGGTTCGATCCCTCTCACTTGGGCCGACTGGGGTATCGAGGATCCGAGCTTCGCCGGTCAGATCACGGTCGAGCCTAAGGGCCTGATGGAGTTCATCGTCGTCTTCGCCAAGTGACCCAATCACACAGAGCCTGAGTCCACGAGAACCGGCGTCTACGGTGGCCGAATGACGTTCCTTCGACGCCGCTGGAAATTGCTCATTGCCGCCGCCGTCGTGGCTCTTGGCGTTGGGATTGTTGCGGTCCCGTATGTGTACATCCATTTCATCAACAAGCCTGAACCTCGTCTCACGTTCGAGAACCTGGACAAGGACCGGGCCAAGAACGACGGTACGGGAACGTCGGTGACCACCGTGGTCTCGACGTCATCGCTGGATGGGGAGTGGAAGGTCAATTCCGGGACTGCTGGGTACCGGGTCAAAGAGACGCTCAACGGACAAAACACCGAGGGCGTTGGGCGCACGACGAAAGTTGACGGTTCCTTCACGCTGGCTGGCTCATCAGTGAGCGCGGGCGAATTCAGTGTTGACGTAAGCACGCTCGAAAGCGATCAGGCACGGCGCAACAATCAGGTCCGCACCCGACTTCTGAATACCGCCGAGTTCCCGGTGGCGTCGTTCGTCCTCGATGAGCCGATCGCCCTTCCGTCCGTTCCCGCCGATGGAGTCACAATCGACGCATCGGCGACCGGGACGCTGTCGCTGCACGGTGTCGACAAGGCCATCACGCTCACGCTGCAGGCGCGGCGGGTGGCGGACACCATTGAGGTTTTGGCGACTGCTCCGATCACGTTTGCTGACTTCGCTATCGAGGATCCGAGTGTGTCGCCGTTCGTGTCGGTGGGCCCGGTCGGAACTCTCGAAGTTTCCCTGGTGCTCGGCCGCGCCACGGCGTAGCACCCGTGAACGCGGCTGACGCTCGAGAAACGCTGGGCGTAGGTCAGGACGCTCGCGCCGACGAGATCCGGACGGCATTCCGGATACGGCTGCGTGATGTTCATCCTGATGTTGCGGACGGCGCCGCCGATGCAGTCGATGCCAACGAAGCAACTCGGTCGCTGCTGGATGCTTATCGAGTGTGTCTTTCGGCGTGCGCCGTCGACGACGCAGATGCTGCGCCAGCAGCGGCCCGTGATGAGCGAGCGTGGCTCGTCGATCGCGACACGGTCGCGCTGGCGTGTTCCCACGAAGAGGCGTTCGCTCGCCTGCTGGACGTGGGATCGACGCTGGGCGTAATCACCTATCTCGATCGTCAGGGCGAGCTGATTGAGGTCCTGCTACGAACGCGCCTGGGTGACACGGTGTCGATGGTCATCAGCTTCCAGGGAAGAGCTGAATGGATCGAAGCGTTCCTGACCACCGAAGTCCTCGACGTGGCCCGTCACGAATTGCCGTCGATCGATCAGCTCACCGAACTGGTGCTGTTCGAACTTCGGCGGAGATGGTGATCCCTCAAGGAATCTCGTGGTCGGGCGGCTTGTATTGCGAGAGCGAGGCCCAGCAATGCCCACAGGATCGGGGCCGTGCGCATGACCTGGGGCCACGTCAGCAGGCCAGCGGCAAAGGCGGAAAGCGAGGCCACGAGCGGGGGTTGCGAACGACTTCGCCACAGTGCGGTGAGGAACGTGGCCGCGGCGAGAACTGCTGCTGGAAGGCCGTACGACACGGCGTAGTCGACCAGTTCGTTGTGAACCTTGGTCGTGATGTTCAGGTACTGCTGATGAGTTCCGTCATTCGCCGTGTAGTCGATGACGAGGAGGCGCGGCGTTGATCTCCTTGAACGAGCGGCATTGGTCGCCGGGACTGCCGCCCACGCCATCACCTCAGCAGGATCGGCACTGCTCAGCGCGCGTAGTACTCCACCGGCTCCGAGGCCGACCACTGGATGGGCACCTATGCCCTGGGCGGCTGCTCGGTACAGTGGCGTGCGGCCCGAGTCAGCGGCGGAGAACGTTCTTGCCGTGGACGTGCCGTCGCCCGGGTCGGAGAACGCCGTGCCTACCGCGAGGCTGACGAGAACTACGAGGCCAAACGCCGCCGCTCGTCGCCGATGACCGACCGAAGCAACGATGAACACGACGATGCCCACGACTGCCGCCAACGTGGCGCCGCGTGACCATCCGAACCCAATGGCAAGCGCGCTTATGGAAGAGACACAAATCCAACGGGGCGCGAACCGTGTCGCGCCCGTCGCCCGCCACAACGCCAGAGGCAGCGTGGCGGCGAGAAAGCAGGCGGTGTATCCACGGTTGCCAATCGTCGAACTCGGCAAATCAACCAGCAAGAAGCTCTGTCGCTGATCGGCAAGCGCGCCGACGATTCCCAATCGCTGGAGCACCGATCCAACGGCGACGACGCCGCCAATCGCTCCAACCGCCGACATCAGCCGCGGACCAAGTCCTCGAGCCCCCAGAGCGGCCCCGCCAACGAGCGCCACCAGTAGCCCGACGTGCCCGAGCACACCGTCAAGGCGTTCTGTCCGTCCGAGAATCGACCGCCACGGATCAGCATGCAACGCCGAAGCGAACAGCATCCAAGCAACCAGCGAAATGGGCAACGCCAACCACCGAACCCGCAGCGACGCTCCACGACACGCCGCGAGCGCCGCAGGCGCAATCACGACGAACAGCCAAATCATCTTGGGCCAGAGAAACACCGCTTCCCCACCCAACGAAGGTCGCGGTACAAAAATCAGGGGAATAAAAGAAACCGCGAAGACAAGGGACCCAGGCGAACTGGAACCACGAAGGGGTGGCGCCGGGGCGGGGCCCGCCGAGGAACGGAGACCCGGCCGGACGAAGTCCGGGGAAGGGCGAGTACCGCAAGGTGGGAGGTCCCCCGGTGACAGGACCCCGTGACCAGCGAGCGCATGCGTCGGCAGGACCCCGTCACGCGCGAACTGATCGGGTGCCACAACCGTCTATCGACGCCGATGGCGAGAGACTTCAGCCCCAGTTTCGCGGGGTGTCAGAAAAGTCACCGTCGGCAAGGCCAACCAGAAATGGGTTCGTCAGGCGTTCGCGACCGATTGTCGTGGTTGGACCGTGGCCCGGCAGGACTGACACGTCGTCGTTGAGGGGAAGAATTTTCTCACTCATCGACTGCATGAGCGCCTCGAACGATCCGCCGGCGAGGTCCGTGCGTCCGATCGATCCGGCGAAGAGGTGATCGCCGCTGAAGAGGATCGGCGGTGCTCCGTCCATGTCGAGACGCAGACACACGCTGCCCATGGTGTGACCGGGTGTATGGAGGCAGGTGAAGGTCATGCCCGCACCTTTGACGATCTGCCCGTCGTCGAGTTCTTCGATGAGTTCGGGTGGACTCACGTCGAGCTCGCCGAGCATCCGCCCGAACGAACCGCTGGTGCCTCGCGGGTCAAGGAGCATGTGGCGATCGTGACGGTGAATGTGGACGGGGATTGGATGGGCGTGGGCCTTGACGACTTCCTTGACACCGCCGATATGGTCAATATGTCCGTGCGTGGACAACAGCGCGACGAGCTTCAGTTGGTGGTGATGGATGCGCTCCAGCAACGCCTGCGGGTCGGGCGGCGCGTCGACGAGCACACACTCGCCACCGGGGCCGTTGGGGGCGATGATGTAGGCGTTGGTCTCGGCGACCCACAGCGGGATCTGCTCGATCAAGACGGACACTGTTCGGGCGCCTCAGGCGAGAGCGTCGGCGAGGAACGCCAGCGTGCGCTCCTGGGCGAGATCGCTCGACGGCTGGTCATAGTCGGCCCGGTGATCGCAGTGGAAGCCGTGGTTGGCGTCGTAGCGGTACACGGTGACGTCGGGCCACGCGGCGGCCACACTGTCAACAACTTCGGACGGGATCCATACGTCTCGCATACCGAAATGGCAGATGGTCGGGACCTTAGGCACGGCGCCACTCTTGACGAGATCACCGACACCACCGCCGTAGTAGGCGACGGCGGCATCGACGTCGAGGTAGGCCGCCGCTGTTGCCGCCACGGTCCCGCCGAAGCAGTAGCCGACGATGCCGACCTTGGTGACGCCCCGAGCGCGGAGTTCGGCGATCGCGGCGTTGACGTCGGCCGTGATGCCGGCGGGGGTAAGCGCCATGGCGTAGTCGCGGCCTTCGCCGATGGTCTCGGCCGTGTAGCCGATGCTCACGCCCCGCTTGACCCGATCAAACATGTGGGGAGCAATGGCCAGGTAACCGGCGGCGGCGAACCGGTCGGTGTCTTCTTGGATGTGCGGGTTCACGCCAAAGATCTCTTGGATTACGACAATGCCGGCCGACGGAGCCGTCCCGATCGGTTCGGCGACGTAGGCGGCCAGTTCGTGTCCGTCGGCGGCAGTGAGCGTGATGGTGGTCATGGCGTTCACTGTAGGGAACATCGAACTGATCGAGAGAATGAAGTCGTCGTCGCTCAGGGGGCGACCCGAGCCACAGTGTCTCCGTCGCGGCGAAGCGCGTCGGCCACGGCGGCGACCCGGGGATCGGCGAGGATCGCCTCCAACGGCAAAGGTAGGGCTCTGCGCCAGTTCGGCCACTCGTCGACGGTGCCTGGCATGTTGGGTCGTTCCTCCACGCCGAGGGCGTCGTCGAGGGTGGCGTTCAGGACGGCGCAGGGCGCGGTGGCGAGGTCGCGGTAGATCCCGAGGACCACGTCGTTGACGCTCACCGACGGATCGGCGGGGTCAACCCCGGCCCGGGCCGCAACCGAGCTTCGGACAGCAGTGATTCCGTCGACGTTCGGAGCGAGGTGAAGATCCAACTGCGCCCGTAAATCGGCACCGGACCACAGTCCCGGAATCGTCGGGAGGTCGTGGGTCGTGACGGCGGCAAGCACGTCGGCGCGAAATTCCTTGGCCGGGACCGTCTCGAATTGCAGAAGCTGATAGCCGTAGATGCGCGCTTTGGAAAGTTCTTCACGTACGTACGGTTCAACCGTGCCGAGATCTTCGCCAACGACATACGAACCGGCTCGCACCGACTCCAGGGCCACAATCCCGAGCAGATCACGAAATGGTAAGTACACATAGCACCCTTGTTGGGCGGTTGCCCCTTCGGGAATCCAGTACAGGCGAAAGAGACCCATCACGTGGTCCATTCGCAACGCGCCAGCGCCGGTCATGGCGGCCCGCACGGTCTGGATGAACGGCTCGTACCCGATTTCTCGCAGCTTCCACGGATTGAATGGCGGAAGCCCCCAGTTCTGGCCGAGCTGGTTGAAGGTGTCCGGCGGGGCGCCGACCGACACGTCGAGGCAGAACGCGCCCGGATTTACCCACGCATCGGCACCGGCCCGGTCCACGCCGATGGCGAGGTCCGTCATCACGTCGAAGCGATCGTTGCCAACGCGCCCGGAGTCGGCGAGCTGACGATCGCACAACCACTGCACCCAGAGATGGAAACGGATCCGGTCGTTGTTGGTCGCGAACGATGCCACGTCGGACGATTTCGAATCCCGCAACGCGCTCGGCCATGTCCGCCAGTCACCGCCATGCATTTCGACGAGAGCGAAGAACGTGGCGATGGGATGGAGCGCCGAACCTCGCATTTCCAGGAACGTCGCAAAGGACTCGTGCAGACCGGCATCGGCGTCGACGAAGTTCGTCCACAATTCCGTAAGGGCGAAGATCTTGGCGGCGTAGACCTTGTCCCGGTCAATGCGTCGGTCATTGTTGAGCGACTTGGCAAGGGCGGCTGTGGCCCGGAGCGACGGGTCGGCCCGTTCCCATCCGGGCACTTCTTCGATGCAAAGGTGAAGTGGGCTCTTGGCGATGCGACTGGTCGGAAAGTACGGACTCGGCTGTGGCGATGCGACTGGCGAAGGTGCGTGCAGGGGGTTGATCAGCACCATCGACGACCCGTGTCCCGCACTCCACTCGTTGAGCCGGCGAAGGTCACGGAAGTCCCCGAAACCCCAGCTGTCCGATGACCTCATGGCGTAGAGCTGAACAGCCCAACCCCATGATCTCAGCGATGGATCCACGTGGCAACGTCCGGGCGTGACGATCAACGACGTGACCGTGCCCGTTGTGTCGTCAACGGCGCGGTGATACCCGGGCATGAGTTCGTCCCACGAGAGAGAAGTGCCGGCTCGAACGTGCACCACGGAGCCGTCTTCACGGGTTATCTCGGCGTTGGAGGACGAGGCAAACGAGTCGTCGGGAAGGAGCACCTGCACTGCCGGCGACGGGCCGGGGTCGCCGGTACCATCCTCGGGAGCACCCATGGCGCGGTGGATAGCGACCCGCACCTCCGGGTCGGCTAGGTGCTCGACGCCACCCGCATCCGAATAGCCAAACGACACACCCCAGGAATCCGCTTGCACGCCAACGACCGTAGTGACTCGGAGATGCTTCGCCGCCCGAACGCGTGTCGCCCGCACGTGCCGACACCCGTGGACCAGACTCTGCCTTCGGTGCTGCGCTGCTCCGCCAGCGCTTCGCTGCTCGCCATGGTGACGTCCTTGGATGACCGACACTCGTGGACCAGACTCAAACCATGCTTCGCCTCACTGCCGGTCCGTGTTCGGCCCTGATTGACCTCGAGGCCGGCGGACGTTTCGCCAGCCTGAACGTGCACGGACTTGAGCTCTTGGAGCAGCGCACCACCGGGAACCACCCGTTCGGCTGGGGGTCCTACGTGATGGTTCCGTTCGCCGGTCGGGTTCGTGAAGGTCGGTTCAGTTTCGACGGGGTCGACTACGAGATGCCCGCCAATATGGGGGTGCATGCCATTCACGGCACGTCCTTCGACGGACCATGGGATCTCTTGGCGAGTGCCGAGAGCTGGGCGTTGCTCGGTACCCGGATCGGTGGCGGTGCCGCGCCGCTGTGGCCGTTTCCGGCAACCGTCACCCACCTGATCAGCCTCTCCACGTCTGGCCTCACCCAGGTGCTCGGCGTGACTCCCACGGAGACGGCGATGCCCGTCAGCTTCGGTTGGCATCCGTGGTTTCGCCGACGGATCGAACGCGGTGGTCCGCTCCAACTCGACGTTGATCTCACGCACGCGTCGCGCCTCGAGCGCGATCCCATCGACGGCGTCGCCACCCTGCGCCAAGTCGAGCCCGGCGCGCGGCCATGGGACGACTGCTTCATCGACACCGGTGCCATCCGGCTGCGCTGGCCTGGCGCACTCGACCTTGAGGTTTTTCACGACGCGCCGTTTGTTGTCATCTACGACCCGCCCCACGCGATTTGCGTCGAACCACAGACGGGTCCTCCCGATGCCTTCAACTTGGATCCAGTCGGCTCTCGTTTGGAGGCGGGCGATTTGACCGAGCTCACGGTGAGTTGGCGATGGAGCCTCGCCTCCCGACCTTGACAGGGCACGAAAGTACGCTGACTTAGGTGTCTTGGTTTCTCGAACGTCGGCTGCGTCGACTGGCCGACAACGTACGTCGAGCACGCGAGGAATTATCCGTTCTCGACGCCCAGCTGGAGCATTTCACCGACGAAGCTGACTACGCCCGAACCAAGGCCATCGTGTCCGATGATCCGTTCGCCGCGCAGGAGAGTTTTCATGCCGGCCGGAGCGCCGAAACGATGACGAAGGCTCGCGCCGCGTTGGCCGAGCGCATCGTTCGCATGAATGCTGAACAAGACGAACTTCTCGATCGCATGGGGACCGGATGACCGAGGCGGCGTTGCGGATCGTGGTGGCCGAAGACGAGGCCATCATTCGACTCGATCTTGTCGAGATGCTTCGTGAGGAGGGCTACGACGTGGTCGGCGAGGCGTCTCGGGGCGACGACGCCATCGAGATGGTGCGGGCGACGAAACCGGACCTCGCCCTCTTCGACGTGAAGATGCCTGGGCTCGACGGCATCAGCGCCGCACGTGTTCTTGCCGAGGCGGGGGAGTGTGGAGTCGTCATCCTCACGGCATTCTCGCAACGAGAGATGATCGCTGAAGCGACTGATGCCGGCGTGCTCGGGTATCTCCTCAAACCGTTCCAGAAGGGTGAATTGGTTGCCGCCATCGAAGTATGCGCGCAACGCCAACGCGAGCGGGTCGCGCTCAGCGCCGAGGTGCGGTCTTTGGAGGAGCGACTCGAATCGCGGACGCTCGTCGATCGGGCCAAAGCTCGTTTGATTGCAGAAGGCATGACGGAGGCGGAGGCGTTTGCGGCGATTCAGCGTCGAGCGATGGATGGTCGAACGTCGATGGCGAGCGTGGCCCGGGAGATGCTGGCGTAGCGACCCCGTAGGCTCTGGCCAATGGGCCGAAAGATCATGCTGCTCGACGGCAACTCGCTCACCTATCGCGCCTTTTTTGCCCTTCCGGCCGACATGGCCACCGCGTCGGGGCAGGTCACCAATGCCGTGTTCGGGTTCACGTCGATGCTGCAGTACATGCTCAACGAGCACCGGCCCGACGCTGTCGTGGCCACGTTCGACCGGCCGGAGCCCACGTTTCGCCACGAGTCGATCCCTGACTACAAAGCCGGCCGAGCCGAGACTCCCGACATATTGCGCCAGCAGATGGGCCTCGTTCGCCAGGTCGTCAACGTGCTCAATGTGCCCACCATCGAGGTTTCGGGTTTCGAAGCCGACGACGTGCTCGCCACCCTCGCCACCCAAGGTTTTGCCGCTGGCGACGACATCATCGTGGTCACCGGTGACCGCGATGCCTATCAATTGGTTCGTGACGCGAAGGAACCGGGCGACGGCTCGATTCGCGTGCTCTACAACAAGCGTGGAGTAAGTGACTATGCGCTCTACGACGAAGCTGGCATCGTCACCCGCACCGGCGTACATCCCACCAAGTACGACCAATACGCCGCTCTGCGTGGTGATCCGTCGGACAACCTGCCGGGCGTTCCCGGCGTGGGGGAAAAGACGGCTGCCAAGCTCATCAACGACTACGGCAACCTCGACGGTATTTACGCCAACCTCGACAAGGCCACCCCGAAGCTGCGCGAGAACCTGATCGCCCACGAGATGGTCGTTCGACGCAATGCCACCGCCACGCCGTTGATCCGCGACGTGCCCGGAGTATCGATCGAGGTGGCCGCCGAGTCTCCGAAACCCGATCTCGTAGCGGCTCGCGAATTGTTCAAGACACTCGAGTTCCGAGCGCTGTCTGAGCGCGTCCTCGATGCGTTCGCGCTGTCGTTCGGAGGCGGGTCGGCGCACGGAGGAGCCGTTCCCGAGGCCGAGTACGCGCACCTCGTCGTCAATGTCGTGGAGTTGGCCATCGGCGATGCACTGGTGCTGCCGACTTTTGGTCACCTCGGCATCGAGGGCCACTGGGCCGGGGTTCCCGGTCGATCGGCGTTGCTCGGGCTCGGGTGGGCCGTTGGAGAGGCGGCCACGTATGCGTCAACCGACATTCTCATCGCCTCCGACGGGCTCGCCGCGCTGGTTGACGCACTGGGTTCCGACACCCTGTGGGTCCACGGTCATCGTCTGAAGGAGATCATCCGCTCGTTGCACGACGTAGGCATGATGGTCGGTTCGCTACGCGCGCTTGGTATCGACACGGCGGTGGCCGGGTATCTGCTTGATCCGGCGGAGAACGTCTACGACCTCGACGAGCTGGCGCGACAGTATGCGGGCATAGAGGTTCGCGCACCTGACTCCGCCCCGGTCGGTCAGCTCGACTTCGGTGCTCCTACCCAGTCGGCGGCCGATGCCATCGGTCGACGCGCCGTCGCCGTGGGCCGGCTCATTGAGCCGATGCTCGCCGCCCTCACGGCCCGCGGCCTGGCCAAGCTCTACGACGAGATCGAACGTCCACTTATTGGTGTGCTGGCTCGCATGGAGATTGTTGGCGTCCGGGTCGACACCACCTATCTGAAGGAACTGTCGCAGTCGCTTACGGCACAGGCTCACGACCTTGAGGAGAAAGTGCAGGAGCTGGCCGGTCGTCGCTTCGTCGTGAACTCCGTGCCCCAGCTGCGAACGGTCCTGTTCGACGAACTCGGACTCAAGACCGACAAGAAGACGAAGACGGGGTACTCAACCGACGCGCAAGCGTTGGAGAAGGTTCGTGATCAGCATCCGATCGTCGACGCGCTCCTGCGCTATCGCGAGGTCGAGAAACTGCGCTCGACCTACGGCGAGAACCTGCTCGCCGAAGTGGCCAGCGACGGACGCATCCATGCGACGTTCAACCAGACCGTTGCGCGGACCGGTCGACTGTCGAGCGATCAACCCAACCTTCACAACATCCCAATTCGTTCCGAAGAGGGACGTCAATTTCGACGGGCCTTCGTCCCCGCCGACGGGTGCGAGTTCCTCGTGGCCGACTACAACCAGATCGAACTTCGCGTGATCGCTCATCTGGCCCAGGACCCAGGTCTCATCACGGCGTTTACGACCGGGGCTGACGTGCACACGGAAACCGCCAAGCGGGTGTTCTCCGTCGAGGCCAACGAGGTCACGTTGGCGATGCGGTCCAAGGCCAAGATGGTGTCCTACGGACTCGCCTACGGGATGGAGTCGTACGGTCTTGCCCAGCGTCTCGGCGTCCCGGTCGCCGAGGCCACCGAGATCTTGAACGCCTACTTCGTTGCCTTTCCGAACGTTCGTTCGTACATGGATGCGTCCGTCGTTGATGCTCGTAACAAGGGATACACCGAGACGCTGTTCGGCCGCCGTCGCCAGATCCCGGAGTTGCAGAACCCGAATTTCCGTATCCGCCAAATGGGTGAGCGCCAAGCGATGAACGCCGGCATCCAAGGCCTGGCGGCCGACATCTTCAAAGTCGCCCTGGTCCGTCTTGACGCAGCGCTGCGAGAAGCCAAACGTGACAGCCAAATCATTCTCCAGGTGCACGATGAAGTCATCCTCGAAGTTCCGCAGCATGAACGTGACGTAGTACGCGCGCTAACTATCGCCACGATGCGCGAGGCGGCCGACCTCTCCGTCCCCCTGGAAGTCAACATCGCTTGGGGCCCCACCTGGGCCGACGCCAAGGGCTGACCGAGGCCTCCGAACAGAACAATCCGGCCCTGGCGTGTGCATGGATGTACGCTTATGTACATGAACACGACCGTAACGGTGACGGATGCTCGAGCGTCGCTTCCCGACATTGTCGAGCGAGTGCTAGCCGGCGAGGAAGTGACCTTGACCCGGCATGGTGATCCGGTTGCGGTGATGGTGCATCCGGACAGCCTCCGGGTCCGACGCGGCGAGAAGATGGCTCGTCGAGCATCCGAGCTTCACGCCCTCCTTGAGGCGGCGCGTCAGAGTCCTCTCGCCGATGGTTCCGGAATCAGTCCTGAAAGGGCCGAGGAGCTGGTGGCCCACGTCCAGTGGAGTCGTGGACCCCGCTGGGACGATTGACGGTGGACGCGTTCGATGCCGACGTGTTGATTTACGCCGCCCAGCCTGGCCACGAGTTGGGCGGAAGGGTCCGTGTACTTCTCGAGTCCCGGAGTGTCGAAGGTCGTATCGCTGGAGTGGGGTCGGTCCTCCTTCTTCCCGAAGTGCTCTCACGACCGCGGCGAGACGAGAATTTTGATGAGACGTTTGCGCTCCTACGCGTCCTGGCCCGGCTGGAACTTCTGCCGGTCGATCTCGCTACGGCGGAGATGGCGACCGAGTTCGCTGCCGCATATCGACTCCGCGCCGCAGATGCGGTTCATCTCGCAACGGCCGTGAAGGCCGGCGCCGAGCGATTCGTCACGAACAACCGCAAGGACTTCCCGAAGACGATCGACGACATTGCCGTGATCTATCCCGACGACCTCCCGGCCTGAAGTCGTTCGTTACGCCCCTCCCGGAGGGACGCAACGAACGAGGTCGAAAGTCTCTACGAGGCCTACGGCAGGCGTTCGGCGACCAACAGGAACTGTTTGCCGAACACCCGCCACAGCAGTGGCACACGGCAGTAGAGCGCCACGAGCGAGGCGGGGACCTGCCGATGGCTATCCATTGAGTAGGGGAGGAGGCGGGGCACACACTCGATGACGCGAAAGCCGCGCAACTCCATTGCCTCCTTGAGTGAGCGTTCCGTGAGCGGAAGGCGGTGGTCGAGGAAGTCCCAGTACTCCTTCAGCGTGTAGCGCATGTTCGGCCCAATAGCGAGGAGTCGACCGCCCGGTCGGAGTGAGCGTGATGCCTGGCTCAGCACGCCGAGGAGCGCATCGGGCGAGCCGAGG
>JANLQX010000440.1:0-7012 GCA_031368095.1 Actinomycetes bacterium | reverse complement strand
ATCAGGCGCGCGGCCGGATCGGCGGGATCATCGACGGTGATGACGCCATACGCGGCGGCCGTTGCAGTATGCACTGTTCGAGTCTGATTCAGCCAAAATCGATCGCCAGCCGAACGCGATGACGCAGGAAGAATTTTGGCCGCCGACAACTTCAATCGGCCGAGCCCCTGCGCGTCGAGGGTTAACCCGTCCTTGTGTTTGTCAACGTCGTCGCGATTGTTCCGAAACCAGGCAAATGAGTCTCTTGACTGTTCATCATCGCCAACGATCGCCTGCGTGGCTTCAATGATCAATCCGCCGAGTGCGGCTCGCTCGGTGCTCGTGGTGAACCAACGGACACGAGCGCCGTCGAGTCCACCGGCGGCTCCCGCCGCCGCGATGGCAAGCTCGTCGAGGTTTCGAGGCGCGATGGCAGCATCGGTAAAAGGCCCCCTGTTGGTATGACGGTTGGCGATTGCATCATGGAGCGGTGAGGCCACGTCGGAGGTCCCGGATGCAAGATCGACGAGAGCGACCGGCTTGTTGACCCAGTCCGGAAACATCGTGACGGTTGCCTGGTAACCACGGGCAATCGCCGAGAGGACAATGTTCTCAAGCGCACAGCCAAGACCAATGTGTTGCTCCCGTCCGAGTGGATCAAGACTTCCCGTCCGACGACTCGAGTCAGAAAACAGCTCGATGCTGTTGTCCGTCACATGAAACCTCCACGGCTGACTGTTGTGCGGATTGGCCGCCAGTATCGCGGCGGCCACAATGCCGAGCGGGGACCGGTCGTCAAGCCAGTTCGACCACGCGTCATAGGGCGCCCCTTGACCGGCGTTCAGGACGCCATTTTCCAACACGCGATAGGTACCGACGCCAACGGCGCCGACCACCACCGTTGCCGCGCCGATTCCCGCGCCACGAAGCAGTGACCTTCGCGACATGACTGCCTTCTCTCCGCCCTCGCCGATGCCATTCACGGTGTTCGCGGGAGAGGAGACAGCTCTCGATCCCCCGAAAACGATCTTGTTCGGGCGCGGTTCGGGTGCAGGTAGTGATCATCGGTGCTCGAGATCGGGGCGTTGGGTGCTCCGGAGTACCCAACCGGACGTTCTTCCTTGGCCGATCGAAGGTAGGCACGTTCCTCGTTCCGAGAGCGTGCTGATCCAAAGTTGGCCAGCACGAAGCCGGCGGCAAAGATGCCGACAAACAAGGTAATCGTGATGAACATTGCAACCTACGTTCGAGAGTTGAGGCGTACGAATATATTGATGCGCCCTCACCCGGTACCCGCCGTGTTCTTCCCCAAACGCCGCACTCGGCTACTTGTCGGCTCTACCCTGCGCTGGAAAGTGCTCGCCACGTTACGGTCATGGAAACACGAAGCCGATGCGTTCCGGTGTTCTTGGCCGTGAACGTCCAGGTTCCAGGTGTAGGCACGCCAGGGACGGTGATGTTCTCGCAGAAGATGGAACCCGCCCCGGCGTCGCAGTTCGCCAACCCGTTTTTGGTTCCGGTCGAAACAACGGTGAACGACGGTCCCGTCCCTCGCGACGCGCGGACCCTGAACTTCTTCTCCGAGTCGCTCGAAATGCGCATCTTGAGTACCCACTCGCCCGTTCGATGAAGCGGCTGAGAAACCACCACAGAAACGGACCGGCCGGGCGACAAGAGGCTGGAAACCGTTTTGGCCTCGGAACCAGTGGCGGCGATGCCGCTGGCGCTAAGGGCGATAAGCGAAACCAGGAGCGAACGACGCAGCACTGACTTGCTCACTCGGCCGGCATGCCTGTAGTGAGGATCATCGACGTATCCTTTGCTTGGAACAGCGGAACTTGGCCTCTACCCCCGGTCGGGGCAATGCAAACCGGTGCGGGACAAAGGTGTTCCACCGGCTCAGAGTTCGGCGAGCGCATCATTCACGGTTTGATGCGTTCGCAAGACGGTGTCGAGCCCACCGATCTCAACGAGGCGCGCCGCACGCGATCCCGGCGGCGTTACGAGATGCAGAGCCGCCGACTGCTGGGCGAGTCGATGAAGCATCGTGAGGGCGGCACTGTCCAGGTAGGTAACGAGCGTCAGGTCGGCGACACAGGCTCGGGTATCCACTGCCGCCGCAATGATCGTGTCTCCGATGTGCTTGGCATTGGACCCATCGAGTTCACCGGTGATTCGGACAATCAGGGTGCCATTCGAGGTGTCGGTAGTCACCGTTGCGAGTTGTTCGATCATCGTGAGCCCTCCCGGACCATAACTGCTTTGGTGAATGTGACAGTCGTACCATGTGCCGTCTCCCCGACCATCATGTCGTCCATAAGGAGGCGGATGAGGTTAAGCCCCCGCCCGCGTGCGCCATCACTGTCGACCTGAGGCTTCCAGTTCCCGTGATCAGCGACAGAGAACGAACATCGGTTTTCGCGGCAGTCAGCGCGCATATCGATCGGCCGACCTTCGAGATCGTTTCCGTGTTCGACGGCGTTGGTCACCGCTTCGCAAACAGCAACCAGACAGTCATCGGAATCGTCCTGGTGGAACCCCACTGTTGCCAGCCACGCCCGAAGGTCGATTCGCAGCGCCGCCAGGTGACTTGCGTGTGACGGAACCAGACGGCGGAACGGCACGAGAACCGGCTCAAAGCTGGCGCACAGCACCGCAATGTCATCGTTCTGGTCCCCGCCGTTCATCATTTCCGCGATCAGCAAGCGCGGCAGCTCATGGATCGGCGCGTTTGTCTGCTGAAAGGCGGACCGAAGCAGGGCGGTCCGCGTGTCGATGTGGTCAGCCCGGCGCTCCGTCAGGCCATCGGTGTAGAGGAGGAGGCTGACGTGACCGTAAAACGGTAGGGCCTCCTCAGGCCGCTGGACCGCTATTCCACCCAGTGGAACCGAACGCGCAGCGTCAAGACTCTGCATGGACCCATCGGCGAGCTTGAGCATGGGCGCCGGATGACCGGCGAGCGAGTACCGCAGCTCGCCCGCTCGACGATCGACCAGCACGATCGCCATGCTGGCGAACTGGGTGCTGGCGTCGGCTGAGGCCACACGGTCCAGTTGGCGCAGCAGTGCCGCCGGGGCGTCCTCCACTTGGGCGAGTGCGCGGGTGGCCGTGGCGAGCTTCCCCATGGCCGCGGCGGACTCGATACCGTGCCCGACGACGTCGCCGACCACGAGCAGAAAGCGCTCCTCCGACAACTCAATAACGTCGTACCAGTCACCACCAACGCTCAGTTCGCGGGTGCCGGGGCTGTAGTGAGCGGAAAGCTCAACGTCGGTGATTGGCTTCAGTCGTTTCGGCAGAAGGGTGGACTGCAGCGTGATCGCAATCGAATGCTCGAGTTCGAATCGTGCGGCGCGGGTCAACGCGTTGGCGCACAACGCCGCGAACGATGCAAGCCGCACACGCTGGGCGTCGTCGAACCGCTGCAAGGCATCGAACGACAAACCCAAAGCACCGAGCGGCCGCCCACCGGCAAACAGTGGAACGGCGACCCACGACCGCTGGGAGTCGTTGAACATCTCCAATGTGCCGGGCTCGAACACACCGGCCAGTTCCAAACGGTCGTGGATGAAGAGCGCGTCGCCGGTGCGTGCAGCCGCTATCAGCGGCGTGTGGGCCGAGATCGGCCGCGTCAGCCACTCGCTCGTAAGGTACGGCGACGCCTCGTTCCCACCCTGAACGTCGACAGTCGTGCCGTCGTCGCCAATCAGCGCAAGTGAACCGGTCTGCGCGCCAAGGGCGGGCAGCGCATCAATGAAGGCGGCGAGTACGGCCACCTTCGTTGCGGCCGCCGTCAAACCGCCGATCGCCGCAGCAAGCTGCCGGGCCTTCTCGGCGTCGCCGAGATCGTTCTCCCGTAGCCGGGCGCGCTCAAATGCGAGCGCGGCCTGAAGCCCCATCGTGGACAGCAAGGATCGATCCTGCGCGGAGAACACTCTCGCCGTGCGAAAGACGGCGAACATTACGGCCGACGCTTCGCCGCCTATGGCCAACGGGAGCGCGACCCACGCTTGGTCACCGTCGAGTTGCACCTGCGAGCGAAGGTGCGGATAGGCATTGATCAACTCCTCTGGAGATTCGAGGACGATCATGACTCGGGTCATCAGCGCATCGGATACCGGCGAAGCTACGGCGCGCGTTTCTCGTCGGGACCGGGCCGGCGTCTGATCGTTGAGTCCTAGACCGACGAGCATGGTGATTGCATCGTCGACAACCACCCATACCGAGGCCGAATCGGCACCGAGGACGCGGATGCTTTCGTTGACGAGGGCCTCGGCAACGTCGGTCCGAGACTCCGTACCGGCGAGCACCATGGTGAATGCCTGAAGGTTTTCGGCCAGCCGACGTGCCTCGTACTCCAACTCGTAGAGGCGAACGCGATCTAGGGCTCGGGCGCAGAGCTCAGTCGCTGTCTCGAAGACCACGAGCTGACCGTCGTCGAGCAAGTTCTCGGGGCGACAGCCGAAGACCATCGCCCCGATGATCCGGCCGTCGGAATCAACCAACGGCAGGCAGGCCGAGGCCTCCGATGTCTCCAACGTCTCCGTTGTCTCCGGTCGCGTCGGGTTCGCCGCCAACGCCGGGTATCGATCCGCCAAATCCGCCACGCTCAACACGAGCACGTTCGCACCGGTACGGATGGCGTCGGTCACCGGGGTGCGGTCATCGAGAGCGACGACGAGCGGCGGCCCAGACCCTTCTGAATCATTTGCCTGGGCGGCCACGAACTCCACCCGGCCGCCCCCACCACCCAGGAGGGCAATCTCGGCGGTGGTGGATCCAGCGGCGATCGCGCC
Source organism: Actinomycetes bacterium (assembly GCA_031368095.1). Taxonomy (GTDB): domain Bacteria; phylum Actinomycetota; class Acidimicrobiia; order Acidimicrobiales; family JANYDT01; genus JANLQX01. The sequence goes on along the minus strand of JANLQX010000440.1, from coordinate 2,237 downwards.
CTCTCTCGCCATAATCGCGGCGACATCTCGCTGCGAAACGGCGCGAGACAAGACGGTTGACAGATCACGTAGCCAAACGTTCTGAGCAATCTGGAGCGATCGACGGTCGTTCGAGCGAAGTCGATCAACCGAGTCCGATTCCGTGACGCCCCGATGGGCCCGCAAGGTCAGCAGCAGCGCGGTCAAGAGCCCGAGCGATACACCGATCAGGACGACAGAAAGCAATGGCTGGGGGACGCGCCACCAGGCCCCCATCATGGAGGCCATGCCTAGTGAGACGGTGCTTCCGTGGACTGCTCGCAACGCTGGAGTTCCTTGTCTGGGACGAGAGCTACCCGGCCGCAAAACAGGTCAAACCTTTATTTCAAACCTTTTCCAGAAATCTCGGTCAACCAGTTCAGCGTTGCGTGATGGGCCAGGTGGACTCGACGCCGCGATACATCGAGGCTTGCGCTCACGACGACGAGTGACGGACGAAGCGAGCAGCCCGCCTCCGGACGCGATGATCGTGGCGCTCGTCGTCGGTGCGCTGATGCCGAGTCGGCTGGTGTTCGGCGCGATAGAACCGGGTCTTGGCGACTTCCACGAGCACGAGATACACCCCGATCATCCCGAGCAAGATGAAGAAGTACGCCATTGGAAGGCCCGCGAAGCCCAAGCGATGAGCCGCTGGACTGAAGGCAATGGCAACGCCGATTGAGGCGACCGACAGAGGGGCGATGATCATCGCCGGGCTTGGCCTGCTCCGGAAAAAAGGAATTCGACGGGTGCGAATCAGAAAAATGACAAAGGTTTGCGTCACGATCGACTCCACGAACCACCCCGTCCTGAACTCTCCCGGACGAGCGTGCAGGACGTGGATCATGACCAGAAATGTGGCGATGTCAAAGAGCGAACTGATCGGCCCAAAAACCAGCATGAAACGTCGCACGAACGAGATGTCCCAGCCGGCTGGGCGAGCCAGGATTTCCGGATCGACACGGTCAGTGGGAATGGCCAGCTGTCCGACGTCGTACAGCAGTCCGTTGAGCAAGATCTGCGAGGGAAGCATCGGCAGAAACTTGAGAAACAATGACGCGCCAGCGGCGCTGAACATGTTCCCGAAATTCGATGATGTGGCCATCAGCACGTACTTCAGGGTGTTCGCAAAGATTCGTCGCCCCTCGGTCACCCCAGTGGCCAGAACCCCGAGGTCTTTGTCGAGCAACACGATATCGGCGGCATCTTTGGCCACGTCGGTCGCCGACTCGACGGAAATACCCACATCGGCCACGTGCAGAGCGACCGCGTCGTTGACCCCGTCGCCCATGAAGGCCACGTCAGCGCCGCCGCGCCGAGCAATCTTCACGATGCGCGCCTTCTGGTCTGGATTTACCCGAGAGAACACGGTTGTCCCGGGGATCGCGGCGGCAAGAGCATCGTCGTTAAGCCGGTCGAGTTGTTCACCGGTAAGAAGACCGGCGACCGCCATCCCGATGTCGCGACAAACCTTCGAAGCAACCGCGCCGTTGTCGCCGGTAATGATCTTCACGGCAATTCCGAGCGCGTTCAACTGCTGTATCGCCGCGCCCACATCGTGTTTGGGCCGATCGACGAAGGTAAGAAAACCGCTGAACGTAAGCCCACGCTCGTCCTCCGGAACCGGATCACCATTTTCCTCGGAATTCATCTGTTTGGACGCAATCGCAATCGTGCGGGCCCCGTCGGCGAACAACGTAGCCAGCGTGACGGCTGCTGACGCTGGCACGTCGACGCACCGCGAAAGCACCACCTCCGGCGCACCTTTGGTTACGAGCAGCGGCGTCGCCGAGCCTTCTTTGGCGACAATCACCGAAGCGAGTTGTCGATCGTGGTCGAACGGTAAAGTTCCAATTCGCCGAAACGAAGCCGGCCCATCGTTACTGACCAGTACTGCGGCGGCATGTGGGGCGAGATACATCGCCTGATCAAGGGCGTTCCCACCGACCGCGCCGCTGGCCGTTGGCGCCGCCTCATTGCACAACAATCCGAGCAGGAACGAATTCGGCGAGTCGTCGCCACCGGCTCCTAGCGATCGATCAAAGGTCACCGCGCCTTCGGTGAGCGTGCCCGTCTTGTCGGTGAACAAGAGCTCGATGTTGCCGAGATCTTCGATCGTCACCAGTCGCTTGACGAGCACATGTTTCCGAGCGAGACGGCGCGATCCCGTCGCCAGACTTACGCTCACAATCGCTGGCAACAGCTGCGGCGTGATGCCG
>JANLQX010000419.1:0-2712 GCA_031368095.1 Actinomycetes bacterium | reverse complement strand
GCCCGCCGCTACTGCGGCGACCGGAGCCACAGCCGCAACGGCGAAGGCTCCGGCGGCGGGAGCCGCCGTGACGACGAAGGTTCCGGCGGGCGGTGCCGCCGCCGCCAAGGCACCGGCGGCAGGAGCCGCCCCGGTCACGACCAAGGTTCCGGCGGCAGCAGCGGCTGCCGCAGCGGCGGCGGCCGCCAAGGCACCGGCCATTGCCGCCGTCCCCGGAGCGCCGGTCGCACCGGCCACGGGAGCGCAGCAGTGACAAACCTTGACCTCTCCAGCGACCCCGGAGGCGGTGTCGTCGACGTGACCTCCCACGCATTTTCCCGGGAGCATTCGGCCCCCGCCCCGGCCAGCGCACCCACCAATGCACGGCCTGTCTCTCGAGACTCTGGCGACGTGGCCCTTGTCGCTTCGGTTGCGCACTTCGAGCAGTCCGTCCGGCGTCTTCTGACCGCCAACGGCGGGCCCCGGATGCACCGGTGGCCGGCTCAAGGTGAAACGCCCGGAATCGAACGGATGGGGATCGCCTTCATCGGCCCCGACCTCGAAGTTGAGGCCATGGCCAGTCGGGCCGAGCACATCAACCGCACCAACCCCGGTGTGTATCTGATCCTCGTCTCTGACCCCCGTCCCGGCTTGTTCGAACGGGCACTCCGAGCGGGTGTCCGTGACGTTCTTACGCCGAACGCCACGGACGACGCGATCATCGATGCCCTCGAGCGAGGATTTGAACACTCCGACCGTTGGCGGGAGTCGACCCGGACGGCGACGAGTGAGACGGAAACGACGAAACGAATCATCACCGTGCTGTCGCCGAAAGGTGGTGTTGGCAAAACGTTTGCGTCGACCAACATCGCCATGGCCCTCCACCAGTTGGCCCCCGGACGGGTGGCGTTGATCGACCTCGACCTCCAGTTCGGCGACGTCGCCGGAACGCTGCACCTCAACCCCGAACACACCACCGCCGATGCGGTGCGGGTGCTCACCGGGGCGGAGGCGTCTTCGGTCAACTCGATGATGAAGGTGTTCCTGACCCCCCATCCGTCGGGGCTGTTCGTCATGTGCGCCCCCGAGGACCCGGCCGACGCCGACGACATCACCTTCGAGCAATCGGTTCAGGTCGTCAAGGCGTTGAGCCAGGCGTTCGACTACGTCGTCGTCGACACGTGCGCCGGTCTCGACCCGCACGCCCTCTCGGTCGCCGAAATCTCGACCGACCATGTCTTTGTCTGTTCCGTCGACGTGTCTTCGGTCCGGTCGCTGCGTCGTGAACTCGACGCCCTCGACCGCCTGGGCATGACGAACCCGACCCGCCATTTCGTCATGAACCGGTCCGACTCCCCTGGTGGTGCGCGGCCCGACGATGTCGAAGTGGCCGTTGGCATGCGTGCCCAGATTCAGATTCCGGCCGACCGCAACGTGCTCGCCGCCGCCAACCAAGGAGTACCGATCACTGTCGCTGATCCGAAGTCGATCATCGCCAAACGGTTCGTTACCTTTGCCGAGGGGCTGATGGGCCTCGAATCGACCGTCACCGCTGCTCCCAAAAAGGCCAACTTCTGGCGGAGGGGCAAATGAAGCTCGGTCAGCGCCTCAAGGCGCACGAAGCCACTCCCGCCGAAGCGGCCATCGAAGCCGCCGCCGCCGCGGCCGCCGAACCAGACGCAACCGAACTCCCGTCGTGGAAGAACGCCGCCACGGCTCCGGCCGCCATCATCGCTCCGGCGCCGGGAACGGTGACCCCTCGTCTCGTGGCTGCGGCCCGCAAGGAGGACGAGCGCAGCTCGACCGACCCGCTGCAATCGCTGAAGGAGCGACTCCACGAACAGCTCGTGGATCGCCTCGGTGCCAAGTTGTTCGACTCCTCGACCGGCGACCGCGACATGCGGGCCACGGTCGTCGACATGATCAGCCAGCTCCTGAGTCAGGAGACGGTGCCTCTCTCCGTGGACGAGCGTCATCAGCTCGTGTCGGAGATCACCGACGACGTGCTGGGCCTCGGTCCGATCGACCGGTTCTTGAAGGATCCGACTGTCTCGGAAATCATGGTGAACGGCTGCACGCCGATCTTCATTGAACAAAAAGGCAAGCTCACCCGTAGCCAGCATCGCTTCATTTCGCACGAGCAGTTGCGTCGAGTGATTGAACGGATTGTGGCCAACGTCGGTCGTCGTATCGACGAATCATCACCAATGGTCGACGCCCGACTCGCCGACGGTTCACGAGTGAACGCGGTCATCCCGCCACTAGCCGTAGACGGTGCCGCGCTCACCATTCGAAAGTTCTCCAAGGACCCGCTCCAGATCCACGATCTGATTGCCAAAGGATCCCTCACGCCCGAAGCCGCTCAGCTGTTGGCGGCATGCGTGGCCGGCCACCTCAACATGCTCGTATCGGGTGGCACCGGTACCGGCAAGACGACGATGCTCAACATCTTGTCGAGCTTCATCCCGGCCGACGAGCGCATCGTCACCATCGAAGACGCCGTCGAACTCCAGCTCCGCCAGCCCCACATCGTGCGTCTTGAGACCCGCCCGCCGAACATCGAAGGCAAGGGTGCCGTCACCATTCGTGACCTGGTCAAGAACTCGCTTCGTATGCGTCCTGACCGAGTGGTCATCGGCGAGTGTCGTGGCGGCGAAGCCCTTGACATGTTGCAGGCCATGAACACCGGACACGATGGCTCGCTCTCGACCATTCACGCCAACACCCCCCGAG
>JANLQX010000403.1:0-2550 GCA_031368095.1 Actinomycetes bacterium | reverse complement strand
CGAGCGACGCGTCCTGTGGTGGCTCGTTGCGATCGGGGTCCCGCTGACCATCATCGTGCCGGTGTCGGTGGTGGCCTTCCCCCGCGGTGGAGGCGCGCTTGTCGCCCAGTCGAGCACGCTGTTGGAGGTGGCTGTCATCGTGACAGCGACATTGCGGCACCGGGTTCACGGCATCGAGATCGTGCTCGATCGCACCCTGCTCTATGGAGCGCTCACTGCGATGGTCGCGTTGATCTACGGCGCCGTGGTCGGCGTGACCGGTTTCCTTGGGGCCGAAGGAACTGGTGCGCCATCGATCATCGGTGCTGCGGTTGCGGCCTTGGTGTTTTCACCGACCCGGATAGTGCTCCAGCGCGGGATTGACCACTTTGTGTACGGCAACCGCGACGATCCCTACGCCGTGTTGTCGACCTTGACAGCTGGGCTGGGAGCAACGGGCTCCAGCGACGAAACTCTGCCGGCGTTCGTTGCCGCGACCGCCGTGACCCTCCGCCTGCCGTACGTCGCAGTGGAACTGCCTGCCGAGACCGGTGTCCGGTCGATCGCCCACGGTTCGGCACCGTCGGCCGTCACGCGACTGCCCCTTCGATATGCGAATCGGCCGGTCGGCGTACTCGTATTCGGACATCGCAGCGGAGAGGCGGAGGCGTCGCCGGCCGAGATGCAACTACTCGTTGCGGTGGCCCACCAGGTTTCCATCGCGGTCGCGAACGCGCTGCTCACCGACGATCTGCGACGGTCCCGCGAACGCATCGTGAGCGCCCGCGAAGAAGAACGGCTCCGGTTGCGGATGGATCTCCACGACGGCCTGGGCCCGCAACTCACCGCCGTCGCACTCGGGCTCGACGCTGCGGCCGATCGTGCCCCGTTGGCAAGCGACGCGACCACTCTCGAACGACTTCGCGACGAGGTCCACGACGCCATCAACGACGTACGACGACTCGTGCAAGGACTCCGACCACCGCGCCTCGATGAGGTCGGGCTTCTCGGCGCGCTCCACGAGCTCGCCGATCGCGCGTCGCGCGGTGGCGTGCACGTCAACATCTGCTCCACCGGCCCGATTGGGCCGATACCGACCGCCACCGAGGTCGCGGTGTACCGCATCGTGGCCGAGGCCCTCAACAACGTGGCCCGTCATTCGGCCGCAACCTCATGCACCATCGAGATCCGGTCCGACACGGCCGCAGTCGAGGCGATCATCGCCGACGACGGTCATGCCAAACAGACGTCGGGCGACGGACTAGGGATCGCGTCGATGCGCGATCGCGCTGAAGAACTTGGCGGATGGTGCAGCAGCGGACCACTCGAACCTCATGGCTGGAAGGTCCACGCCTACCTCCCACTAGTCACGCAATGACCACGCTAGAGACCGCCGACACGGTCAACGTCGTTCGCGTCGTCATCGTCGACGATCACGAACTGATACGCACCGGCCTGCGTGAAGTGCTCAATGGGGACCCGGCGATTCGCGTCGTCGGTGAAGCGTCCAACGGCGACTATGCACTCTCCGCCGTTGAGATCCACCGGCCCGACGTCGTCGTGATGGACCTGCAAATGCCGGGGATGGGCGGTATCGAGGCCACCCGCCGGATACTCCGTTCCTACCCGGGTACCGCAGTACTCGTACTCACGATGTTCGACGACGACGACTCCGTCTTTGCGGCCGTACGCGCCGGGGCCCGCGGATACCTCCTCAAAGGCGCGCCCCGAGCCGAACTGCGCGCGTCGGTCCAAGGCATCGCCGTGGGCCAAGCCATCTTCGGACCCGGCGTGGCCTCACGAATGCTGGACCTGCTGCGAATTGGTCACGCAGCGGAACCATCGCCGTTCCCGTCTCTCACACCACGCGAACTGGAAGTCTTCAAAGCCCTCGTCGACAACCATGACGTGTCGGCAATCGCGGCGCGGCTAGAGATCACACCCAAGACTGTCCGTAACAACATCGCCACCGTGCTCACGAAGTTGCACGTCACTGACCGCGCCATGGCCATCGATCTCGCGCGAGGTGCTGGAATCGGCCACCATCGAGAAACCCAACCTCGAACCCTGCTCTTCACCGAACTCGACAACCCGGCAGCTATCGCCCAACTCGACGGACCCGTCTACGCAGACGTGGTCACCGACTTCGCGGCTCTGGTCACTGGCATCGTTCGCCGACATGGCGGCCACCCATTCGGAACCGACAGCACCACCCCAAAAGCCTGGTTCACGGACACCGAACCAGCGATCCGCGCCGCCCTCAACATCCGTCGTGAGATCAACATCCATCACTTCCCAATTGGGCAAGCCGTACATGCCCGCATCGGGATGCACCGGGGCGCGACAACCGACACCGGGTCAGAAGTCTTCGGTCTCGTCGTCCACGAGACGGCCCGAGTCATCGCCCACGGCCGGCCCGAAGTCATCCGCCCCATGACGGGCGCTCCGGCCGCCATTTGCCAGGCCGCCACCCCGGAGGAAATTTGCACCCACCTCGAGCGGCTGCTCGCCTCGCCGGCCGAACGCGCCCGCGTCGGCGCGGAGAGCCGCGCCTATGTGGAGCGCCATTTC
>JANLQX010000372.1:0-8075 GCA_031368095.1 Actinomycetes bacterium | reverse complement strand
TGCGGGTGCGCCCATGGTTCTGGCCGCTGTCGAACGCGAGATCAGCGGGTACCGGACAATCAGCCACCACCCTCGACTCTGCGCCCATGCCGTCGTTGGGAATCCGGAGGACCTGAGCGAAACAGAGTTGCACGCCGCGGCCTGGGAGGTCGTGCTGAGCGAACTCCGCACCGATCGCCGTTCGTCCATAGACCGATTCGATTCACTCACCGGTTCGCCTCGGCACTGCGTCGACATCAACGAAATTCTCGACGCCGCAACCAGCGGACGGATGGACACGTTGCTCGTGCCGGAAACTGTCGGGGAGCAGCAGAGCGAGCCATTCGTCGCTGGAGATGCGGACCAACTGGTGAACCTGGCCGTGATCGGCACCCTGGCCCACCGCGGTGAGGTGGTGCTCGTCCCGCCGTCGAGTCTGCCCGACGGTGCGTCAATGGCGGCCGTCCTTCGGTGGAGCGAACAGCCATGACGAAGCGCGTGGTGATCCTGGGCGGTGGCACCGGTGGGACCCTGACCGCGAATCGATTGCGGCGACGGTTCGCGACCGACGACGCGTTCATCACGGTGATCGATCGCGATGACCACCACGTGTACCAACCGGGTCTTCTTTTCGTACCGTTCGGGCTCGCCGACCCGGCCGAGATCGTCCGCTCCCGGCGGCGGCAACTGGCGCCGGGCGTGACGTTTGTCGAACAGGCGGTGGAGGGGGTCGATCTCGCGAACAACACCGTGTTGCTCGCCGACGCCACGGTCGTGCCCTTCGATGTGCTCGTGGTGGCCAGCGGGGCAACATTGACCACGAGCGAGACCGAAGGTTTGGACCAGATGGGTGTCGACGGAAAGACGTTCACGTTCTACGACCTCCCAGGAGCAACGGCCCTGGCGAAGGCGCTTGATCGTTTCGACGGCGGACGCATCGTGATCAACGTGGTCGACCAACCCATAAAGTGCCCGGTTGCCCCGCTCGAGTTCTGCTTCCTCGCCGATTGGTTCTTCACCGAGAAGGGGATCAGAGATCGCGTCCAACTCACCTACGTCACGCCCTTGGACAGTGCGTTCACCAAGCCCGTTGCCGCCGCGACGCTTGCCCACCTTCTGTCCGAGAAGGGGATTGATCTGATCACGGAGTTCAACACCGGCACCGTGAACGGGCCCGACGGCAAGCTCGTCGGCTTCGACGGAAGAGAGGTCCCGTTCGACCTTGCCGTGGTCGTTCCCCTGCACAGTGGAGCGGACTTTGTCGCCCGTTCACCCGGCCTCGGCGATGCGCTCAATTTCGTTCCTACGGACTCAGCCACCCTGCAATCGAAGGCCGCTCCCAACGTCTTCGTCATCGGCGACGCAGCGAATATCCCCGCATCCAAGGCTGGTTCAGTCACCCACTTCGAAGGCGAAGTGCTGGTCGAGAACATCATCCGGTTCATGAACGGCGAGGCGCTTGACGCAACGTACGACGGTCATGCGAACTGCTTCATCGAAACGGGTTTCGGCAAGGCCCTGCTAGTCGACTTCAACTACGACACCGAGCCGCTGCCCGGACACTTCCCCTCGCGGCTAGGCCTGCCGTTACTGAAGGAGAGCCGCATCAACCACCTCGGCAAGTTGATGTTCCAGTGGTTCTACTGGCACGGCCTTCTTCCCGGTCGTGACCTTCCGTTTCTTGGAGCGGACATGCCAACGCGCGGCAAACGCCGCCCCGACACCCCCATCAACCAGGAGCAGCCAGCATGACGACCGCGACCTACGCCGGAACGACTATTGAGCTCGATGCCGAGGGATTCTTCGTCGATCCCAGCCAATGGACGAAAGACATTGCCATCGAATTGGCCCGGGCTGAAGGGATCGACAATCTCTCCCCGAGGCACTGGCAGGTGATCGAGTTCATGCGCAAGGAGTTCGCCGAGAAAGGCACCGGGCCGACAGTGCGCGTGCTCGGCAAGACCTCCGGGGTCAGCGTGAAGGAGCTCTACCAACTTTTCCCGAAGGGGCCGGCCAAGGTGGCGGCCCGCATTGCGGGAATTCCGAAGCCGAAAGGATGCATTTGATATGACTGCCGACAAGATCACCAAAGTCTCGATCATCGTGTCGAAAGGGTCGCTCGAAGGCATCTATCCCGCGCTCATCATGGCCAACGGCGCCCGCGCTGAAGGGATTGAAGCCAATCTGTTCTTCACGTTCTTCGGTCTCGACGCAGTACACAAGAAGCGCTTCGAGCACATCAAGGTCGCCACCGTCGGTAACCCCGGGATGCACATCCCGACGATGATCGGTGGACTTCCGGGCATGTCGGCGCTGGCCACCCACATGATGTCGAAGAAAATGAGCGAATTGGACATCCCACCGATCGATGAGTTCATCGAGATGATCGGCGACACCGGCGCCGGAATGTATGCGTGCCAAGCATCGGTCGACATGTTCGACCTCTCGAAGGACGATTTCGTTCCGCAGATCCAAGACGTGATCACCGTCGGCGAGTTCTACGACAAGGCCGCTGGCGGCCAGATCATCTTCACGTAAATATCACGGCGGCCACAGCATGAGTCCAGACCTTTCCATCGTGACCTGCCCGCATTGCGGCAAGAAGAACCGTGTGAGCAAGTCAGCCACTGGGTGGCCGCGCTGCAGGCATTGTCGAGAGGGTCTGCCCTGGGTGGTGGAGGTCGACGACTCATCGTTTTCCTCGGCGACGGAGACGAGCCTTCTCACGTTGATCGATCTCTGGGCTCCGTGGTGTGGGCCGTGTCGGCTCGTGGCACCCGTTCTCGAACGGCTGGCGACCATTTATGCCGGACAGCTCAAGGTGGTCAAGGTCAATGTCGACGAGTCGCCACGGCTGGCGTCGAAGTACCAGGCAATGAGCATCCCGATGCTGGTCTTCGAACGCCGCGGACGGGTCCTCGAGACGGTCGTCGGCGCACAACCGGAACAGGTGCTCCGTCAACACGTCGACCAACTGCTGGCGACGCACGAAGGGTCCTGACGTGCCCGAGACTCTCGACGGAGGTGAGGCGGTTGCCCGAACGGCGTACCGGCTATCGGAGGTGATCCCGATCTATCCGATCACCCCGGCCTCGGCGATGGCGGAGTGGTGTGATCAGTGGTCCTCCGAAGGTCGGCCGAATCTCTGGGGGACAATTCCTGACGTTGTCGAGATGCAGTCCGAGGCCGGCGCTGCGGGAATGCTGCACGGCGCCACCACAAGGGGCGCTCTGGCCACCACGTTCACGGCATCGCAGGGTCTGCTGCTGATGCTGCCCAACATGTTCAAGCTGGCTGGTGAGCTCACCCCGGCGGTGATTCATGTCGCCGCCCGCACCGTGGCTACCCATGCCCTCTCGATCTTCGGCGACCACAGCGACGTGATGGCGGTGCGTTCGGCCGGATGGGCCATGCTGAGCGCGGGGTCTGTCCAAGAAGCCGCTGATTTTGCCGCCGTGGCGCACGCCGCCACGCTGCGCACGCGTGTTCCGTTCCTGCACTTCTTCGACGGGTTCCGAACCTCGCACGAGGTCGCCCGCGTGGAGATACCTTCCGACGACGAACTCCGCGCCCTCGTCGACGACGATGCGATCGCCGAGCTGCGTTCTCGGGGCCTCGACCCCGACCACCCGACACTCCGAGGCACAGCACAGAACCCCGACGTGTTCTTCCAAGCTCGCGAAGCAATCAATCCGTTTGTCGACGCCGTGCCGACCGCAGTCCAAGCGACGTTCGACCGGTTTGGCGAACTCACCGGTCGTCACTATGACCTGGTCGAGTACACCGGAGCGCCCGACGCCGATCGCGTTGTCGTGATCATGGGCTCAGGTATCGGTGCCGTCACCGAGACCGTCGAGGCGCTAGACGCACGGGACCAACGAGTCGGTGTCCTTCAGGTGCATCTCTACCGGCCGTTTCCGGTCGCGGCGTTTGTCGACGCATTGCCTCCCACGGTGACCAGGTTGGCCGTTCTCGACCGGACGAAGGAACCCGGCGCACCCGGTGATCCACTCCTGCTCGATGTCATCTGTGCACTTACGATGAACAGCGAACGGCAGATGCCGCTAGTCACCGGCGGCCGATTTGGGCTGGCGTCAAAAGAGTTCACCCCGGCGATGGCCAAGGCCGTGTTCGATGAACTTGCATCGTCAACACCGAAGCAACGCTTCACCGTGGGCATCACCGACGACGTCTCGCACACCAGCCTCCCGGTCGACCCCTCGTTCACGACCGACGACGCCGACGTGCGGGCCGTGTTCTATGGCCTTGGGTCCGACGGCACGGTGAGTGCGAACAAGTCGACGACCAAGATTGTCGGCGACATCGGGGCGATGACGGCCCAGGGGTACTTCGTCTACGACTCGAAGAAGTCGGGTTCGGTGACCGTCTCGCACCTGCGGTTCTCTCGTCGGCCAATCCGCTCGACCTATCTCATTGCTGATGCCCACGTGGTGGCCTGTCATCAGGTGGGTCTGCTCGACCGGCTCGACGTGCTGGCCATCGCCCGGCCCGGCGGGGTGTTTCTGCTGAACAGTCCCTACGCGCCCGAGCGAACGTGGGATCGGCTTCCCGCCGAGGCACAATGCCACATAATCAACAAGAACCTACGTGTGCATATTATCGACGCTCATCGAGCGGCCAGTGACGTTGGACTCCCGGGCCTCATCAGCACGGTGATGCAGACGGCGTTCTTCCTGACCACCGACCTCCTCCCGCACGATGTGGCGCTCGACGCGCTCCGGTCCGCAATTCGCAAGACCTACGCGCTGTTCGGACCCCGGATTGTCGAGGCCAACCTGGCCGCCGTCGACCTGGCCGTCGACCGTCTCGTCGAACTCCCCGTCCCCGACGCGGGCCCCGGTGCCATCACCGGGACCGAGCGACGAGCACTCGTTCCGGCCGACGCCTCGGAATTCATCCAACGAGTGACCTCCCGCATCTTGGCCGGGGAGGGCGACCTACTGCCGGTGAGCGCCCTTCCGATCGCACGACCACCCGGGCTTGCATCTCACGATCCAGGTCGCACCGGAGGACTGCACCGGTTGCGGGGTGCGTCGATGTGTGCCCGGCCCATTCCAAATCGCAGGTCAAACACAAGGCCCTCAACATGGAACCGATCGAAGCTCGCCTCGATGCCGAGCGGGCGAACTGGTCCTCGTTCCTGGCCATGGATTCGGTTGAACCGGGACTGCTGGACCCGACCACGGTCAAGGGGGCTCAGGCCCGTGAACCGTTGTTCGAGTTCTCCGGCGCGTGTGCCGGTTGCGGTGAGACGCCGTATCTGAAATTGCTCACCCAACTCTTCGGCGATCGCAGCATCGTCGCCAACGCCACCGGATGCTCATCGATCTACGGCGCCAATCTGCCGACAACCCCGTGGTCGACGAACCGGGAGGGACGTGGCCCGGCATGGTCGAATTCGTTGTTTGAGGACAACGCCGAATTCGGTCTTGGCATGCGAGTTGCTCTCGACCGTCAACACGACGTCGGCCGGGCGGCGCTGCGTCGTCTCGAAGAGATCGAGCCCGATGCGCTTGGCGGGATCGCCGGTGATTTGCTCGCCGTCGATCATCGCCAGCCGGTCGATGATGCGACCACCGCCGTTCAACGGAGTCTCGTGGCCAAGCTCGATTTACTTCTGAAACAGCTTTGTACGCGCGCCGATGAGTCTGGTCTGTTGGCTCGACGGCTGGCCCCGTTGACCGGGTCACTGTTGCGTCGCAACGTGTGGATCGTGGGCGGGGACGGATGGGCCTACGACATCGGGTCCGGCGGACTCGACCATGTGCTCGGATCAGGGCGCGACGTGAACGTCCTCGTCCTCGACACCGAGGTGTACTCGAACACCGGCGGCCAGGCGTCGAAGGCCACGCCCCGCGGTGCCGTCGCCAAGTTCGCGGCAGCCGGAAAGCGCACCGCCAAGAAAGACCTCGGGGCCGAGGCCCGTCGCTACGGCAACGTTTACGTGGCCCAGATCGCCATCGGGTCAAACGACGTCCAGGCGGTGAAAGCGTTCGCCGAGGCCGAAGCCTGGCCGGGTCCGTCGCTGATCATTGCGTACTCCACGTGCATTGCTCACGGGATCGATATGCGCACATCGATGTCGCATCAGAAAGATGCGGTCAGGTCCGGGTACTGGCCGCTGTACCGCTACCACCCGGGCGACGATGCGCATGTCACGCCGTTCCAGCTCGACAGTAAGACGCCGACGATTCCGGTCCAGGCGTTCATGGACGCGGAGATGCGGTTCGCCAGCCTCCATCACTCGGATCCATCGGCTGCGCTCGAACTCGCCGCGCTGGCGCAAGCCGACGTCGACGAACGATGGAGGTACTACGAGCAACTCGCTGAGATCGAACGCACCGCGCCGGGATCGATCAGCCCACACGTCGAGCACGCCGAGCAACCGGAGCAACCGGAGGGACAGCCTTGAGCGCCGATCTGTCGACCACCTACCTCGGCCTCCCGTTGGCGCATCCGATCATCGCGTCGTCGAGTCCGTTGACCGGACACATCGACTCGTTGGTTGCCCTGGAGTCGGCCGGGGCCGCGGCGGTGGTCCTTCCGTCGCTCTTCGAGGAAGACGTCGACCGCGAGACCTCGTTCATTCTGGCCGCCAGCGGCCTCACGTCGCTCGTCCACGCCGAGTCCGTTCCGCTGGCGTCGATGGCACTCGATTCGTTGGATGTTGCCCAACGCCATATCCGTTTGGTGGGCGATGCCAAGTCCGCCTTGCGCATTCCGGTGGTAGCCAGTGTCAACGGAACGAGCGCATCGGGGTGGACGCGATACGCCGCGCAACTGGCCGACGCTGGAGCCGATGCACTGGAGCTGAACGTGTACGGAGTAGCGGCTGATCTCGACGACACGTCTGCCTCAGTCGAGAGTGCGATCCTTGCGCTCGTCGTTGCCGTCCGGGCCGCCGTATCGATACCCATGGCTGTGAAGATCGGGCCGTACTTCAGCGCGCTCGGGTCGATGCTGCGTCGCCTCGTAGATGCGGGGGCCGACGGGGTCGTGCTTTTCAATCGCTTTTATCAGCCCGATATCGATCTCGCTTCCCTTGAGGTCAGTCCGAGTCTTGATTTATCGACCTCAACCGACCTTCGCCTGCCGTTGCGATGGACAGCGCTCCTCAGCGGACGGGTGCAAGCCGACATCGCGGTGTCCGGCGGGGTGCATGAGCCGGCCGACGTGGCCAAGGCGTTGCTCGTAGGTGCGTCGGCGGTGATGACCACTGCGTCGCTCCTTCGCCACGGCCCGGGACACCTCACCACGTTGCGCAACGGTCTCTCGGCGTGGATGACGCAGAACGACTACGAATCGGTGCGTCAGCTTCGCGGCTCGATGGCCGTGGCCAACGTGCCGGACCCCGATGTCTACGAACGAGCCAACTACGTCCGCGTAATCCAAGAAGCGAGCCGCCGCTATGAGAACGCGAGCTCCGCTGAGCGATTTTGAAGGGTTTCAAGGGTACCCCCGGGGGTACCCTTGACTACCCCCGGGGGTATCTGTATTCTGGCCGGATGGAACTTCCTGAGGACACCGTGGCCGACCTGATCCGCCGCTTGCGTCGAGTGGAGGGCCAAGTCCGCGGCATTCAGCAGATGCTGACGGAGGGGCGCGACTGCCGCCAGGTGGTCACGCAGCTGTCGGCGGCCAACAAGGCCTTGGAGCAGGCCGGCTTCACCCTGGTGGCAGCCGGACTGACCTGGTGTCTCCAGGACCCGGAGCGCTCGGCCGCCGAGGGATACGACATCTCCGATGTCCAGAAGATGTTCACCAAGCTCGCCTGATCAGGGCGCGTTCCGCGCCCTTCCGCAATCTGATTTGTAATTCCGTTGCGTGGCCTTGTTCGGTCGCGCTCGCACTCGAAAGAAGACCACTGATGGCCACTGAAACTGCCGGCCTACTAGCCCGCATCGCTCGATACTCCGCTCGGCACTCACGGCGCGTGCTGATGGTGTGGGCCATCGTCGTCTTCGGCGCAGCTCCGCTGGCGATCACCTTGACGGGCGCGCTCTCGGGGGCTGGTTGGGAGGCTCAGGGCTCGACCGCGCAGAAGGTTCGTGACGAGATCCGTCGAGATTTTCCGG
>JANLQX010000371.1:0-20286 GCA_031368095.1 Actinomycetes bacterium | reverse complement strand
CCGCAATGTCCATTGGCTTCATGGTCGAAGAGGATCGGGCCTTCATCTGGCGCGGCCCGATGCTCCACAAGGCATTGGAGCAGTTCCTCGTCGACGTCTACTGGGGCGAGCCCGACTTCATGCTCATCGACATGCCCCCGGGTACCGGTGATGTGGCGCTCTCCATGGCCCAGTATCTGCCGCGCTCCGAGGTCTACGTCGTGACCACGCCCCAGCCCGCCGCTCAGCGCGTCGCCCAGCGCTCGGCGTCGATGGCCCGCACCCCGCAGATCAACATGAAGGTCCATGGCGTGATCGAGAACATGAGCTGGTTCACCGGCGACGACGGCAAGCGCTACGACATCTTTGGTTCCGGAGGTGGCGCCGACCTGGCCGAGACGCTCGGAGTCCCCCTTATCGGCCAGGTGCCGCTCGTGCCGGAGTTGCGCGCCGGGATGGATATCGGCGAACCAATCATGGTGTCGGACCCCACGTCGGAGGCGTCGGTGGCCTACGCCAAGATCGCCCGTTCCATCCACGAGGACCTCGGCTCCAAGCGCCGCTACAACTCAGCGCTCAAGCTCGGCTGACCTCCTCGACCGGGTTTGCTGGGTACCGGGCTCTAGTTCTGAGCGGGAAGGATGACCCGGGCGGTCGCTCCGGTCCCGTCGGCGCCCGGGTGGAGCGCCACGGTGCCTCCGTGACTCGTGACGATGGCTCGCACGATGGAGAGGCCGAGGCCGGCACCGCCATGGCGTTTCGCGGTGACCGGTGACGGCGCACCCGTCGTCGCCGTGCGCTGGCGCGAGCGGTCGAGGCGGACGAAGCGTTCGAAGACCCGCTCGCGATCGACTTCGGCAACGCCCGGCCCGTCGTCGCTCACCTCGACGATGCTTCGCTCGTCCTCGGTGCGAATCCGGATGACGACGGTGTCCCCGCCATGGGTTCGAGCGTTATCGATCAGGTTCACCAATACCTGACGAAGTTGATCGACGTCACCGAGCACGGGCGGGCCGGCTTCGACGTCGAGCGAAAGGTTTTCCGGACCCAATTGCTCCACGACCGATGCCGCCAACGCGCCCAAGTGAACTGGCTCACGCCGCATGGCACGATCCCCAGCATCGAGACCTAGAAGGCCATTCACGAGGCCGAGGAGTCGATCGGTCTCCTGGCGGAGCGAGGAAAGAAACCTCGCTCGCACGACCGGATCATCGGCACCACCATCTTCAAGTACTTCGACCGAGCCGCGAATCGCGGTGAGCGGTGTACGAAGTTCGTGGCTGGCGTCGGCCACGAACGCGGCGCGCGTGGCGAGTTCGTGACGGACACGATCGCGCATCGACGCAAACGTGGTGGCAAGGACGGCGAGCTCGTCCGCTCCCTTCGCCGTCGGAATCCGTCGATCAAAGTCACCGTCGGAAATGGCTTGCGCCGACATCGTAAGTTCACGTATTGGTCGAGCAATTGCTCGGGCTCGCAGATACCCAATGATCGATGCAACAACGGCGCTCGCCGCCAACACCCCGAAGAGCGCCCGACGAAGGTCACCGAGAACGGACTCGACGTCGCCAAGATCTCCTCGCACGACGGCGGCGCCGATCACGGTGGTTCCCGACCGAATAGGTACCGCAGCCACCAGCGAACGACCAGAGACGTTGGTCGCTTCGGTGCCTCGCAGGGCGGCGGTGATCCATGGCTCCGCGGCGGCGGACCCTTGCGGGACGATGGTGAGCGTCGACGTGAGTTCGGTCTGAATTCTTTGCGTCAAGGCCTCGACGCGGGTGGCCGCTTCGCTGATGTTGCGGTTCTGCGAGACGACCGCCCCCGACGGCAACGACGTGTTCCGCATGCCGACGCCAGCCCGCCCACTCGCGACGCACACCGAGTCACAGCTCGCCGCCGCCGCTCGAGCTTGGATCAGCTGCGCCCGTCGGTCGGCATTGATGAAGTAGCGACGGGACTGGGCGAGTAGTGCGACACCGGCGATTCCGAGCACCACCACAATCACCAACAAATGACTGAGGACAAGCCGGACGGTGAGTGGCGAGCGGCGCATCATGGTCAGCGGACAACGATCTCAAAGCTGGCGCTGACCGACGCCGAAACCGAGATCATCCCGCCACCGAATTGCTCGTTCATCAACTCGGGCGTTGGAGCGGCGGATACTTCGGCCACGTTCTGGCGGTTGAGCTCGACGCGGCCCTGCCCCCGGTATTGCAGCGGGCTCCATTCGTCGAGTCCGATGTTGATGACCGACCCCCGAGCGGCGCCCGCCGCTTTCGTCATCGCCTCGGCCTTCTCGACCGCAGCCTTCATCGCCGCGGCGCGTGCATCGTCGGCCAACGTACGCATCTTGGACGAAGAAAAATCCACACTGCCAGTGGTGGCTCCGGCATCAAATGCACCCCGAACCATCTTGCCGACGCTACCGAGTTTGTTGGTGGCCACCGCCACTTCTGTCGTGACAACGGTGTAGGTCACTGAGATGGTCTCCGTGCGGAGTTCGATCGGAATGCGAGGGTTCTGCTCGGAACGTTCCTCCGTGGTGATCACCAGTCCACGAGGATTGATTTCGCCATTGCTCGCACCAGCCGCCTTCAACGCCGCAATCACCTTTGCGGTCGCCGCTTCGTTGGCGAGTTGGGCCGCCGAGGGAATCTTGGAGCTCGTCGCAATCGAGAACGACAGTGTGGCGCGATCGGGCTTGATGCGTTGCTCAGCCTTGCCGGTCACGGTGATCTGTCGCTCACGAATGGGCCGCGACGAGTCGATGGGGGAGGTCACGAAGGTGGCTGCTCGCGCCGGCTGGCGGCCGAGTAGGAACGACGTGCTGAGTGCGGCGAGAGCAGCGAGCACGGCAGCGGCAATGGACAGGCGGGTGGTGGTTGCTGGTGACATGGAGTGCTCCGAACACGGCGGGAGCGACGTTCGCCCCGAGGTCGGCCACCCTCCGGTACGAATATGTCAGATCGATGGCGCGGCGACGGCAGCATCGAGGCAGTAGCCAAGATCGCGTCGGCTGGCCACCAGACCATCCGGCGCTCCGGCGTCACGCAGGCGCGTTCGGAGTCGTTTGACCATGGAGTCGACGGTGCGCACGTCGTCGGTGAAGTCGGTTCCCCACACGACGTTGAGGAGTTGTTCGCGGCTGAACACCATGCGCGGCCGACGGGCCAGCGCCGTCAATAGATCGAACTGCAGTCGCGTGAGCCCGATCGGCTCATCCCCCCACCACGCCTCGAATGTTCCCTGGTCCAGACGAAGGGCGCCGACGATGATCTCCTCGTGCCCGGAGCCCGCGGGCGATGGCGACGGCAAAGGGTTCACCGACACGCGTCGCAAAATCGTATGCACACGTGCTACTAGCTCTCGGGTACTGAAAGGCTTCACCACGTAGTCATCGGCGTGGAGCTCGAGCCCGGCCACGCGATCAGCCTCCATTCCTCTCGCCGTGAGAAGAATGATCGGCACATCGCTGGCGGCGCGAACCTCCCGGCAGACGGAGAGACCGTCGAGGCCGGGCAGCATCACGTCGAGCAGGATCAGATCCGGATTGGCGGTCAGAGCAAGGCGCAGGGCGGTGACGCCGTCATTGGCCACGAGTGTCTCGAAACCGGCTTTTTCCAACGAGAACGTGAGCACATCGACGATGCTCGCCTCATCATCAACCACCAAGATCCGAGGCCGACTCACTGACCGTGAGCCTAAAGCTGAGTTGGCCCAGCCGCTGAACGAACCGCTAGTAGACGCCGCACATGCCGTCTATCGAGATCTCTTCGACGAGCAGTTCGTCGCTGTCGTCGAAGAGATCAGCGTCGAACCGATCGGCATCGATGAGGAGCGTTGAACCGGCCGGGGCGTCGGACGAGGACAGGCGGACTTCGGTGGCAACGGCGGGGCTCATAGTGCTCCTGAGCATACCGACGGTGCGGTCCGTGCTGGAATCAGCCCATGACCGGAGCCCCGTTGGACGAGCGCTCCACCTTTCGGGTTGATCCAACGCTCACCGTTGCGGTCGGTCCGGACGGCACTCCGGTGGCCGTGGGTGGGTCACCGATGCGGCTCCTGCGGCTCAGGCCACCCGCCGATGCTGTTCTTGCCCAACTACGGGCCGGCGCAACGCTCGGCGAAGTCCTCGAAAGCTTGGCGCCGCAGCGACGAGCGGCGGCCAGTCGGTTCGTGGCGACTCTCGTCCAGCGTGGGATCGTCCACGCCATACCGACCCCGAACGGAACACGCCGATTCGACGATGTGACCATCGTCGTCCCGGTGCGTGATCGAGCGGAGCCGCTGCGTCGTTTGCTCAATGCCCTCGAACCTGCCCGAGCACGAGGGGCTCAGCTGATCGTGGTTGACGACGGGTCGTCCGACGCGTCTGCATCCGTGGCGAGCGAGGCCGGAGCGGTCGTACTCGCGCATACGACATCGCGTGGGCCGGCGGCCGCGCGCAACGCCGGCGCGTCGGCGGCGGTGACGGCATTCGTGGCTTTCCTCGATAGCGACGTCGTTCCGATCGAAGGTTGGCTCGACCTCTGCATCGCTCACCTCGACGCCGACGGCGCCGCCCGAGCAGACCTCGTGGCGCCGCGCATCGTCGGACTGGCTGACGTGTCGCCGAACGCCGGTGCGTCGGTGGTCGAACGATATGAGTACGTACGAAGTGCTCTCGATCTCGGACCCGAACCGGCACTGATCGCTCCCACCACGCGAGTGGCCTACGTACCCGCGGCGACGCTCGTTGTTAGGGCGGCCACGTTCGCGTCGGTCGGCGGCTTCGATGAGGCGCTGCACGTCGGCGAGGACGTGGACCTGCTGTGGCGCCTTCATTCCCACGGAGCCGTGCTCCGTTACGAGCCCGGCGCGACCGTGGCCCACGATCACCGAGCGACGGTTCCCACGATGCTTCGTCGCCGCTACCAATACGGAACGGCGGCGGCGGCACTCGACGCCCGCCACCGGGGACGGGTTCCGCCCGCGGTGCTTTCGCCGTGGAGCGTGGCCGTATGGCTTCCCATGGTTCTTCACCCGCTCGGCGTCGCTGTCGGTGGAGCGGTCGCCGTCTGGACCGGTGAGCGCCTCGCTGATCGCTTGGCGATTCTTCGGAGGGGTGATGCTCGACGACTCGCAGTGCGAGGTCACCTCGCCGCACTGGAGCAAACAGCCGACGCGATGGCCCGAACGTGGTTCCCTTTTGCCGTTACCGCGGCGCTGCTCACTCGTCGCCGTCGACTGACCATGGCGCTCGCGGCCGCCACGATGGTCCAAGGATTACGTGACTATCGACGCCGGCGACCGCCGCTCGACCCAGCGCGATTCGTCGCCCTGCGGACCCTCGACGACGCCGCCTACGGATGCGGTGTCGTCGCCGGTTCGATGCGCCATCGACGGCTGGGCGCGCTCATGCCGAAGCTCGCGAACTGGCCGGGACGGACGAAGCCCGACGAAGATGCAGTGCTATGAGCGGGCCCCATTTCGTCAAAGGATTCGATCCGCTGCACGGTGTGCTCGAAGACGTCGCCCCCGGCATTCGTCGCATCGTCGCCGCCAACCCCGGTCCGTATACGTTTCGCGGAACGGGCACCTATGTGATCGGCCGCGGCGACGTTGCCGTGATCGATCCAGGTCCGAACGATGAACGCCACATCGCCATGCTCATGCGTCAGCTCACTGGCGAGACGATCACCCATGTGCTCGTCACCCACACGCATCCCGATCATTCGCCGGGGTGCGTCCCACTACGCGCGCATACGACTGCGTCGACCTACGGTTTCGGTCCCCACCCAGGCGACCCAACCAGCGCCCATGAGGAGCAAGGCTCGTCGGAGGAGTCGGGCGACCGGACGTTCGTTCCCGATGGCGTCTTGCGCCACGGGGACTTCGTGCACGGCGTTGGATGGCGCGCGGAGGCGGTGCATACGCCCGGCCACATCAGCAATCACCTCTGTTACCGAGTGGAGCTCGCGGCGGCGCCGAACGAGCGGATCCTGTTCACCGGCGACCATGTGATGGGGTGGTCCACCAGCGTGATCTCACCGCCGCACGGCGACCTTCGGAACTACCTCGAGTCACTCGCAATGATCAACGGGGCCGGTGACGCTCGCTACTGGCCCACGCACGGCACCACGATCACCGAGCCCGA
The DNA here is from genome assembly GCA_031368095.1 of Actinomycetes bacterium. GTDB lineage: Bacteria > Actinomycetota > Acidimicrobiia > Acidimicrobiales > JANYDT01 > JANLQX01. The sequence goes on along the minus strand of JANLQX010000371.1, from coordinate 14,168 downwards.
CAAATTCGTGAACGCGTTGATCGTCCACCGCCACCACCGCACCGAGCAGATCGTGGAGTTGCTCCGAACTGGACCGAAAACTATCGACGCGCTCGTTGCGTCGATCTACGTCGGCCTCGACTCTCGGCTGGTCAAGGCGGCTGGCCGAAGCGTGTTGGCCCACCTCATCGAACTGCAACGGCGGGGCAACGTTACGGCCAACGAAGGCAGCGAGAACACCACCTACGGGCTCTCGTAGCGACGGGCGGGCGCCACCCCAGTAGTGTCCGCTGCGCAAAGCAGTCAATCTCGGAGAAGGAACTTTCCCCAATGCGCTTCGACGACAACGCCAACCTCGACACCTCCCAGGTTGACGATCAACGCGGCCGTGGTGGCGGCGGCGGGCTCGGTGGCCTTGGCGGGCTCGGCCGCGGCATGGGTGGCGGCGGCTTCCCGATGGGCAAAGCGGGCGGCGGCGGGCTCGGGCTCATCATGATCCTCGTCGTCGTCGGCCTGCAGATGTGTTCGGGCAGCAACGGTGGGCTCGGTGGCGTCTCGTCGTCGCAGAGTCAGTCCGGCCTCGGTTCGAACTCCGCCTCGCCAGCCGGAAGCGCCGGTGGAAACACCAACCTCGCAACCGAATGCAAGACCGGGGCCGATGCCAATCGCCGCCAGGACTGTCGCAACGTCGGCGTGGTCAACAGCGTTCAGGCTTACTGGGCCGACGAGTTCTCACGGTCGGGCCTCGACTACAAGAAAGCCACCACCAATTTCTTCAGCGGACAGACCCAGACCGGCTGCGGCGCAGCCACGAGCGCCGTTGGCCCGTTCTACTGCCCCGCCGACTCGCAGGTGTATGTGGACCTCTCCTTCTTCGAAGAGTTGCAGACAAAGTTCGGCGCCAAGGGCGGCCCGTTCGCCGAGGCCTACGTGATTGCGCACGAATACGGCCACCACATCCAGAACCTGCTCGGCCAGACGGCGAAGGGAAGCCAGCAAGGCCCCACCAGCGGATCGGTCCGCCTGGAACTCCAGGCCGACTGCTACGCAGGGGTGTGGGCCAACAACGCCACCAAGGGCCCGAAGCCGCTCATCGTCGAACTGACCGACGAGGACATCCGGCTCGGTCTCGACGCGGCGTCGGCCGTCGGTGATGACCGAATCCAGGAAAAGATGCAGGGGCGGGTCACTCCGGAGTCGTGGACCCACGGTTCGTCGGCGCAGCGCCAGAAGTGGTTCCTGCAGGGCTTCCGCTCCGGCGAGCCGACGCAGTGCGACACCTTCAACACCAACGAGCTCTAGGCACTCATCGGCCACGGCCGGTGGCTGGGAAGGAGCCGCTATGTCCGATCGCTTTCGTGAACGTCGATACCGGGCCGGTCAGTGAAGTTTCTTCAGCCTGTCGAGCCCGACCAAAATGTCCAGCGAAGCAGGCGAGCCGTGGACGAATCCTCGCGCTGAGGCCGGCTCGAGAAATGCAAGACGAAACACGTGCACAGATCGATCTTGGGCTGGACCAACCACCCACCGGCGCCAATCACCTCAACTCAGTCCAACCAATGCGAGCGGGCCCGTAGTTCGGTCCTCGGTGATGGATGGCATTCTCTGGACTTGAACTCCGCCGCTTGACGAGGAAGGTCATGCGCTGTCGGTCGGCTGCGCATACGCAAGCCCGGCCTTCGTGAGCGTTGCGATCTCCTTGTTATCTCTCAATGCCATCTGAACTGCTCCGGCTTCGGAAAGCCGAGCTATGGCGGCTCGAACTCGAAGACAAACTTGATCGTTGCCGTCGGGGATCTCGAAACCTGTCGGAGCCGGTTTATCGGAATTCTTGAACTCGGGGTCTTTGGCGGCCACTTCGGCGAGCGTGGCCCAGTCCAGAGCTACAGCCCTCGGAACGATGCTTTGCCAGTCCGCGAATCGAATTAGCGCCGCCTTCGGCCTCGACTCTGCGCGTGCTTTGATGTTGTCATCCCAGGTGGACTTGAACACCCGGTACAGGAGCAACAGCACGATAAGCGCGACGTCGAACCAGATCACCAGTCCAGTGTCCCGTCGGAGCGACTCCCACGAAAACGCGACAATGGCAAGTGCGACTGAGGCAACCATGCATGCGAGAGTCACCTTCCGTCGAGGGCCGTACTTCGTCGACGGTTTCCCTCCAAGAGCCATTCGGGACAAGGGGTCTCGAAGGACGCGAAAGCCAAAAAAGTCCCAAAGCACGTAGAGCACCATGGAAAGTGCCACGATGAACCCCTCCGGTCGCGCATCCGGAGTCGAGTTCGTCGCCTGCTCTGCGTAGACGACCCAGCACGGAGACGTTGCGGACATCGATCTCGCGCTGGAGCCGGTCCCATTCGTCGACGTCGAACGAAGCATCACCCACGACGACGCTTGCTGCACGGCGGGCATCGTCATAAAGAGGCTCGGTGATCCACAAGGTGTCATCGCCATCGAAGACAACGAGTTGATTCATGGGGTCGATGGTACCGGCAGCCTGTGACAGTTTCCCTTTCTCGAGTTCGGCGATTCGGCGACCCGACTTGGACGGTGCTCAATAGGTGTGCGACACCCGGGGCTTCCAGGAGGGCATTGCCACCCGGGCCAGCCCTCCGAGGAGGCGAAACGAAATCATGACTACATCGGCAGCAGTAGTCGAACAACAACCGGCGCGATCGTCACGGCGATCACGAACGGCGCGCGCAACGCCCATGCCCTCGTTTTTCGATCAACACGCCGGATATCGCGCGATCGCCAAAGCCTTCGTTGGAGTTACATCGCGTTCGGGTGCGCCAGGCAGTTGTCCGAAAGATTCCGAACATTCTCGAACGAATCGCTTGACAACGACGAACATTTGTTCTACAGTAGACCTATGACAAACGTCGCTGAGCAGCAGATCGAGGCCCTCATGCTTCTCTGCTTGCCACGCAGTTCGTCGGTGCACTGGGGCCCCACTGCGGCGAAGGTCGGTCTGCAACAGCTTCGGCGGCTCCGTGGAGAGATCGCCGCGTTCGAGGCAGTTCTTGTCGGCGTGTTGAAGATCGAGACCGCACGGGACACGAAAGCCACATTGGCCCGCGGGTTTGGGATGTCGGCGGCCGAAGCCCGCAAAGCGGTAGACGTGGCGGACATCGTTGGACGAGTCCCCGGTGCCGGCGACGCGTTGGCCAACGGTGAAGTGTCGGGCGAACACCTCCGTCACCTCAAAGCCATCACCGACAACACCGAAGCCGGCGGGCTGCTCGCCATGGCGCCGAACCAGTCGCCTGATGACTTCGGTCGGACGGTGACGAAATACCTGATCGATCGCGACGCGAAAGGCGTCCGGGAACGTCAACAACGGGCCCGGTCAGTGAAATTCTTCAAAACCGACAACGGGTGCATCGGTATGCGAGTGATCCTCCCGCCCGTCGAAGGCGAACAGATCAAAGCCACGTTGAACGACGCCTGCGACACGGCATGGCGTGCTGCGCACCCCCAACGGGCCGAAACGCTCGGCGGACACGACGACGAACCCCGCGAACAACGCCTCGCCGACACCCTGGTTTCGGTCATGAACGGGACGTCGACGGGCGGACCGGCCCGCACCGCGATGATCATCACCATGCAAGCCGAAACCTTGGAATGCCAGATTCTCGGTGTCGGACCGATCCCCACCGAAGACGCCCTCAAACTCGTTGACGATCCCCGAACCGACATCTACGCCGCCATCCAAGCCACTGATGGGGCAATCATGAAATTCGGCCGTTCCCGAAGACTTGCGTCACCCCTCCAGAAGCTGGCGTTGGCGCTTCGTGACGGCGGGTTCTGTGTGAAACCGGGCTGCGAAACGCCATGGCACCGATGCGACGCCGACCACACCGTCGAATGGGACCACGGCGGACCAACCGACCTCGAAAACCTCCGCCACCTCTGCGGCCCCGACTGCCACCCGCACCGCCACGAAACCAGCATCGGTATCATCCGACAACACGACGGCACCTGGACCGTCGACGGAGAAACCTTCCCACCATGGCCACCACCACAACCCGCACCACCCGACCCCGACACCCAACAACGACACCGCCAACTCTGCGCAGCCGCCGGACGACCCGACCCCTACCCGTAACCCCAACACCACAACGCCTTCCACCCGATCCGCAACTCCAACTGCGTCGAGGAGATATGGGCGAACATGGCCTGCGTCGTCACCCGTTCCTAGACGGCTGAACCCGGCCCGGTGGAGCACCTTCCCGGTTGGGTGAAACCACCGGTCGTTCCGTAGGTTTGCCAGCCATGGATCTCGAAACGCTCAGCTTCATCATCGGCGATGCCGGTTCCGACGACGCCGGAATCGCCACGATCACGCTGAACCGCCCGGAAAAGAAAAACGCCATCAACGCCCAGATGTGGCGCGATCTCCGTGGCGTACTTCGCCAAATCGTCGACGAAGACACCGTTCGTTGTGTGGTGCTCACGGGCGCCGGCGGCGAGTTCTGTTCCGGTGCCGACCTTTCGTCACGGGGCGACGCGCCGCCTCGCCATCAATTGCTGTCGATGCGCGAGGTGTCAGAGGTGGCCATGGCTCTGCATCGACTCCCGATGCCGACGATCGCCAAGGTCGACGGTGTCGCCGTGGGCGCCGGTTGCAACATGGCCCTTGGCTGCGACTTGATCGTGGCCAGCGACCGTGCTCGGTTCTCGGAGATCTTCGCCAAGCGCGGCCTCGCGCTGGACTTCGGTGGCACGTGGCTCCTTCCCCGCTTGATCGGTCTGCACCGGGCCAAGGAACTAGCCTTTTTTGCCGACGTGATCTCCGCCGCCGAGGCCGAGCGCATCGGTCTGGTCAACCGGGTCGTGCCCACAGCCGAGCTGGACGCCTACGTGACCGATTGGTCCCGTCGCATCGCCGCCGGGCCGCCGCTGGCGCTGCGGCTGTCGAAGAAACTCCTCAACGAGGGCTCGATGTTGACCATGGATCAAGCCCTCGAGGCCGAGGGTTGGACGCAGACCGTGACCATCGGTTCGTCGAAGGACACCGCCGAAGCATTTCTCGCTTTCCTCGAAAAGCGCGCCCCCAACTTCACCGGCCGCTAGTTCGACCGACTTCACTCACGCTGGTACTACGATCGACGCACATGGAGTCGATTGCCATTCGAGAACTGCAGCAACACTCGTCAGCGGTCATTCGTCGGGTCCGGGCCGGGGAAACCTTGGGCGTGACCGACCGGGGAACGCTCGTTGCCGTGATCGTGCCCCCCACATCACTCCGGGGTTCAGCGGCGTTGGTCGCGTCGGGACGGGTCCGTCGGGCAACAAGTTCGCCCGCTGACCTCCCCCCGGCGATCAAGAGTGCGAAAACGGCATCATCTGTTCTCGATGATCTACGCGCCGACGTCTGAGGATGGGCATCACCTACATCGACACGTCGGCGTTTCTGAAGGTCCTCGTGCAGGAAGCGCACTCCAAAGATGTTCGCCGCGTCGTTACGCGCGCTGATCTTTGGTCCTCGACACTTCTCGGGGTCGAGGCCCATCGAGCAGGCCTCCGTCTTGGTGTTCGTCCCGACGTGATCGACGACGTGCTGAGCAAGATCACGCTGATCGTGCCGTCGGAAACTACGTTCATGGCGGCTCGATCGGTCGGCAATTCCAGCCTTCGGACACTCGACGCTCTTCATCTCGCCGCCGCCCTCGAGCTGGAGACCGACCTGGAGTCGCTGATGACGTTCGATCGTCGTCTTGCCTCCGCTGGCGCTGACGCCGGGATCGCCATCACGGCACCGGGACTGGCCAGAAACTGGTGGGCGGAGTAACCGTCGCCGAACGTCGTCAGGCGGCGGAGCGAAAGAAGTTGATGATCCAGCCAGCCACCAGGGTGCGATCAGGAATACGTGACGACGGACCGAACAACGTGGCACGAGCAGCGTCCACGCTCGCTCCCCCACGGCGAAGCCGCCGTAGGGACAGAAGTCGGATCGGAACAGCAGTTCGGCATCGGCCGGGAGGCGAGTCACCTGATCCTGATGGCTGGTGTTTCATCCTCGTGCCATCCGGGGCGTCATAGCTTTGATTGATGGGCCGTTCTCAACTGACACCTGAGCGAGGCACGATGGCGTCTGGAGTGTTGGCAGGTGCACTCGTCTTCGCCATCCTGGCGACGTCGCTCACCATTGTCGACTCGGCGTCGGCGGCGACCAAAAAGCGAACCACGGTCAAGGCGAAGAAGGTTGCGCCCAGCACAACCGCGCCACCGGCGGCCACCACCGTTGCGCCGAGTTCGACCACGACGATCGCCCCACTCGCTCCGGCGGTCTTCACGACGTGCGCCGATTCGGCCCTGGAGTGCGCCAACGTCGTTGTTCCGCTCGATCCGAAGAGCCCGGCGTCGGATCGCGTCACGATGTTCGTGTCACGCCGACGAGCGACCGGCCCCGGCCCACGCATCGGTGTCCTGTTCGTGAATCCCGGTGGACCGGGTGGACCGACCTATGACCTCGTTCGAGCCGCCGGTCAGTTCCTCACGCCCGAAGTGCTGGGTCGGTTCGACATCATCGGGGTCGACCCGAGGGGTACCACGCGGAGTATTCCCCTCCGCTGCGGCGTCGGGATCCTGGCGCCGGACGTCGGCCGCGACTATGCGGCGTACTACGACGAGTTCGGCCGGACATGCTCGAGGACTGACGGCGATCGGCTCCAGTACCTGGACACCGAGACCGCGGCACGCGATCTCGATACGGTTCGAGCAGCGCTCGGCGAGACGCAGATCTCCTTCCTGGGCATGTCCTACGGCACCTACTTGGGGGCGGTCTACCAATCGCTGTTTCCGACCCGGGTTCGATCGATGATTCTCGATAGCGCAGTCGACCCCAGTCGCTTCGGGGTGAACCAACTCCTTGATCCGATTGCGGCCACCGAGTCGGCGCTCGTCGGTTTCCTCACCGACTGTTCGTCCGGCGCGCTGACGCCATGCGCGTTCAACGACGGCACCGACCTGGTGGCGAAATACGACTCGCTCCGCGAGCGCTACATCGCCGCATCCAGGCGCGGACGTGACTCCGCCGAAGAGTTCTTCGATTCGACGATCTCCGACCTGGTTGGGTACCCCCGCAACGGCTGGCCGATCCTGGGCCGAGCATTGCAAGAACTCGCGACCGGCATTTCGCCGAACTTCAACCAAACGGCGGCCGACAGCAAATCCGATCAAGCCTCGGAACGGCTCGTGCCACTCGATCAGTTTTCGGCGGCGACGAACTTCGCTATCAATTGCCGCGACGGACTCTTACCCCGCGACCCAGCGGCCTATCAGGCGGTGTATTCGCAAACACCGACCGTCGGCCCGCACTTTTCCGGACTTCGTGGCGAGGCGAGACTGACCTACACCTGCGTGAACTGGCCCGCCCCGGTCACTGCGCAGGTGCCGCTCGTTTCGCAGGTGGGAGCGGCAACGTTGGTCATCGGGAACACCTTTGACCTCACCACTCCGTACCGCTGGTCCCAGTCCATGGCCCAGGCGCTCGGGGCCACACTCCTCACCCGCAACGGCGGTGGCCACGTGGCCATCACCAAGAGTGCCTGTGTGCGCGACGCCGCCGCCCGGTTCCTGGTCGATGGCACCGTGCCCGCCCCGGGAACGGTCTGTTCGCCGAGCCTCTCCAATCCGAGCTGACGTTCGACTGTCACAATTCTGGGGGCGCGATCGTCTTGTCTGACGAAGGAATCGGATGACTCGCGTTGCTCGCCGCTCCGAGGAAAGGTCGCCATGCCGTGACGGCCTTTCTCGTGGCCCTTGCCTCGGGCGACCCTCTCGCTACCGCCGCCGCATGCTCACCGGGCATCATGCAGTTCTCCGACGGCGGCGGAGTAGTGCGGGCCGCAACCCATCCCATCGTCGGGGTGAACCGGGTGGTGCGTTTCAACCACAACCTGAACGCTCGCTACGCCGGGCGTGCGGCGGTTGCGGTCGTTCTGGCCAACGGCCGACTCGGTTTACGGGTCACCGTCGACGACACCCTGTCCTTCCTGGACATGTTCGGCGTATGTCGCAACACCGATGGACGCGTGCGAGTCCACCGGGTATGGCGACTCTTGGAGCCCACGAAACTGGCCTCGGCCCACGCGCCATCGAAGGCGTGGCGCTGAGCCAGAGGATCCGCTTCGGAGGCTCAGCCTGACTTCGCCGCCAGTTCGGCCTGATACTTCGCGGTGACGGCCTCGACCGCCGCCATGTTGCTGGCCGACAGCTCCGGACGCGCCGCACGAGCCCGAACCTTGGCCTCCACCGTCGAGTGGTACTGCCCTTGGAATCTCGGAGCAACGTGACGAGCAAACAGTTCGTAGCTACGGAAGCGAGCAGCCGGATTGGCCCAGTCGTGAGCGAGCTGCATATAGGCGCCAAATCCACCGTTGGACTGCTTCCACAACCGATCGATCTGGTCGTACGCATCATCTGGCGTGCCGATGGTTCCCAGTCCGGATTCATTCACAAAGTCGATGCACTCGCGCACCGTCTTGCCATCACCAACGGCCATTTGCGGAAACGCCGCGGTCTCTTGGAAGTAGTCGAACCAATCGAGCATGCCGTGCTCGACATCGCGGTAGGCCTGCTCGCGCGTCTCAGCAAGATGCATCAGACCGACAAGGCGCCACGCGTTGCGGTCAACGGCCACGCCATAGTGCGCGGCGCGCTCCTCCATCACGTCCCAATGGTGGGCAAGAACATCAAAGCCCGCGGCGGTCGTGGCCCCGATCGACAGGAGACCATGCCCATATCGCCCAGCCAGTCGCGGCCCGGCCGGTGAGGCCACCGCCGCCACGGCGATCTCCGGACCACCAGGGGTGTACGGCCGAAGGTGCAGGCGGGCGTCACGAAGGTCCCAACGATCGTTCTTGAACGTGACCGGATCTTCGGTGCGTAGGAGCTGGGTGATGATCTCGACGGCGTCTTCCAGAAGCTCGCGGGTGTGTGGCATATCCAAACCGATCATGGCCGCATCCGACGGCAACGCACCGGGGCCCAGGCCAAGAATGAACCGTCCGCGGGTCATGTGGTCAAGCTGCACCGCTCGCTCGGCCACCCAGAGCGGGTTGTGATAACTCGCACTCACGACACCCGTTGCCAGTTTGATATGACGGGTGTGCTGGGCCACCGCGGAAATGAAGATCTCCGGTGACGCGATCATTTCGCTCCCGGCCGAATGGTGTTCGCCGACCCAGGCTTCATCGAAGCCGAGCCGGTCGAGATGTTTGATCAATTCCATGTCACCATCAAGCAACAGCGTGGGGTTCTCGCCGGCGGGATGGAACGGAGCCATAAAGATGCCAAATCGCATGCGATTCATCAGAACCTGCGCCTCCTGATCAGGTGCGCCCGCCAGCTGCGGACTCCACTGGGGCGCAACGTACACGCCGGGATCCGACCGTGCCTACTTGGGCTTCCTCACCACGGGTTTTGTCGAACTGATTGTCGGTCCTACCAACCAACCAATCATTTCAGTTCGCTTCGACGCGCCAGAGACGGACGTCGCGAAGGTTGCGCCACTTCTGCGCGGCGTCGAGTCCGTAGCCGACCACCCAGTCGGTGGGGATCTTGCGACCGACGTAGCGCAACGATGACTCGTTGACATGATCGATCGTGTTGCGCACGAGCAGCGCACAGACCTCCACGCTGGCCGCGCCTCGGTCCGAGAGAAGTCTGCGTACGTAGCTCATGGTGAGACCCGAATCGATGATTTCGTCGACCAGCAACACGTGGCGACCGGTGATATCGGTGTCAAGGTCCTTGACGATTCGCACGACCCCACTCGACTCCGTGCTGTGCCCATAGGACGACACGGCCATGAAATCAACTTCCACGCTCATCGGAATGGCCCGGGCCAAGTCGGCCATAAAGACGAACGCGCCGCGCAGGACGCCGACCATGAGCAAATCGAGCCCGGCGTAGTCGTTGCCGATCCGCTGGCCGAGGCCGCGGACAATTGTGTCGAGCTCGGCCTCGCTCACCAACACTGCGCCGACCTGCGGATCGTGGTGTGCCTCGGCGGATTGTTCGTTGGTCGTCACGTTGCGCAAAACGCTACCCGCCGTCGTCAGCCGGACAGGCGCACCAAGGCGGCAACGGAGTTCATGTTGCGGGCGGTGCCTTTGGACGCGGCGGGAATCTTGAGCTTCGAATCGGCCATGCCGGCGCCGTAATGGACATAGATCACCCGTTGGCCGAGGGCCATGTCCTCGTCGGTTCGACCGGTGACCTTGTCAAGAGCAGTGGCCGGCGGCGCCGCATCAAGGAAAATCGCGACCGTGTGATTCGGCGCTCGGTCGGCGAACGGGTTCTCGGCTAGGACCGTCGCCATTTCCTCGGGCGACAACACCACCACCCCGACCGGCTTTTCCGCATAAACGGCCAGCGCTTCCTCCAGTGAGGCCTTCACCTCTGGAGCCGACAACGCGCTGGCGAAGACCACGTTCCCGCTAGCGATGTAGGTGCGGACATTGATGAAGCCGATGCCCTCACACATTTCCCGCAGTTCGGACATCGCCAGCTTGCCGGTGCCGCCGACATTCACGGCCCGCAAGAGCGCCACATAGGTGTTCATAGCCACGTGCTGCACATCCCCTGTCGACACGCCTCACGACGAGTGAGCGCGCCTTGGACGGTAGCCGTCGAACGGCCCATACGGTGCGCACCCGACCTGCAACACTGAGTGCGCCCGCCGTTGCGCGGTAAAGAGATCGGTCCCGGTCGGCCAGACTCGACCGAATGGATCGCAACGCCGCTGTGCAGGACCTCATCGACGCGCAAGTGGCCGATGGGGCCCAGATCGGATGCCAGGTGGCGGCGTACCTCCACGGCGAGAAGATCATCGACGTGGCGGCCGGCACTCGGGGCCCCGGTGACGATCGTCCGGTCGAGCGCGATTCGTTGTTTCTGAGTTTTTCGTGCACCAAGGGGCCGTCGTCGACAGTCGTCCAGCAACTGGTGGACCGCGGCGTGATCGACAACGAAGCCCCCGTCGCCACCTACTGGCCGGAGTTCGCCCAGAACGGCAAGGGCGAGATCACCATCGCCCAGGCAATGAGTCACCAGGCCGGACTCCACGCGCTGCCGCCGGACCTCCGCAAACAAGATCTGCTCGACTGGGACGCCGGCCTGGCGTGGGTCGCCGGCGGAAAACCGGCCTGGGTTCCCGGCACGGCGACGGGCTACCACGCCGTCACCTTTGGCTGGATCGTGGGCGGGATCGTGCAGGGAGCTACCGGTCGACAAATGTCGGAGGTCATGATGACCGAGATCGCCCAACCGCTCGGCGTGGCCGACGAGTTCTTTCTCGGATTGCCCGATGAACCGGGCCTTGTCGACCGTCTCACCACCCTTGAGCTCGTACCGGCAGGCGACGGGTTGCCGATTCCCGACGACGCCCCGTTCTATGAAGCGATGCCGAAATCACTGTGGCAGCACTTCAACGACATGGACGTCCGCATGGCGTGCATGCCGGGCGCCAACGGTCACTTCACCGCTCGGGCGCTGGCCAAGATGTACGGTGCTCTGGCCAACGGAGGCGCTCCACTCGTTTCTTCGAGGGCGATCGCCGAAATGCAGCGTCTTCGCAGCGATTCCGTCGACCGGGTCCTCATGGCGCCGATCCGTCGCAGCGTCGGTTTCACCCTCGGTGGCGTCGGACCGGACCCGCAAGGGAACGTCATTCACGGCCTGCTCGGGCCCCGGGAGTCGGCGTTCGGCCATGGCGGCGCCGGCGGCTCGGTCGGTTTCGCCGATCCGGAGCTCGGCCTCGGCGTGGCTGTGACCCGCAACAAGATGACCTACCCCGCTCCCGGCCGGGGCGCCACCCAGGAGATCTGCGACCTCGTGCGTTCGCTCGTCTAAGGGACCTACTCGCGCAGGCGGTCGAGATCGCGTCGATCCCGTTTCGTCGGCCGACCCGTTCCGGCATCTCGAGCAAACACCGGCACGTAAGGTTCGCGTTCGACGGTCGGTGTGTGGTCAACGAAACACTCGGCGGCAACGCCAGCGCCCACCCGCTTGTCGATGATCCGGGCAACTTCGAGGATTCGGTCGTCGTGCTCGACTCGGGCCACCACGCGGTCACCGATCCGCACCGGCGTGGACGGTTTCACCGGCTTCTCGTTGATCTCGACGTGGCCACCCTCGCACGCCGCCGTGGCCAGTGATCGGGTCTTGTAGACCCGGACGGCGCACAACCACTTGTCGATACGCGTCGACTCCACGAAGGCGCACGCTACCGGTCGCAGTTGTTCTTGCGATCCGTTTGTTCCCTGGCCCCAGCCTCCCACCAAGGCCCAGCGGGACCGCCGGCCCCGGCGTTGTTCACCACCAAGGTCACCGGACCGAACTCCGACTCACCCGCACGGACCGCGCTCTCCACCGCAAGGCTGTCGTTGCCATCGCGGCCCTACCTGGTGACGACCGATCGTGCCGCGGAAAAGCGTTCTGTCAAGAGGCACCCGTGCGAAATCGAGGCACCGAGCGTCCCAAACCGTCACGCCCAGCACGGTCAGATACGCAGCGGTGACTGGAGGTTGGGTGGTCGGCTCGGGTGTTGGGTGCCTTCGGGGCCGGTGAACACCACGATGCCATTGGCGTTGCCGGTGGCGGTCCAGCCGCCTTTGTGAATCAGTGTGTGATGACGTCGACACAGCAAGCAGCAGTTGTCGCGATCGGTCGAGCCGCCCCGGATCCAGTGCCTGACGTGGTGTATGTCGGTGAACGCGGCAGGCATGTCGCATCCAGGAAACCGGCAAGTTCGGTCGCGTTTGGCCACGGCTTTGCGGAGGGCGGGCGATACCACCCGTGTCTCTCGACCGAGGTCGAGCACGATCGATGGCCCAGCGGTCAGGATACGGGCGATCGACGAGTCACAGCACGCTTGCACCACGGACCAGATGTCGACACCGTTGAGCGAGTATGGCGTTTCGGCGTGCCCGGTCAGATGCCTGTTCGTGATGCGGTCGAGGTCGACGGTGATGTTGACGTGGGCCCGATTGATTGACGACCCGTTGCCACGAGCGACCGTGTGGTGATGGTCGAGGAAGAACTGAGCGATGAACACGAGCGCGTCGGCGCGTTGTTGGGCTGGGGTCCGATCGTCTTTCGGGGTGTCCGCGTCGACGGCCTCGACGCCGTCTTCCAGCGCCTCACTATCACCCGACGGCGCCGGTTGGCCGAGACGATACGCCGCCGCCAATGCCGTTTGAAGCACGGCAGCGTCACTGCCGTTGAAGGTTGCTTCGATGATGGTGTCACCGTCGAGAATCTCACCGATGCGCAGCTCCGAAACCGTGGCGACGGGGTCGGGAACTTCGCCACCCTCGTCGGCCGTGACGGCAGCTATTTCGGCGTCAACAGCGTCGGCCCAACGGCGCGCCATGATCCGACAGTGCGCCACGGAGAGCGAGGTGCAGTGTTCAATCAGCATGTCGACATCACGTTCGGCATAGTTCGCTCGTCCGGGAGTGAAGACGTTGATCAGATGGTCGGCTTGATCGAAGGTGATCGTGCCGGACGCCAACGCATGATGCAGTGAGGGGCAGTCACGCAGACCGCGTGCCTGCCGCAACAATCCGACCGCGTGCCCATGGGAAGTCTGCAGTTTGCCTCGAAGCCATCCGGCTGGCGACCTCGCGCCATCGAGGCGATGGGCGTCGGCCCGCTCCCACCAAATGAGCGAATCGATTAGTCCGAGCCGTGCTTGCTCGGCCCGATGCCATGCCTCGTAGACCGCCTCGCGCTCATCGGCTGGGCGCCAGTTCTCGGCGAGTTCTGTACTCCACTGATCCAGATCTGACAGCTCAACTTCGAGGTCGGAGTCGGATAGGAACATGTATTCGAGTATATCGAACGTCGGTCATCAAAGGCAACCGAAAAGAGCTGCCCGACCGGGAAAATTTCATGCTTTAGAGCGCCGGCAATCAGGTCGTTCATCTGTATGAATCAAGCTAAGGAATGTCGAGCAAGTCGCCGAGTACGGAACGATCTTGGCCAGCGGAATCCCGGGCTGAGCCTCGTCGGTCGACAAACCGAAAGCGCCGTAGCCTGGAGCGTCGTGGAAAAGCATTCGCCCGAGGCCCGGGACACGCGTAGTCGCCAGTCGCTCGAGCGATGAACGCCGAACCCACCAGGCAAACCCGACACATCCTGCCGATCAGACAGGGCGAGTTCATCGCCGTTACGGC
>JANLQX010000364.1:0-7280 GCA_031368095.1 Actinomycetes bacterium | reverse complement strand
GCTGCGCGTCGATGTGCACACCGCACGCCCGGGCATCGTGATCGGTCGTAAGGGCGCGGAGTCCCAGCGCCTCACGGCGGGCCTGCAGAAGATCACCGGTAACCCGAAGGTCCAGCTGAACATCGTCGAGATCAAGCAGCCAGAACTCGATGCTGCGCTTATTGCGCAGGGCGTCGGCGACCAACTTGCCGGTCGGGTCAGCTTCCGTCGGGCCATGAAGCGGGCGGTACAGACGGCGCAGAAGGCCGGTGCCATTGGCATCAAAGTCCAGTGCAGCGGCCGGCTCGGTGGCGCCGAAATGAGCCGGAGCGAGTGGTACCGCGAAGGTCGGGTACCGCTTCACACCTTACGCGCCGACATTGACTACGGCTTCCGTGAGGCCAAGACCACCTACGGCCGCATCGGCGTCAAGGTGTGGATCTACAAGGGCGACATCCTTCCCTATAAGACTTCGGCGGCCGATGACAAAGCGGCCCGTGAGGCGGCCTTGGCGGCCGGCGAGTCCGTGGGAGCGCCCCGACCCAAGCGAGTCATCTCAGCTGGTGGCGGTCTGCGCCGCGAGGAGCCCGTGGAAGAGCCGGTTTCGGTTCCGGCCGTGCCGCTTCTCAGCGAAGCCGATCCGGACCTGGAACGCCGTCTGAACGAAGAAGAAGAAATGGAGCGACGCGCCCGTCAGGCCAGCGAAACTCCCCACTTCCGTTCCGGTGACGAGTGAGAGGGGTCTGAACCATGTTGATGCTCTGTTCAATCGTTGCCCCGGTGACCCGTGTGTGGGGGAATGAATCATGTTGATGCCCCGAAGAATGAAGCACCGCAAGCAGCAGCGCGGTCGCATGACTGGTCAAGCCAAGGGTGGTGCCGAGCTCAACTTCGGTGACTACGGGATCCAGGCGTTGGAGCCGGCTTGGATCACCGCTCGCCAAATCGAAGCAGCCCGTATTGCCATGACTCGACGCGTGAAGCGTGGCGGCAAAATTTGGATCTGCGTTTTCCCCGACAAGCCCGTGACCGAGAAGCCCGCCGAGACCCGCATGGGTTCGGGTAAGGGGAACCCGGAACGCTGGGTTGCTGTCGTCAAGCCTGGTCGGGTGATGTTCGAGATGAGTGGCGTGAGCGAAGAACTCGCCCGCGAAGCATTGAATCTCGCCATCCAGAAGTTGCCTATCAAGGCTCGCGTCATCTCCCGGGAGGAAGCACTGTGAGCAAGCGCATCACCACGTTCCTTGAGTTGGCTGACGCTGAACTCGTCGCCAAGCTCGGCGAACTGAAAGAAGAATTGTTCAACCTGCGCTTTCAGGCAGCAACCGGTGTGCTGGAAAACAGCGCCCGTCTTGGTGTGCTGAAGCGTGACGTGGCGCGGGTCAATACCGTGCTGCGGGCCCGAGAGATTGCCGCCGCCGAACTCCTTACGGCCGGGAAGAAGTGAGCTCCATGAGCGAAGTCATCGAAACCGCCAGCGAACTTCTGGCTCGAGAAAACCGTCGGAAGGTCCGCGAGGGCGTTGTCGTGAGCACGAAGATGGATAAGACGATCATCGTCTCGGTCGTTGATCGCGTTCGTCACGAGACGTACTCCAAGACCATTCAGCGCACGCAGCGCCTCCATGCCCACGACGAAACCGGCGACGCCAAACTCGGCGACAAGGTTCGTGTGCAGGAGACCCGCCCTCTGTCGAAGATGAAGCGCTGGCGCCTCGTCGAAGTTGTGGAGCGTGCCCGATGATCCAGACCGAATCCCGACTTCGGGTAGCCGACAACACTGGCGCCAAAGAAGTCCTTTGCATCAAGGTGCTGGGCGGAACCCGTCGCCGCTACGCATCGATCGGCGATGTCTTCATTGCGGCCGTAAAAGATGCGATCCCCGGTGGCACCGTCAAGAAGGGCGAAGTCGTCCGCTGTGTGGTCGTCCGGGTCAAGAAGGAGCGCCGCCGCAAGGATGGCTCCTACATCCGGTTCGACGAAAACGCGGCCGTCATTATCAACGAGAAGCTTGAGCCACGCGGCACGCGTATCTTCGGCCCGGTCGGTCGCGAACTACGTGACAAGAAGTTCATGCGCATCGTGTCCCTTGCTCCTGAGGTGATCTGAGATGGCCGGTATGAAGATCAAAAAGGGTGACCAGGTCATCGTGTTGTCCGGCAAGGACAAGGGCAAGACTGGCGCCGTCACCGAAGCACGTCCCTCCGATGGCACCGTGCTCATTGAGGGGATCAACGTGTCCAAGCGACACACCAAGCCAACGAAGGCTGGCGAAAAGGGCGGCATTGTCGACAAGACAATGCCCCTCAATGCGTCGAATGTCGCCCTCGTGACTCCCGACGGGAAGCCGTCGAGGGTTGGTTACAAGATCAAGGCCGACGGGACCAAGGTCCGCGTCCTGAAGCGCACCGGAGCAGAACTGCCATGAGCACCACGACGACTTTGACTCCCGCCCCATCTTCGATGCCTCGCCTCAAGGCGAAGTTCAACACCGAACTCCGGGCGCAACTGCAGGAGACCCTCGGGCTCTCCAACATCATGGAAGTACCTCGCTTCGAAAAGATCGTCCTGAATGCCGGCGTCGGTCGGGCCACGGTCCAGCCGTCGCTGCTCGACGGTGCGATTTCTGATCTCAGCAAGATCACCGGACAGAAGCCCACGGTGGCCAAGGCAACCAAGTCCATCGCCGGATTCAAGCTTCGTGAAGGAAACGCCATCGGCGCCAAGGTCACGTTGCGCGGCGATCGCATGTGGGAGTTCTTCGACCGTCTTGTGTCGCTGGCTATTCCTCGCATTCGGGACTTTCGTGGGCTGAATCCGAAGAGCTTCGACGGACGCGGTAATTACACGTTCGGCGTTACCGAGCAGCTGATCTTTCCGGAGATCGACTACGACAAGATCGATACCACCCGGGGCTTCGACGTCACCATCGTGACAACGGCCCGCACTAATGCCGAAGGACGGGCGTTGCTCGACGCCTTCGGTTTTCCGTTCAAGCGTGAAGGACAGAGCTGAAATGGCTAAGAAAGCCTTGATCGAAAAGGCCAACCGCACGCCGAAGTACAAGGTGCGGGCCTACACGCGGTGCCAGAAGTGTGGCCGTCCGCGTGCCGTCTTCCGGCAGTTCGGCCTCTGCCGGATCTGCCTTCGCGATTTGGCCCATGCCGGGGAAGTCCCCGGCGTGACCAAGGCGAGCTGGTGAGGAGTTTCTTATGACTATGTTCGCTGGTTGCTCGTCGCACTGTTTCAACACCCAAGGAGGCCTGTCATGACTATGACCGACCCCATCGCCGACATGCTCACCCGTATCCGCAATGCGAATACGGCCAAGCACGACACGGTGAAGATGCCCTCATCGAAGCTCAAGGAATCGCTGGCCAAGATTTTGGCCCGCGAGGGTTACATCGGTGCCGTGACCGTAAAGGTCAACGACGGCAAGCCCGGTTCCACGCTCGAGATCACCTTGAAGTATTCCGACTCTCGGGTCCGGACGATCTCCGGTATCCAGCGAGTGAGCAAGCCCGGTCTGCGGGTCTACAAGCCCGCCGACAATCTGCCCCGGGTCCTCGGTGGCCTCGGCGTTGCTGTCCTGTCCACCAGCCAGGGGCTCCTGACCGACCGCGAGGCGCACAAGCGTCGCGTTGGCGGCGAAGTCCTCTGTTACGTGTGGTGAGGTAGCCATGTCTCGTATCGGTAAATCTCCCATCGTCGTTCCTGGCGGCGTCACCGTCACCATCGCCGGTGATCAGATCTCGGTCAAGGGTTCCAAAGGCGTCCTCGCCCGCACGATCCCGGCCGACATCAGTGTTCGTGAAGACGGCACCACGCTCCTTGTCGAGCGCGCCAACGACGAGCGCTCGGCCAAGGCCCTCCACGGGCTGACCCGCACGCTCGTGTCCAATATGGTCACGGGCGTCTCGACCGGGTTCTCCAAAGAACTTGAGATCATCGGCGTTGGTTACCGGGCCGCCGCGCAGGGTCCGAAGAAGCTCGAGCTTGCGCTTGGCTTTAGCCACCCGGTGTTCGTCGATGCTCCTGAAGGCATCGAATTCGAGGTGCCGGTGGCGACCCGTGTCGTCATCAAGGGCACCGACAAGGAGCTGGTCGGCCAGGTAGCCGCCAACATCCGCAAGATCAGAAAGCCTGAGCCCTATAAGGGCAAGGGTGTCCGCTACGCCGGTGAGATTGTCCGCCGCAAGGCGGGCAAGGCCGCCAAGAAGTAACGAAGCGAGTTCGTCATGCCAACAGCAACGCAAAAGAAGCAGCAGGCGCGTCTTCGTCGCCATGCCCGTGCCCGCAAGAAGGTGCACGGTTCCACCGAACGTCCCCGTTTGGCGGTGTTCCGGTCGAACAAGCACATCGTCGCCCAAATCATCGACGACACCACCGGGGTCACCCTTGCCGCCGCATCGTCGCATGAGGCGGCCGTCAAAGGCGATGGAGCGACCGGCAACAAAGGCGCTTCGGCCAAGGTTGGTTCGCTGATCGCCGACCGGGCCAAATCGGCCGGCGTTTCCAAGGTCGTCTTCGACCGCGGCGGTTTCATCTATCACGGTCGCATTGCTGCGGTCGCCGACGCTGCTCGCGCAGCAGGACTGGAGTTCTGAGATGGCTGCGCTGAATCGTCGCCGGATTCTCCTTACCACTGAGGGAAGGATCTAACATGGCCGGAGAACGCGAACGCGATCGGGAGCCGCAGAGCCGCACGGGGGATCCGAACCTCGAAGAGCGCGTCATCCATATCAACCGAGTCGCCAAGGTAGTCAAGGGCGGACGTCGCTTCAGCTTTACCGCCCTTGTCGTCGTCGGCGACGGCAAAGGCCGTGTTGGGCTCGGGTACGGCAAGGCCAAGGAAGTCCCGGCCGCCATCGCCAAGGGCGTCGAGGAAGCCAAGCGCAACTTGTTCAACGTGCCGCTGGCCGGCTCGACCATCACCCACATCATCATTGGTGAGAAGGGCGCCGGTCGGGTCTTGCTCAAGCCCGCTGCTCCCGGTACCGGTGTCGTCGCCGGTGGCGCTGCTCGGATCGTCCTCGAAGCCGCCGGTGTGCACGACGTGCTCGCCAAGTCGCTCGGTTCGTCGAATCGAATCAACGTGGCTCAGGCCACGATCCAGGGCCTGCAGTCGCTGTTCAGCCCCGATCAGGTGGCCGAGCGTCGCGGCCTGTCGGCCGAGGAAGTCACCCCTGGCGGTGTGCTTCGTGCCTATCGCGAGACGCAGCGTTTGGCCAAGATGGGTGCGGAGGCGAGTCACTGATGTCGGAAATTAAAGTCACCCAGGTTCGCTCCACGATCGGGGTTATCCCGAAGCATCGTGGCACCATGCGCGCTCTTGGGCTCCGCAAGATTGGCGCCACCAACACCCTGCCCGACCGTCCGGAAATTCGCGGGATGATCGCCCGGGTTCCGTACTTGATCAAGGTCGAGTATTTGTCGGAAACCACGAAGGACGCGTGACCTAAATGACGATCAAGATCCATGATCTCCAGCCCGCTCCGGGTTCATCGCACCGTCGCAAGCGCGTCGGTCGCGGTATCGGCGGCAAGGGTGGCAAGACGGCCGGCCGTGGTACCAAGGGTCAAAAAGCCCGCCGTAATGTGAAGCCTGGAATGGAGGGCGGCCAGACTCCGCTCCACCGTCGTATTCCGAAACTTCGTGGCTTCAACAACCCGTTCCGGGTCGAGTACTACGCCGTCAACCTCGACACGATCCAAGCCGTGATCGACGCCGGTCACGCCGAAATCACCCCGGAACTCCTGTACGAATCAGGCCTGATTCACAAGGGCGTGCTCGTCAAGGTCCTTGGGCGCGGCGAGCTCACCGGCAAGGCCGTCGTCAAGGCTCACGCCTTTTCGGCCACGGCTACCACTGCCATCACCGGTGCAGGCGGTACGGTTGAACTTCTTTCCAAGCCCTTCGGTGTTCGACCGGCGGCGCAGGGAAACCAGTTCGCCAACCGCTAGTCGTCGCCCGTCGACGGGTGTTGTGTGGCCCTCGTGGGTCCGCCGGCACCGATGTCCATCGCCGTCTTGCTCGCGCCAACCGCCGGATGCCTTCGGGTACCGGCGGTTGTCCCGTAGTGAAGTTGTCCAAAAGGAAGCAACCAGCTCGTGTCGACACTGAAGAACATGTTCCGGGTGCCGGAACTGCGGGGGAAGATCCTCTTCACCATCGCCGTGATTGCGCTGTTCCGTCTTGGCACCCATGTGCCGGTACCGGGTATCGATGTTGAGCAACTCCGGCTCCTGAAGCAGGAGTCTGCCCAAAACGGCGTCCTTGGGTTCCTGAACCTGTTTTCGGGTGGCGCCCTAACCCAGTTCTCGATCTTTGTGCTCGGCATCATGCCGTACATCACGTCGTCGATCATTATTCAGCTCCTCACCGTGGTCATCCCGCGCCTCGAGCAATGGTCCAAAGACGGCGCTACCGGACAAAAGAAAATCACCCAGTGGACTCGGTACCTCACGATGTTTCTGGCCACGATTCAGGCTGTGGGCTACGTCTTCATCTTCCACAACGGCGGACGGGGCATCTTCCAAGCAACAGCCAACGGCTCCACGTTTGACCTGTACCAGGGCGGCCGTTGGAACTTTCCCCGCGTTTCGCTCGGCGTGATTGCCATTGTCACCGGCACGGCACTGGTGATGTGGCTCGGTGAAATGATCAGCCAGCGCGGCATCGGCAACGGCATGTCCCTTCTCATTTTCACCAACGTGGTGAGCCGGTTACCGGCGGAAGGCGGACGTATCCGCGCCGAGAAGGGCTGGGCGATCTTCTTCGTCATCCTCTTTGTCGTCCTGGCGATGATCGTGGCGATCATCTTCATCGACAACGGACAACGTCGCATTCCCGTTCAGTTCGCCAAACGCGTTGTCGGTCGGCGGATGTTCGGGGGGCAATCGAGCTTCATTCCGCTCAAAGTCAACCAAGCGGGCGTGGTGCCGATCATTTTCGCCAGTTCGGTGCTGTACCTTCCGGTGCTGCTTCAGGGAGTGTTGCCGACCAGTTGGCAGGCGTGGATCTCGGACAATTTGGTGCGCAGCGACACCATCCCGCACGTGGCCCTGTACACCGTCTTGATCATTTTCTTCGCCTACTTCTACACTGCGATCACGTTCGACCCGGTGCAACAGGCCGACCAGTTACGCAAGCAGGGTGGCTTCATTCCCGGTATCCGACCGGGTCCCCCCACAGAGCGGTTCTTCAAGTTCATCCTCGACCGCATCACGCTGCCCGGTGCGACGTTCATCGCCGCGATCGCGTTGGTGCCCTCGCTGTTCATCGTGCTGTTCAATGTGAGCA
>JANLQX010000230.1:0-1800 GCA_031368095.1 Actinomycetes bacterium | reverse complement strand
GCGTGATCGTTCGTCCGGACGGCACGCTCGATGGCGAACGACGGGCCGCCAACGCGCCGACGTCACCATTTGTTGGGGCGGTCGAGTTCGACCCGATCAAGACGGCCCGCCTCGCCGTTGAGTTGGCCAACGCCACGCTGGCGGCCGGTGGTGCCGTGCGCGGGGTCGGCCTCACCACCCAGCGAGCGAGCACCGTCGTCTGGGACCGCGCCACTGGCGTTCCGGTCGCCAACGGCATCGGCTGGCAGGACCTTCGCACCGCCGGAATGTGTGTAATGGCGGGAGCGATGGGCACCGACATCAGTCCCAACCAGAGCGCCACGAAAGCGCAATTCCTCTTTGACTCCTACGATCCGGACCGGACTCGTGACCTGTGCTTCGGCACCGTCGACTCGTGGATCATCTGGACACTCACGAATGGCGCAGCCCATGTGATCGAAGCGACGAACGCCGCCGTGACCGGTCTCATCGACATCACCGATGACGGTCGAATCATCTGGGATGAGGCACGCTGCGAGTTCTTTCGGATCCCGACGTCGAGTCTGCCCACGATCGTCGCCGGAGTGGGCACGGTGGGCCACGCCACCGCACTGAGCGGTGCACCACCGATTCTTGGCCTGGCCGGAGACCAGCAGTCGTCGCTGATCGGTCAGTCGTGCGTCCAGCCCGGCGATGCCAAGATCACGTTCGGCACCGGAGCCATGCTCGACATCGTCCTCGGACCCGAACGACCATCCGCACTCGCCCGCAGCGCCGGAGGAACCTTTCCGATCGTCGCTTGGGCCGAAGAACACCGCACCATGTTCGGCCTCGAAGCCATCGCCCTCTCGGCCGGGTCGTGCGTGGGTTGGCTCGTCGACGACATGGGCCTGCTCGGCTCGCCGGCGGCGTCGGCCGACGTCGCTGGTTCGTGCGCCACCTCGAACGGAGTTGTGTTCGTGCCGGCCCTTCTCGGACTCGGCACCCCGGTCTGGGACTACGGCGCCCGTGGGACCCTTCTCGGCCTTACCCGTGGCACCGGGCGCGCCGAGATCGTTCGCGCCGTCCTCGAGGGCGTGGCGATGAGCGGGGCTGATCTCGTTGACGCCGCCGAAGCCGACGCCAAGCAACCCATCACATCGCTTCGTATCGACGGTGGAATGTCGGCCAATCCCGTCTTCGTCCAAGCGCTCGCCGACGCCACGGCTCGACCGGTTGAAACTTCGCCCGTGGTCGAAGCGACGGCGCTTGGCGCGGGATACCTCGCCGGTCTCGCCGACAACGCGTGGACATGGGCCGACGTGGCCACGATGTGGCGTCCGGCAACGGTGGTGAACCCCTCACCGGCAGCCACCGACGTCCGTGCCCGCTGGAACGATGCCGTGCGTCGAAGCCGCGAGTGGCATCCCGACTTAAGTGCGCTTACCTTTTGACGGGTTGACTCATCGGACGGTGACTTCGACGGTGTGCCACCCGGTGGCTCCATCGGGATCGACCGTCGCCCGCGCCTCGACCTGCGTTGCGCCCTTGGCATTCGTCGCCCGGACGCGGACCTTGTGGCGGCCAGCGGCAGCGGTCCAGGCCAGCTTCCATTGACGCCACGTGTCGATACCGCCGTCGGCGGCAAGGTCCGCATCACGCCACGGTTCGTCGTCGATCTGCACTTCGACTTTGGCGATACCTGTGTGCTGATCCCACGCCACCCCGGCGATGGCATTTGCTCCAATGGTCGGTTCGTTGTTCCGGCCGATCACATCGATCCGAGACCCAGTTTTGATAGGACCGTCAACGGCCCACCCACGAGGAATCCAGTAGCCCTGC
>JANLQX010000356.1:0-8950 GCA_031368095.1 Actinomycetes bacterium | reverse complement strand
GGTCGCCGCCGATCAGCTCGGTTGGAACATCGATGCTGCCCTTTTGGTGCTCGGCGAAGGGTGGTCAGCGGTGAAAGACGGCGCCGACGAATCCGAGTTGGCGATTGCCGCCGACCGCTTGTTTGACGCGCTGGAACGTGGCCGACTAAAGGCCCCGTCGGTTTCGTCGGTGCCTGCGCACGTGATCGAACCCGTGCCGGGGATCGCAAAGCTGGAAGCTCGGATGCTAGCCAGTTGGCAGGGCAAGATCGCTGGCGGCGCGTTCGGCACGGCGCTCGAAGGCTGTCGAGGTGAGGCCATCGCGTTGGTCTACGGCGAAGTGCGCGGGTACGTGGCGGCACCGAACACGCTGAACGATGACGTTGTCTACGAACTGGTAGCTCTATCGCTTCTCGATTCGGAACTGGACGCGTCGACAGCTACCTATGCGCGCGGATGGTCCGCTCGCATACCATTTGGATGGTCGGCCGAGTGGGTGGCGCTCGACAATCTTGCTCGCGGGGTTGGCGCACCGGACGCAGCCGTGCTGAGGAATCCGTTCGTCGACTGGATCGGGGCGCAGATGCGCTCGATGGTCTTCGGTCAGCTTTGCCCGGGACGGCCGCTCGCCGCCGCCGCGATGGCGCGCACGGAAGCATTGGTGTCGCACCGGGGTAACGGGGTGGAGGGCGCGGCGTTCGCCGCGATGCTCGCCGCGCTGGCCTTCGTGATCGACGATCCGGGCGCGGTCGTTGGTGCCGCCGTGGCATTGCTGCCGCCTTCGTTGTACCGGACGGAGGTCGCCATCGTGGCCGATCGATGTCGAACATCGGCAACGTTTGAAGATGTCTGGCCATACTTCGAACGTCGTCATCGCGACAGCAATTGGATTCATGCCGTTCCGAACATCGGCGCGGTCATTGCTTCGCTGTGGTTCGGCGGTGGCGACATGACGGAGTCGTTTTCGCTCCTCGCTTGCGCTGGTCTTGATGTGGACTGCAACGCCGGCTTGGTCGGGACGGTGCTCGGCGCCATGACGGGCACTCTGCCGAGCGTGTGGACCGATCCTTTGCTCGACCGTATCGACACATATCTTCCAAGCCTTCCGTCGATCCGGATCTCCATCGCCGCGGAGCAGACCCTCCGGGTGAGTAGCGCTCGGCAGTAATCGCTACTGCGTTGCGAGGCCCCCGTCTACCACCAGCGTCTGACCCGTCATGTAGCTCGACGCGCCGGACACGAGGAAGGCCAGGGCGCCGTCGAGTTCGTGGGTGTCGCCGAGGCGTCGCAGTGGGATGGCCCCCTCGAAGGCGTCTTTGACGGCGGCATTTTCGACCACATCGGTCGTCATCTCCGACGGGAACATGCCGGGGCACAGCGCGTTCACCCGGATGTTGTAGCGGCTCCACTGGGTGGCCAATTCGCGAGTGAGTCCGGCGAGCCCGGCCTTGGCGGCCACGTACCCGGCCTGGGGGAGGAACGGAGTGCTGACGAATGCGGCCACCGACGAAACCATGACGATCGATCCGCCGTTCCCGCCCGCTCGCATGGCCGGGACGGCGGCTCGGGCAAGGGCGTACGGCGCGACCAGGTCAATGTTGACGACATGACGGAACGCCTCGGGATCCTCCTTCACCGCGGGAACCGGGTTGGAGATACCAGCGTTGGCGATGACCGCGTCGAGACGGCCGTGGGTAGCCATGACGTGCTTGACCAAGTCTTCGTTGGCCCCGGAAACCCCCACGTCGCACGCCACCGCTTCGGCTCGCTTCAGGGACGAAGCCAACACCGTCATGCGGTCCAGGCGACGAGCGGCCAGGATCGTGGTGGCCCCGAGTGCGTCGAGAACGCAGGCGAAGCGGGCGCCGAGACCCGAACTCGCCCCGGTCAGGATCACGACCCGTCCATCGAGGCGGAAGGGGCGGAGCGGATCAAAGGCGTCGGACATGGACGGTGACGGTACCGGAACGGCTTGAACGATGCCGTGGAGTGTGGTTGACTCACTGTGAGTCAGTTTCTGACTCAGTCTGAGTCTCACGCCATCTGTCTTTCCGGAGGTCCCCATGTCCACCCTGCGTTCCCGTTCCCGTCGCTGGACGGCCGTTGCCGCCGCCGCCACGTTCATTGTGCCGGCGTTGGCCTCGTGCTCATCGTCGGCGAGCGACACCACCATCGCCGTTGAAACGGCCGCTCCTGCCGATACTGCAGCGTCGTCGACCGACGCGGCCGCGCCCGCCGGGAATGGCGACCTTTCGTCGCTGAAGGGGAAGAAAGTCGTCTATCTCATCAACGGTGCGCTCGGCGATAAGGGCTTCTACGACTCCGGCCAGGAGGGTATGGACGCATTGAAGGCGGCCGGCGCCGAGACCCGTACCCTGGAAGCGAACTTTGACGCCGCCAAGTACCAGAACCTGGTCGATGCCGCCTTCGAGAACGCCGACATCGTGTTCGCCATTGCGTACGGCTTCGAAGACCCGTTGAAGGCCGCCGCCCAGGCCCATCCGGACACTCCCGTCGTCAACATTGATTTTGATATCAAGGACGTCGACGGGAACGTCACCAGTGTCGACTTCGTGGAGGAGGAATCGGCGTTCCTGGCCGGTGCGGCCGCCGCTCTGGCGACCACCGACACCTCGATCGCCGGGATCAATGCCGACAAGACCTTGGGTGTGGTCGGCGGCGATTCCGATCCCGTAACGACCTCGTTCATGTTCGCCTACGAGAACGGGGCCAAGAGCATCGATCCGGCCATGAAGGTTGAGCGCAAGACGCTCGGCGGGGCGTGGGACGATCAGGCCAAAGGCAAGCAGGCCGCCGAGCAGCTGTACGACAGCGGAAGCGACGTCGTGTTCCAGGTGGCCGCCGCCGCCGGGCTCGGGGTGTTGCAGGCGGCCAAGGATCGCAACCTGTTCGCCATTGGCGTCGACGCCAACCAGAACGACCTTCAGCCCGGCCATGTGATCGCCAGCGACATCAAGAACGTTGGCGGCACGATTGAAAAGGTCGCCGGCACGATTGCCGATGGTTCGTTTGCTCGCGGGAAGGTCCTGACCTTCGGCATCAAAGATGGCGGGGTCGATCTGGATCTCAAGGCGTCGACGAAGGTTCTTCCGGCGGCCACTGAAGCGAAGTTGGAGGCGTTGCGTCAGCAAATCATCGACGGTTCACTCGTGGTGGAGCGGTACAAGGCGTAGAACTTCCCTCTTCCCGCTCCCCGAACCCGGTCGTGTCAGGCTGACGTCGTGGGGGTTGTGACGTTCGCCGGGGTCACCAAGGTGTACCCGCCCGATGTTCGCGCCCTCGACGACGTCAGTGTGACGATCGAGCCCGGTGAGATCCACGCTTTCGTCGGCGAGAACGGTGCCGGCAAGTCCACGTTGATGAAGGTGCTGAACGGCGAGATCCGTCCCGACAGCGGCGCCCTCGAGGTGTTCGGTCAGCGGACGTCGTACCGGTCGGCTCGTGATGCCATGGCCGACGGCGTCGGCATGGTGCACCAGGAGATCCTCCTCGTCGATCGGCTGACAGTCTGGGAGAACGTGGTCCTGGGCATTGAACCGGTAGGCCGGTTCCGGTTGATTGATCGGCAACGGGCCCGAGCCGAGGTTCACCGAACAATCGACGAAGCCGGACTGTCACTCGATCCGGATGTATTGGTAGGTGCGCTTACGGTCGGAGCGAGGCAGAAGGTGGAGATCGCCAAGCTGCTTCATCGCAACGTCAAGATCTTGATCCTCGACGAACCCACCGCGGTGCTCACCCCGCACGAGATTCCCGAACTGTTCGATGAGCTTCGCCGCCTGCGCAACGGTGGGCGAACCGTCTGTTTTATTTCCCATCATCTCGACGAGGTGATGGTGCTGGCCGACCGAGTTTCCGTGCTTCGCGACGGCCGTCTGATCGCCACCGTGGACGCTGCGGCCACGTCGGTGTCGGCCCTTGCGTACCTCATGGTCGAACGGGACGTGGTGTTCACGTCGCAGCGGACGCCGCACGAACGGGGCAAGGTGGTGCTCGACGTGCGAGGACTGCGGGCGCGTATTTACGGATCGTCACAGGAGTTGGGACCCGTTGACCTTGCCGTGCACTCCGGCGAAGTGGTGGGTGTCGCCGGGGTGGAAGGAAACGGCCAGCACGATCTCATTGCGGCCATCGTCGGGTCGATTCCTTCGCGGGCTGACGCTCTCTTTATCGCTGGCCGAGACCTCACCCCCCTCTCGATCTTGGATCGCCGACGCCATCTTTCGCACGTGCCCGCCGAACGAAAGACGGAAGGCGGTGCCCTCACCGCCTCGTTGGTCGAGAACGTCGCGATGACCCACCACCGCCTTACGCCCGGGTTCTCGAAGGCGCGCGGGTGGCTGTTCGAACGAGGCCGGGCGGCGTCGCTGGCGGTGGCCATCCGCGACGGATTCAACGTGGCATCGTCCTCGGTCGACGCCCCGCTCGGCTCGCTGTCAGGCGGCAACCAGCAGAAGGTCGTGCTCGGTCGCGAGCTGTCAGCCCAGCGACCGCTGGTGGTTCTTGACCAACCGACCCGTGGCGTCGATGTTGGCTCGATCGAAGAGATCCACCGTCGCATCCTTGATCTGCGCGCCAACGATCGTGCCGTGCTCGTGGTCTCGGCCGACCTCGATGAGTTGCTCCGGATTTGCGACCGAATCGTGGTGATGTACCGAGGCCGCCTCGTCCTTGACATCGCCGTTGAAGACGCCACGCTGACCCGCCTCGGAACCGCAATGCTAGAAGGCCGCGACGACCGGGTTTCCGCATGACCGTCGACCGGAGTTGGCGCTCGGCGTTGATTGGGGTCGGCGTGTCGCTGGCGATCGGAGCGTTGCTGGCGGCGGCCCTTGGCTACCCCGTGGCCGACATGTTCGCCGCCCTGGTCCGTTCGGCGTTTCTTCGACCGGGCAAGTTGGAGGCCACGCTGGCCAACGCCGTGCCGTTGTTGCTCACCGGGCTCTCGGCTGCCATTGCGTTCGCCGCCGGACCGGTGAACCTCGGACAGCCCGGACAGGTGCTGATCGGTGCGCTCTTTGCGGTGGTCGTCGGACTCTACGTCCACGTACCTTCGATAGTGCAGGTGCCTCTCGTGCTGGCCGCCGGTGGCGTTGGAGGTGCTCTCTGGGCCGGCATCGCCGCGCTCATGAAGCGCCGTTTCGGAATGGACGAATTCATCGTCACGCTTATGCTCAATGAAATAGGCCGCCTGTTCGCCGACTGGTGCATCTCCTCACCGCTTCAGGATCCGTCGGCTGGTTCGGTCACCACCAAGGCGATTGCTTCGACGGCGTTCGTGTCTCGGTGGGGAAGTGTTTCGTTCGGCCTTGTGGTGGCGATGCTATGTGCGCTTGTCTTCCGGCGTTTCGTGATCGGGTACGAGTGGAAGATGATGGGAAGGGCGCCGATGTTCGCTCGTCTCGGGGGCGTCGACAACGACAAAAACACCACGGCCGTGTTGCTGTTCACCGGCGCCCTGGCCGGGTTCGCCGGAGCCATTCTTCTCGCGAACGGTCCGCATCGATTCGTAAAAGGTCTCGGAGGAAACTACGGCTGGGACGGCGTGATGATCGCCGTCGTCGCAGTGAACGCGTTGCTCGGGTGCGTGCTCTATGCCCTGCTGTTCTCGGCCCTCCAGACGGGAGCGATCGGCATGGAGCTCGCCGCCGACGTGCCCTCGGAATACGTGCAGATCCTCCAAGCGATCGTGGTCCTCGTGACGGTGGCCGTTCGGGGCGTGCTCACCTCGCGAGTACGCGACTGGCAGGCCCGCCGCCGGGCGCGACAACCTTCGCACTGAGCCTCGGCGACACTGGTGGGGTGACTGCTCCCACGTTGTTCTGGTTTCGTCGTGATCTGCGGATCGACGATCACCCGGCGCTGACGGCGGCAATTGCCGATGCCGCCAACGACGACGGAAGTGTGCTGCCAGTCTTCGTCCTGGACCCCCGTCTCGGCTCCACGAGCGGTCCGAACCGTTTGGCGTTTCTTTACGACGCGCTTCGATCGCTGCGAAACGACGGCGTGCCGCTGGTGATCCGTCTCGGTGACCCAGTTCGTGAAATCTCGGCGCTGGCGTCGGAAACGGGTGCCGTCGCCGTGCACGCCACGGCCGACTTCGGTCCCTACGGACGCGAGCGCGATACGGCGGTCGCGTCCGCCCTTCGAGCGGGCGGCTCACGGCTGGTGCTGACCGGCAGCCCATATGTGATCGACCCCGGAACCGTTCGCAAGGGTGACGGGACCCCGTTCAAGGTCTTCACCCCGTTCAAGCGGGTGTGGGAGGTCGAGGCTCGCAACGCGGCGCCCGGACCAACCGTCGATCCACACCGGGTGTCGTGGTGGCGCGATGTGGTCAGCGAGGAGATTCCGTCGACCCCGGTCAGGGCCAGCGACCGGCTTCCAGAAGCAACCGAAGCAGCCGCTCATACGCGTCTGGCCCATTTCCTGGAAACCAACCTCGATGCCTACGACGCGCAGCGCAACAATCCAGGGGCCGACGCCACCAGTCGTCTTTCGGCCGATCTCAAATACGGGCTCCTCCATCCCCGCCAAATTCTTCCGAGCCTCCGCCACTCCGGCACCGGACCCGACGTGTTCCGGTCAGAACTGTGCTGGCGCGAGTTCTACGCCGACGTTCTCTGGCACCGCCCGGAAACCGCCCGCCATGCGCTTGTCACGGCGATGGAGGACATGCGCGTCGACGAGGGTTCGCAGGCCGACGAGCGCTTCGACGCGTGGTGCATGGGACGAACCGGGTTCCCGTTCATCGACGCCGGGATGCGCCAATTGTTGGCCGAAGGATGGATGCACAACCGGGTCCGCATGGCCGTGGCGTCGTTCTTGGTGAAGGATCTGCACCTGGACTGGCGACGGGGCGCAGCCTGGTTCATGGCGCACCTCGTCGACGGTGACCTGGCGTCGAACCAACACGGTTGGCAGTGGACGGCCGGGACCGGAACCGATGCCTCGCCGTACTTCCGGGTGTTTAACCCCATCAGCCAGGGCAAGAAGTTCGACCCCGAAGGCGTCTACGTGCGCCGCTACGTTCCCGAGCTTGCACCGCTCGATACCAAGATGATTCACGAGCCGTGGCTGGCCATCCCTACTGTCTCGCCATCGATGTCGTCGCTGTTCGACGACTCGGGCGCGCCGACCGCGGCGAGCTACCCGGCCCCGATCGTCGATCACGCCGCCGAGCGGGTCGAGTCGTTGGCCCGTTACGCCGAGGTTCGGGGTGGAGCGGGCCGGTAGCGGTCGAATCGGGTGGAGCGGGCCGGTAGCGGTCGCATCGGGTGGAGCGGGCCGGTAGCGGGCTCTGACGCCTACGCTGGGCACCAGTGTCCACGGTGCGTGACGACCCGAAAGGTTCTCCCGAAGCCGACCCGTCCGTATCCGAGGGGGGTCTGGCGGCTCGGCGCGCCACTGTGTTAAACACCGTGGTGGCCGAACACATCGCCACCGGGCAGCCGATCGGGTCGGGTCACCTGGCCGGGATCGAAGGACTCGACGTGTCGTCCGCCACGATCCGAAGCGAGATGAGTGCACTCGAGCGCGACGGCTACCTGACGCATCCGCACACCTCGGCGGGACGTATTCCGACCGATCGGGGCTACCGGTTCTTTGTCGAAACCCTTCCGGTCCAGGCCTTGGCCGAGCCAAAGGTCACGCAGGTTCGACACTTCTTCGATGGAGCGCGGGGCGAAATCGAACAGCTCCTCACCGAGACGTCGCGGCTGCTGTCGAACCTCACCGATTACGCCGCCGTCGTCATCGGCCCCGGTCCGGAAGGCTCGACGATCCGCACCATGCAGGTGGTTTCCCTCGGGCCCGGACCAACGCTGCCCGACAACGGCTCCGGCACGGTCGACTCCACCAGCGTGTTGGTCATTGCTGTTCTCGCCAATGGTGTCGTCGAGAAGCAGCAAGCGTTTCTTCGCGGTGTTGTCCCGGAAGCCCATCTGGCCGCCGCCAGTGTGCACCTGGTCGGCCAGGCGGCCGGTCGGATGTTCGACGCCAATTGGTCTGCCACCATGCTTCGCGCCTCCGACGAACGGATTCAGGTGATCTGCGAAGCCGCCGTCGATGCGCTTCGCCCGGTGGTCGCGGAACGCGAAGGCGACGACGTGTTCGTCGGCGGGGCGGCCCGTATGGCCGGTGCGTTCGACGCCGTGGCCACAATCCGCCAAGTCCTCATGGTGTTGGAGGAGCAGTACGTGGTGGTCAACCTGCTGCGCGAGGCCGTCGACCGGAGCCAACGAGTGTCGATCGGGGCCGAACACGGGGCCGACCAGGCGTTCGAGTCCCTCCTTTCTTGCTCGATAGTCGCCGCCCCCTACCTCGTCGACGGCCAGCACGCCGGCACCATTGGCGTGCTCGGCCCGACCCGTATGGACTACTCGAAGGCGCGGGCGGCCGTGTCGGAGGTCAGCGCCCGTCTCAGCGCCCGTCTGGGAGAGCGCTGAGCGCGTCGAGACGATCAGGCACACGTAGGTGCGTGATTTGCGACGAGAACGGTCCGCTCCCCGCTCCCAGATGAGACGCCCGCATGGCTGTGATTTGCGACGAGAATGGTCTGCTCCCCGCCCCCAGATGAGACGCGCGCATGACCACTACCAACACTGATTTTTACGAGCTTTTGGGCGTCGCCCGCAACGCTTCCGACGATGACATCAAGAAGGCGTACCGGTCGAGAGCCCGCGAGCTCCACCCCGATGCCAACCCCGATGACCCAGCGGCCGAAGAGCGCTTCAAGCAGGTTGCACTGGCCTACGAGGTCCTCAGGGACCCGGAAAAACGTTCCCGCTACGACCAGTTCGGTATCGACGGTTTGCGTGGGACCGGTGGAGGCGGCGGTGGAGGCGGCGACCAGTTCGGCTTCGGCGGTGGGGGACTGAACGACCTTTTTGAGGCGTTCTTCGGGGGGAACAATCCGTTCGGTGGCGGCGGTGGCCGTCGAGGTCCGAGT
>JANLQX010000340.1:0-4605 GCA_031368095.1 Actinomycetes bacterium | reverse complement strand
GTGTCCCGGTCGTAGCCCTCGGTTTAATATCTGTCTTCGCACCGGTTGTCCTCCTTGATGCGTGTATTGCGCCGCGTGCCGTTCAGATGTTTCTGGTGATTGGATTCGCTCAGCTCACGATTGCGGTATTCGCCTACAGCTCGTTGCATGCGTTCTTTGCTGCAACATGCCTGTTCGTAGGTGTTCCATTCTTCTCTTTTGTGGCCGGGAATGCCGAACCAATATCTGTCGTTACGGTCGCCGCCTTCGGCATCTTTGTGCCTGTGATTGCCGCGATTTCACACCGGATTCGACAGCTCGAGCTGAGCACCCAACGCCGCTATCTGGATCTCATGGGAGGTCTCGACACCGTTGTATGGGAGGCCGACCCCGAATCGATGGAACTGCGTCTGGTGGGGCCGCAGGTTCGTCACCTCTTCGGGGTCGATCCGGAGGACTTCGGCGATCGCTACGTCGACCTCATCCATCCGGACGATCGGGAAATCGAAGCAGCGCTTCGTCGTGGTGGCATCGAGAATGGTGAATCGAGATTTGCCGTCGAGTACCGCATGATCGACAAGAGCGGCGACGTCATCAACGTGCGCAACGTCATCGCCGTGGAACACGACAGCAACGGAAGGCGAACGCGACTCCGCGGCGTGATCACCGACGTGACCCGTCAGCAGGAAGCCGAAGCGACGATCCGCAAACAGGCGCAGTACGACACCCTCACCGGTCTTCCGAACCGCAGTCTCTTCAACGAGCAATTGCGCCGGCGCCTCGAAGACGCCCGTCGCACCGGCGACGAACTGGCCGTGCTGATCCTCGACCTGAACGGCTTCAAGGAAGTGAATGACACTCTCGGCCATGCCGTTGGTGATCAGCTCCTTCAGGCGATCGCCGGACGACTGGCGGCGTATATGCCCGAACGTTCGACGGTGGCGCGGCTCGGCGGCGACGAGTTTGCCGTTGTGCTGTCGCCAGCCACGGCGCGGGCGGCGGCATCCATCGCCGAAACCATCGCCAGTTGTCTCCAGCCGCCGATCACTGTCGACGACATGACCATCCAGGCTGGCGCGTCAACGGGTATCGCGCTCTATCCGAGCGACGGCGAATCACCAGCGGCGCTCATGAGACGCGCTGATGCGGCGATGTATGAGGCCAAGCAGTCCGGCCGCACGCATATGTTCGCGACGCCTGATGACGACAAGGCCAACATTCGTCGCCTTCAGCTGCTCGGAGAACTGCGCACGTCGATCACGACCGGCGATTTCCGCCTTTTCCATCAGCCCAAGATCGATCTCAAGACCGGTCGGATCGTCGGCACTGAGGGCCTTATTCGCTGGAATCATCGCCAGTTTGGGCTTCTGACTCCCAATGAATTCGTGGAACTCAGCGAACTCTCGGGACTAATTCAGCCGCTGACCCGGTGGATCCTTGACCGTGGCATCAGAGATCTGTCGGAGTGGCGGGCGAAAGGTTTCGAGCTCACCGTGGCCCTGAACCTCTCGGTCCGGAACTTCTTCGACCAGACACTCCCGACCTATATCGCCCAGCTTCTCTCCGACTATCGCGTCCCGGGGGATCAGCTGTGTCTGGAGATCACTGAGAGCGAGGTGATGGCCGACCGAGCGCTGGCCCGAACGGCACTCTCGGCGTTCAGGTCTCTTGGCGTCAAGATTTCCATCGACGATTTCGGTACCGGGTTCTCTTCGCTGTCGCAGCTTCAGCAGCTTCCGATTGACGAGATCAAAGTTGATCAGTCGTTCGTCTCGGGGATGATCGATAACCCGCAGGACGCCGTGATTGTCCGGTCGATCATCGACCTGGCCCACAACCTGGGGTTGGAGATCGTCGCCGAAGGAGCTGAGGACGAAGTGCAACTCGCTGCGCTCCGCAGTCTTGGGGCCGATCGAGCGCAGGGGTATGTGATTTCCCGACCGCTCCCGCCCGACGAATTCATCCCCTGGCTCGAGCGGATGGAGCGGGGCGAGGGAACGTCCGGTTCATCGACGGTCCCGGGGGCGGGCCGATTCATGAAGGGCCATAACGATCGTCCGATCGAGATCGTCGAAGCGGCCGCATCCCCCTTCCCGGTGTTGGTCAACTCGCTGCCCGTGTTGGCGCCATCACGAGCCACCGTCACCGTTCATACCGGTCCGGCGTGGTCGCCACCGCCATCATCGGGTGTCGTGGACGCAACGGCGCGTCGTGGTCTCGCCGCTAAAGCGGCATCCCGACATGTCGCCCCAGACGGCACCAGCGTCGACGGGCCGGACCCCAAGGGATCGTGGGGTCTGCCGTTCACTCCGCCAGTCACTCCCTCGGACGGTGTGCCGGACGAGTGGAGAGAACTTCTCCGCCGAACGAAGAACTGACCGTTTTCGACGCGTCCGTCGATCCGGTCGGGCCTACGATGATGCGCTTGTGAACGTCGTAATTGATGCATTGGCTGTTGGCGGGGACGGGATCGGTCGAGCCGCTGACGGACGGGTCGTGTTCGTCCCTGGGGCACTACCTGGTGAAACCGTACGCGTGCGTACTGTTGAGGAACGGAAGTCGATGCTTCGGGCGGAGATCGACGAGGTGGTCGTGGCCTCTCCGGATCGACAGGATCCATGGTGTCCTCATCGAGCTCAAGGATGTGGGGGTTGCGGCTGGCAGCACGTTCGTCCTGATCGACAGATCTCGCACAAGCGATCCATCGTGCTCGACGCCCTCCGGCGCACGGCCGGTCTCGACGCCGAGGGAGCCGATCGGCTCGTTCGCCTCGGGCCCGAACTCCCCGATCGTCACCACCGCACCACGATGCGGGCGTCTATCGATGCCGACGGTCGCGTTGGTATGCGCGCCTATCGGTCTGACAGGGTTGTTCCGATCGTCTCGTGCGGAGTCGCCCACCCGACCCTCGATGCCTTCCTGTGGTCGAGCGAGGTCGCGCCGGGCGCCCTGGAACTGGAAATGCGCGTCGGACTGGCGTCGAGCGAACGCACAAGCCGGCTGGTGTTTCCCGGTGATGACCTCGTACATGGTCCGCTTCCGCCCGGAGTTGTGCACGAGACGATCGCCGGGGTTTCGTTTCGGGTGTCAGCGGGCTCGTTCTTTCAGACGAGTGCGATGGGCGCGCAAGCGCTTGTCGACCTCGTTGACGAAGCCGTTGGACCAGCTGCGGCCGGGCAGCTCCTCGTCGACCTCTACGGGGGCGTGGGGCTGTTTGCGGCGACCGTTGGTCGGCGATTCGATGCCGTCACCGTGGTGGAAGTCGCCCGGTCGTCGTGTCGCGACGCCCGCGTCAACCTCGCCTCGAGGGCTTCGGCGGAAGTTGTGGAGCGCGACGTCGCCAGGTGGCGTCCGATTCGGCGAGTGGGCCCCCGTCCCGTCGTGATTGCCGATCCGTCCCGTCGAGGCCTTGACCGCGGCGGCGTAGAGACGATTGCCGCGTGTCGTCCGGACCGCATTGTGCTGGCCTCGTGCGACGTCGGCTCCTACGGCCGAGACACCAAACTGCTCATCGAAGCCGGCTTCGATCTCGTCGACGCCGTGTGCCTCGATCTTTTTCCCAATACGCCCCAGGTTGAGGTCGTTAGTACCTTTGTCCCTCGGTAGCCGACGCCGGAGTGCCGCGCCCGGCTTCTCGGCGTTGCGCCGGTAGCGTTGTTCGCGTGTCATCGCCGCGCTGCTTGCTTACCGTTCACGCTCATCCCGACGACGAGTCGTCGAAGGGGGCTTCGACCCTGGCCAAGTACCGGGCCGACGGAGTCCATACGGTGCTCGTCTGCTGTACTGGCGGAGAACTCGGAGACATCGCCAACCCAGCGATGGATCGCCCCGAGATCAAAGAAAATCTGGCCGCCGTTCGGGCGGAGGAACTTCGCCGGGCCACCGAGATCATCGGGTTTTCCGAAGTCGTGATGCTCGGCTACCGGGATTCGGGCATGGCCGACTCCGAGGGGAACAACGATCCAACGTCGTTCCATCAAGCTCCTATCGACGAAGCCGTCGGACGTCTTGTTGCGGTGATTCGGCGCACCAAGCCTCAGGTGATCGTCACCTATGGCGATGATCAGCAGGGGTACCCGCATCCCGACCACTTGAAAGTGCACGACATCACGATCCCGGCTTTCGATCGGGCCGGTGACCCCGATTGGTATCCCGAAGCCGGAGAACCGTGGGAGCCGCAGAAGCTGTATTACTCGGTCTGGTCCCGGGAACGGGCCCAGTTGATGCATTCCCGGTTCGTGGAACTGGGCATCGAATCACCGTATTCCGATGAATGGTTGAACCGCCCCTGGCAGGATCACCGAGTCACCACGCGGGTGAATGTCGGTGAGTACCACGACGTTCGGACCAACGCGCTGCTCGCCCACGCCACCCAGATCGATCCGACCTCAAAATGGTGGTTCGGGCTCCCGGAGGACGAAGCCCGCACCGTGTACCCCTTCGAGGACTACACCCTGGCCCGCTCACGGGTCGAGGCCATTGCCGGCGAAGACCTCGTTGGACCGTTGGAACTCGGCGCGTCGGCGCGGGTTCGCGAAGACGACCTGTTCCACGGCGTTCGCTAGGACCCGGCCGGACGCATGTGCGCCCGGCCGGCGGCCGGGGTCAGTAGTCGGTGTGTTCCCG
>JANLQX010000296.1:0-2217 GCA_031368095.1 Actinomycetes bacterium | reverse complement strand
GTCGGTAGGGCCGAGGTTGGCGATGGGCACCTCATCATCACGCCGGCCGGGCCGATTGTCGAGACGAGCTCGACGTTATCCGCCCTTTCCCGTCCTCGCCTGAGGAGGTTCAGGCGACGTCGAGGAAGCGGCGGAGTGCCTCGCGGATGATCTCGCTGGTGGTGGTGTCGTCGGCCGTGGCGCGTGCTTCGACGGCGGCGCGCAGCTCAGGGTCGAGGCGTACGGCGACCACGTCGGCAGGGCTGGAGCCCATCGGTGGGCGGCCGCCTCGGGGTCGCAAGGTGGTGATGTCGTAGCCGGCTTCGGCCTCGTCGGCCATGCGCTCGATATCGGCGTCGGTGATTGGCTTGCCCCGCGAGGTGCCGACTGCGGGACTGGTCTGCTTGTTGGTCATGGTCATGTCTCCGGTGGTCGGGGGAGCAACCCGAGGTAGTGGGCTCGCATCGGTATCGCGTGGGTGACCATCTCGCGACTGTCGTCGAAGTCGAGCACGATCACCTCGAGCATGTTGCCGGAGCGGTCGGGCCCGAGAACGAGGGTCCGCAGTGGCGATTCGTCATCGCCCATGTCAGCGACCACGAGCGCATCGGCACCGGCGTGCAGCACATCGTCGTTGTCGACGCCGTGTTTACTCGCCGAGCGGTGAAACTCCACACGAATGAATCGTATTACACAACGTCGTCGGGCGCAACGGTCGTCGACGTCGAAGGTGGGGTGGACCCGTGGCCCGACCACCACGCCTACGACCGCATCAGCCGATGGGGCCACTAGCCAGTTCCCCGATGACCGGCGAACGGAACCACGGGGTGTTGCCCACCTTGCGGTGAGCATGCCGAAGCGTTGCATTTCGTCGTCGGCGTGTCCTCGTCCGCCTCGTTGCCGCCCTCGCGGGCCCACGATCATTGCTGACCTGGGACTTTGTGGTCGCCGCTTGGATGCTTGGGGAGTGGCGCCCCCGGGATCTCCCTGGTCCATCCCCGCTGCATTTCCCCTGTTCAGGGCCTTGCTCGACTGCTCGGGGAAACCCGACGCCCTCGTCACTGCGACGCTGCGGGCCAGATCTGCGATCGGGGCAATGTATCTGTCAGCGCGTGAAGTTTCGGGTCAAGAGCGTCACTGCATTCGACTGGCGGCCGACAGTGCCAACGCTTCGATGGCCTCATCAGTTGGGACTGGGTCCAGGGCGATGAGGAGGTTGAAGCCGGACTTGTTGACGGCGACAGAAATGCCTTCACCGCCGGCTACCAATATGGCACCATCACCGATAACGGCGACCGGCGAACTGAGGCCTGCGATACCACCCCGATCGATCTTCTTGTGCAGTTGGTCGAGGTCGTGCTGGTCGGTCAACACCTGCACCAGAACGTAGTGGGGCGGTAGCTTGTCAGCGCCGCCTACGGATTCAGAGACCTTGTTCCACATGCACTGAACGCTCGTGGTGATCGATTCGTAGGGAATTTCGGTCGACTCGACCGGAGCGCCGAACAAGCTGGTCATTTCGGCCGTCGTGAGGAGGTCACAGGGATGCGGCGTGCCGTCCGGTGACGGCGCGGTTGTGTCGCCTTGTGCCGGGGACGTGCTCGGCGCGGCGCCGCCGCCCGTCGAGGTACCGGCAGGCGCGCCGTCCGTGGTGACTGCCGGCGCAGAGGAATTGGACGCTCCGCATCCGACGAATGCAACCGCGACTATCAACGTTCCCACGATCCGCATTTTCACCTTCGAAGACTAGTCGAAACTGGTGGACGCTCCGTTGACCCCCGACAGGGCGGCGGTCGGGAGTGTTCGGCGCGCTCACAAGTTGGCGAAAGCCTTCTCCGCCAAGGCTTTTGCCTGCGTGAGGCCGACTCTGCTCCTCAAGTAGAGGGCGGGGTCGCTGTCGCCACCCAGCTTCACGTAGACCGTGGCGTCAACGTCGAGGCTGCCGCTCGACCTGTGCTTGGAGCCCGACGGCGGCTGCTTCCCAGAGGGTGTTGACGGTGGCACCAGCTTCAAGAAGCCGTCGTTCGACATGCCAACAGCCATATCCGACTACGTTCTGGATCGGTGACCCACCGCCGATCGAGCCGCGTTGGGCGTCGATGTTGGCGTCGCAGTACGACCGAATTCGCTGACCTTTGGCGTTGGGTTGTCACTGACAGCAACCCAACGCCAAAGCTCAGCCATCAACGGCGGGCACCGGTCGCTGATGCAGACTTCCCCCAGGCGCGCCTCTCATTC
>JANLQX010000131.1:0-17256 GCA_031368095.1 Actinomycetes bacterium | reverse complement strand
ACCGACCGACTCGTGCTCGCCGCCGCCGACACCTATCTTCAGCATGCTCCCATGTCTTCGGGACAGATGCGCCTGGCCAGATCGATGCGCGCTCGGGCGATCCGATCGGCCGCCGGGAGGCCGGTCCGGTGTCGCGACGGGCGGTGGGTCTACGCCGACCTACGAACCGGCATGTGCGTCGACACGTACTTCACCAGGCGCTACGAACCGGCGCTCACCGAGATCTTTGAGTCAATCGTGCGCTCGGGGGACACGTGTGTCGATGTCGGTGCCTGCTTCGGTTGGTACACGACCCTCTTTGCCGAGTGTGCCGGCCCACGCGGTCGGGTGTTCGCCATCGAGCCGAATCCGCCCGCCCTCAGGCTGCTGCGCAGCACACTTGGGCTGAACGGTTACACCAACATCACGGTGAGCGGATGTGCGGTGGGGGAACGTCGCGGACGCGGTCACATCGCCATGCCCGATTCCCTCGAGATCATCGGTCATGCCGTCGTTCGGCCGCATGGAGGTGAAGCCGTCGACGAGATGTCGGTGCTCATCGTGCCCCTTGACGAGCTCGTCCATGGCCACGTCGACGTGATGAAGGTCGACATCGAGGGGTCTGAACTTTCGTTCCTGCACGGTGCCCGGGCGACCCTGGCAGCCAGCCGTCCGTGGATCGTTGCCGAGATGGCAACGCAGACGTCCCGGAGGTTCGGCTATCAACCGAACGATCTTCTCGACGAGCTTGGAACCTACGGTTACAAGTTCTACGCCGTAGACGAGGTGCGAGCCCGCCTTCGCCCGCTTGTTCGGTTCGCCAGCGACGACATCGGGGCGAATGTCCTGTGCCTCCCATTCGAGCGCGCCTTGCCGCCGAAGCTGGCGCGATGGGTTCATTACTGACGGAGTAGGCCGTGTCCGCTGCGCCGAGCGCGGGCGACTTGTCTACGAGGGATCGACCGGCCCCTTCAGCTGAACAGTCGTCGGGACCGGTCGATCAGGTCAGGAGCATTGAGCCAAGCGATGGCGTAGTTCCTGGCCGTGCGCGACATCTGGTTGTACGCGAGCTGATCCATTGCTGCCGACGCTTCGATCGCGGCAATGAACCCAGACCGGTCGGAGAGCGGCAGATCCCATCCGACGCCGAGCGCTTGCAGTCCGCGCCACGGCGTCTGATCGCTGATCAACACCGGTTTGCCGGCCTGCAGCGCCTCGAAGATGGCGTGCCCGAAGTTCTCGCCGAGGGTCGGGAACAACGCAAAGTGGTAACTCGGCAACACCTTCGCGAGGGCGTCTGGATGCATGGGCCCTAAGAATCTGACACTCACGTTCGGAGGAACCGCGCGGGCGAGTTCCTCGCACCGCCGTAGATACGGAGCCTCGATCGAGGGGCCGATCACGTCGAGCTCGATCGTGTGCTTCGCCTCACCGAGGCACTCGAGGAGGTAGTCGAGGTTCTTCTTCCGAGAGATTCGTGAAAAGAAGACCAACCGTACCCGGCCAGCTGTCTTCTGGACCTCGAGCCAACTCCGGCTCGGTTCGTCCGGAAGGTTGGGTGCCAATACGACGGTGACGCCGGTGCCGAAGGCTCGAGCGATGTCATCGACCTCGGTCTGGTCAGTCGCGTGCCAGACCGCCCGTTTTGGCAGACGTGAAGCTCGTGCGATCCACAACACCACGCGCTTGCGTGTCTTCTTTATGCCGAGTGCCCCGTGCTGGAGGCTTCCGCGAGGTGCGATGACGACCCGCACGCCCTGATCACTGCCGCGTAGGGCCCGTAGCGCCGGGAGCAGTGCGAATCGTGGCGAAAAGACGCTGTTGAGATACAACACGTCGAAACCGCCTGCGTCGATAACATCTCGTAGCCGTTGCCGAGGCGACGCGTAGAACACCCGACGTCCATCGGGACCGGTCAGCCAACGGTCGGCCACGATGTCTCGATACGGCTCCGCATCACCCTCGTCTCGATCGCTTGTGAGGATGGCGAAGTCGGCGTCGTTCGACAACGCCGCCACAAGGTTGGCGACCGACTTGATCGGTCCCCCCGCTCGGTAGCCGGGAAGAAACCAGGTGGTGAGAACTAAGACCCGAGGATTATCCATCGATCTCGTTGCGGCGCAACCAATCGCCCAGGACGGCTAGCTGCCACACTTTGATCCAGTTGACGCGGCGGTCACCTTTGAGGAATCGCTGCCAGATGTCGGTCACGGCATCGCCGCAGAACGCAGGGTGGTCGGCAAGGGTGAGCAGACTCATGTGACAGAAGGGGCGAAGATCGTGACGAATCCATTCAGGCCACGGTAGAGAGAATCCCATCTTCGGCCGAGTGGATATCTCTTTCGGGATGCTGGCGCCCATAGCATCGAGCAGGATCTGCTTCGGGCGCCGTGGATCGTTCACCTCGGAGCTCAGGCCCAACACGTACGCCACCAAATGATGATCGAGAAAGGGCGCCCGGATCTCGACGGCGTGGGCCATTCCCATCTGGTCGGCGTCGCGCAGAAGTACATTCACCGTGTAAGTCGAAAGCTCACCGATAGACGTCTGGCTCGTTGTCGACAGCGCCTCAATGGCATCAAGATCAGCTTCGGAGAAGAGCGTGTTCATTAAATGTTCGTCTGGTCGGTATCGGGTGATCGCAGCGACTTCCGCTTCACTGAATGTTTTCCGAAAGATCGGATAAACAGATCGGAAATGTCCATCGCTTGAAGCTAAAAGCCTCGCTCTGTCTGCTCGGTGGCTTCGATCGACGAGAGGTATGATCTTGGCCAGTTGGGTGCGCACTGATCGCGGAAGATGACGTATATACGGGTTTTGTATCGCTCGTTGATATTGACGGAAGACGGGGTAGCCCGCAAACACCTCATCTCCTCCGAGTCCCGAGAGGGCGACACTGAATCCGTGCTGCTTGACGACTTGCGCGACGACGTAGGTATTCAAACCGTCTGCCGTGGGGTAGTCCATGGCGTTCAAGGCATCGGGTAGCGCAGCTAGTAGATCCCGCTGTTTCAAGGTCGTCTGTACGTGGTTTGTCTTGTACCTCTTGGCCACCAAAAGTGCCGAAGACGACTCGTCATATGCTTGTTCTTCGAATGCAACGGTGAATGTGTTGAGGGGTTGGTCAGAATGCTCTGACATGAGTGCGACGACGGCCGTGGAATCGATACCACCGGACAGAAAAGCTGCGTGCGACACATCGCCCACGAGCCGCCGTTCGACGGCTTGCCCCAGAAGCTCGGCGACACGGAGCTTTGCTGTCGCCCGACTGTCGCCACGCTGCTCGTTCTCCATGGCCTCGTGCATGGCCCAATAGCGCTTCGTCGCCAGTCGTCCGTCATGGAACAGCCCGAAGGTCGCCGGCGGCAGCAGCTGGATGCCGGACAATAGCGTTCTCGGAGCCGAGAGCGACTGCGATCCGAGGTAATCGGCCAGGGCCGCTCGATCGAGTGACCGGGCCACACAATTCGAGTTGAGAAGGGCGCGCTGCTCTGAGGCAAAGAGCAACTTGCTGCCATGCTGCGAGTAGTACAGCGGTTTCTTACCTAATCTGTCGCGGGCGATGAACAGGGTTCTCTCGTTGACGTCCCAAATTGCTAGCGCGAA
The DNA here is from genome assembly GCA_031368095.1 of Actinomycetes bacterium. Taxonomy (GTDB): domain Bacteria; phylum Actinomycetota; class Acidimicrobiia; order Acidimicrobiales; family JANYDT01; genus JANLQX01. The sequence continues at coordinate 13,671 of JANLQX010000131.1, read as the reverse complement.
CATTCCATCAAGGTGATGCAGACAGTCCGGGCCAAACCTCTCGTACGCAGCGAGAATCACTTCGGTATCGCTGTCGGTTCGATACTGGTACTCGGGAAGACTCGATCGGACTTCGCGGTAGTTGTAGATCTCACCGCTGAACACCAACGCATATCGTCGAGTCGAGCTCCACATTGGTTGATTGGCGGAATTAGACAGATCGATGATCGACAGTCTGCGGTGCCCGAGGCTGAGACCGTCGGTCACGACCAGTCCCTCGTGGTCAGGACCTCGATGGCACTGTGAGGCCGTCATGGCCCGAATGATGCGATTCGAAACACCAAGGTCGTGCTCGCCAACGATGCCTGCGATGCCGCACATTCGCGACAACCCTACAATTGCCGCCTCGTCGGTCTCGACGAGAAGCGACCGGGCCGAGCCGCGGACATCGACACGATCGTCGGACTGGCCGGTGATGTGGGCCTGATTCTTGGATGAGGCCTTCCGCTCCTGGCATCGGAACAGTGGCGGATTTCGTCACGGTTCCTCCTCCGCCCACCGTCCGAACGGTGGTCCAGACGGTGGGTACGAGGGCCACGCGCCGAGTCGAAAGGCCCGCGCTGCCATGTGGAAGATTTGCGCAACAAACGCCAAGGCGCCGAGCGGTTTTGTGGGAGCGGAGTACCATCGGGAGCGCCAAACTGCGGGAAATCCGAGCGGATGCGAGTCGCTCCATAGTGCCGCCACGAGGTCCCGAACCGACAGAGTACGAAGTGGTGGAGGGTACGTGTTGGGCTCGCATCGAACGATTGCCGTTGGGCAGACGACCGTGAGAAACCCACGACGTTGCAGCACTCGCACAAACTGAACATCGCCCCAGATCTTCCGAAATTTGTCGGATGGCAGGAGTTCGTGTTGCAAGGCTGATACTGGATAGAGCAGGAAGTTCCCGACGAGAGATTGCACGGCGAAGGGTGCATCAGGGAGCTCTGAAAGTCGGGCATCGGGAAAGAAGTGCCATCCTCCGTAGAGGGTTTCCCACCGGGGATCAACCTGGAAAATGAGATCGTCGGAGTCCCAGCGGACGAGCACTGCGCCGACGATCGTGTTTTCGGCCTTCAGCGCGCACGACACCATTTCGACAAGCGCATGACGGTCAACAACACTGTCGTCGTTCATGGTGACCACATAGCGCGGACCGTGTCGCAACGCCTCCCGGATGCCGACGTTTGTTCCTTCGGCGTAGAACAAGGTGCCATCGCCGGCGAGAAGGCGTACTTCTGGGAAGTCCGCGGCAAGTGCCGCCGCCGTGCCGTCCGTGGATCCGTCGTCCACGACGATGACCGTGGTCAAGATACGGAACGTTGGTCCGCGACGTTCCAACGCACGAAGTGACTGCAAACAGTTGATCGTGGTCTGGCGCCGATTGTGGACGGGCATAACGATGCTCACGTTTATATCGATCGTTGTCGGCTTCTCGATCACCTGTCGTCGGGTCCTTGCGTATCTCGAAGGACGGAATACCACCCTGACATCGACGCGACTTCTTCCGACATCGTCCGCCAATCAGGAACTCGAAGCATCCCCACCGCATCCGACGGAAGGAGGCTCCGATCGACGACGGGGGCATCTGAACGTTGGATTGGTCGATCGTGCTCGAAGACTTCGGCCCAAAGCGTAAGCAGATCGAACTTCGCGATCGTCGGTCCGGAAACGTGCACCAAGCCGGACGCGTCGCTCGATGCAAGCGAGACAACGGCGCGTGCGAGGACGGGTGTCGTCACGCCCGAAAACCGTGCGTTCGCGTACCCCCAGGCCGGACTGTTGTCGGCCAGGAACCACTCGAGGAGTCCGAACGCACCCGTGAGCTCGCGGCCGACGATTGACGTTCGAATCGTCAGGTGCGGGCCCTGCAGCTCCCCGGCAAGCTTGCTGCGCCCGTAGTCGTCAACCGGGTCGGGAGTCCGAGTGTCAGCGTACGGACCGGCGTGTCCGGAGAACACGCAGTCGGTGCTGACCTGAATGACTTTGGCGTCGCATCGGTCGGCACGATCGGCGAGGACTTGAGGAAAGCGTGCGTTCATCCTATGGAGTTCGATCCGATCTGACGATCGCTGCTTCGTCACTCCGGCGGCATTGACGATGACCTCAGGGTGAATGCGTCGTACGGTCTCGGTGATGACGTCGTCCGATGTCAGGTCGACGCCAGCGTGCAAGGTGGCTTCGGTGGCGCCCGACAGCCACGAGGGCGTCGACCGGAACCGATGCGTCCCGTGCGCTTCATGGCCGGCCAAACGGAGTTCGCGCAGGACGACGTGGCCGAGCATTCCGTTCGCACCCAGGACGAGTACTCGCACGCGCCGCTCTATCGCTCGTCGATCGGGGTCGTCGATGTCTTTATCCCGGCGACCTGATCTGAGGTGCGCAGATTCTGGGTGAGGTACCGCCCGGCGATGCTGGCGATGACGTACACCGAGAGGAGCGCCACGAGTACATCACGCCGCCCGTCGCTCGCAACGACAACGATGAATGCACTGATGCCAGCAGCCAGATAGGCGAGAACCACGCGGTGCGGCGGCGTGCCGTTGAGCACGAGGCGTTGGTACAGGTGATCGCGATGCCCTTTGTACGGTGGGTGGCCCTGAAGAATGCGAACGCAGAGGGTCACTCCGACGTCGGCTGCGTATGCCGCCCACGGTGCAACGAAAAAGGCGACCCAGTGGTGTTCCTCGTTTGCCGAAACGCCCGTGGCCAGAATGACGGTGGCGGCGGGAATGGCATACGCACCGCAGTCCCCCAAGAACACCCGTGCCCGCGGCACGTTCCAATGCAGGAACACCAGACATCCGGCGGCGACCGATCCGGGAAGCAACGAGAACGGTGCACCCGATGTTCGTCCCATGCCCCAGGCGCCGAGCACACCGAACAAGGCACCATGCACGCCTGCCATTCCGTCGATTCCGTCCATGAAATTGAAAACGTTCGCGGCAGCAACAACCCCAAAAACGCCGATGACTCGATTCGTCACCGGTATCGAACTTTCGACTACGACCACCGACACGCTTGCGATTCCGAACTGGCAAAGCAATCGGAAGGTGCCGCCCAGGCCGAAACGATCATCGGCGAGGCCGAGGGCACCGAGGGCGAACGTGGCCAGCAAGGCGCCCAAGACCGTCCGCGGCAGCACGCCTCCGAGCAACCAGAACGTCGAGGCTGTAACCGATGCAACACACAGAACGATCAGGCCACCACCACGCGGCGTCGGCTTGTGATGCATCGAGCGATAAATAGGAAGGTCAAACAGTTCGACCCGCTCAAGTGCCCGGATGAGTGGTCGCATCGCTGCGAGTCCGACGGCTACGCCCACGAACGCAGCTATGCCGCTGAGGCTCGGCTCTGTCAATGCGTGTTCCTCCGTCTTGCAACTCGTAAAACTCTAGTGGAGCGCACTGCGAACCATCGTGCGTCCGAGTCGAGAATTCGCACCGGAACGGTCAAAAACACCAGTTCGAACAACAGGTGACCTCCGAGTACATTTACCCTTCTTGAGTACTTCGGCCGGCATCGACAAGTGCCGTGCCCGTTCCGTTGGCGACACGGTCGACCGTAGTGGCAACGTTCCCATGTTCCTAATGTTGTTCACTCCCGGAGACCAAACGACGCGTGAGACGGCCTAGTCGTATGGGATCTTTCGCGCGAATAGGTACAGCGGCGTTGGGGGCAATCGTGGTCGTCTTGACTGCAGCTCAGCCCTGGGGGCAAGGGTCGGGCGCCGCGACGACGAAGGCACGTGCTGTTCGAATGGACTTCGACGGCGACGGACGAACGGACTTCGTCACGGTCAGCGCATCGGGCAAATACCTTCAATGGACGATGAAGTTGAGTTCTGAGGGGTTGCGTCTCCTGCGGTTCGGAGACAATGCCACCGACGAGCCGGTGCCCGGTGACTTCGACGGCGACGGTGCGACCGATGCTGCCGTGTGGCGCCCGTCGGCGGACGGGACGGCTCGGTGGTTGATTGCGAGCGGAGATCACGCGAGGACGATCAGATTCGGGTTGGCAACGGACCGGCCGATCGTCGGGGATTTCGACGGCGACGGGAAGGACGATCCTTCGATCGTTCGAGTTACCGATGGCCGTCTTGTCCTGTGGAGCCTCGGCCGTCGCCAGTCGACCCGACTCATTGGCAAGGTCCAAGACACCCCAATAGTCGGTGACTTCGACGGGGACGGGACCGATGACATCGCAATCCTTCGTGTCCGGCGCGATGGATCGTGGGAACGCCACTACGTGTCGTCGGCTGAACCCTCGGTCGACGTCGTCGATGGGTTTGGCCGATCCGAGAGCGACCTGGTGATGCCCTCATGCGACGTCGACGGCGACGGACATGACGACTTTGTCGTGTTCCGAGGCGGCGGTCGCGCAATCCGCCCTTCCGCACCATGGTTCGTCGCACCGAACGCGAGCCCTGCCGCGCTTTGGGGGATCGGCGGCAGCAAGCAGGATCGAGCGGTGCCCGGGGACTACGACGGTGACGGGCGCTGCGATTTCGCCGTGTTTCGTCCGTCCGAGGGACGGTGGTATGTCCGCTTCAGTGACGACGACGAAACCACGACGGCCGTCGTGCTCGATGGCTTCCTACCGGCGTCGACGATCGGTGTCGCGTGAAGGTTGTCGGACTCCGATCGTTCCTTCCGCGCCGCGACCGCGGCGCCGTCGTGGCGTGGTGCGGTTGGCTCAGTACGGGTTCGGCCGTCGTCATCGCCGTGCTGTTCAGGCCCGACTATCCACTTCTCTCCTTACTCAGCATCGGGACCGGCTTCTCTACCGCCGTCCTCGCGACGTGGCTGCAGCGCCGAGGGCGGCTTTCTCCGATTCATCCGTTGTCCGTCGCCGCGCTGACCACGATCTATCCCGCCTTTGTTGTCGGTTCTTCACTGGTTGCCTCCGGTCTCGTGCGTCCCTGGTACCTCGACCGTGTCGTTGAGCCGACCCGGTCACTGGCCATTGCCCAGGTGCTCGTTGTTTTCGGATTTGGGGCGGCCGTGGTTGGTGCCGGATCCGTCCGCCTTTTGCCCGAATTCTTTCACCTTCCCACCCGTTGGTTCGACGTCCGCATCGACGAAGAGGCGCTGACCGGTTTCGCCCTTTACATGATCGGCATGGCCGCGGCCGTCCTCGGCCTGCTGCGGGGTGACTACGGCTACCCAGCGGCCTACGTGTCGGGAACGGGAACACTCATTTTGACCGTGGTCAGCCTTCAGGCGACCGGTGCGGTGATGGTCTGGCGAAGCTGGGCTCGAGCGCCCACGAAACGGAACAAACTGCTCGTTCTGGTACTCGTCGCGCTCGTGCCCGTGCAGTCGGCCCTCGCGGCCAGTCGGGCCACGCCAGTGTTGGCGGTCGCCGCCGCCGCCTTTGCCGTTGCTCAGGTACGCCCCGTCTACTCGCGCAACGCAGTGGTGTTCACCACGTTCGCGGTGGCCGTGGCGCTCGGAACGGGCGTCCTCTTCGGTACTTCGCTCCGAGCCGCCAGGAGCGTCCAAGAGCAGAGAGGGCGCATCGCTTACGACCCTCCCGGGCCGGGTCTGCTTCTCGCGCAGACCCGGGGTCTGGAACGTTCGGGGGCCGCGCCAGCCACTCCGCTGACCACGCTCGGCGTGCCCGGTTCCGCGGTCGAGGTCGGTTCGGACGGGCCAACGACAACCGAACCAACTGCCTCGCAGGTGGTCGCTCGGCAGGCTAGGGCGAGTGGGAACGCGCTCCGCACGATCGCCGACAGAGGTGTCGCGGAAAACGCGACATTCCTGTGGCGGCGCCTCACGGACCGACTCGATCACATTGCGTCCGTTGCTGTTTTCGTCGGTCAGTATCAAGACCTTCGGAGCCAGGAAGCCGCATATGGCCTTGACCACTCCCTGCTGAAGACACTGTTGAGTGCACCGATCCCCAGAGCTCTGTGGAAGGGAAAGCCGGTTGTCAGCGACGGAGGAGCGATGGGCCTGCTCTACTTCGGCAATGGGTCGAACTCGTTCACGTCGACGCCGATGGTGGAGCTGTTGCGAAACGGTGGCTGGCCGGCCGTCCTGATTGGCATGGCGATACTCGGCCTTCTTCTCGCGTTGGGGCATCGGGCGTTGGGCTCGGAAAGTCGTTCGCCGGTGGCCCAAGCGCTCTATGCCACGATCGTGCTGCGAGTGGTGAACTACGAGGCTGGATACGGAACCATCTTCGCCGACGGACTCCGCGTCGTTGTTGTCACGGTCGTCGCCGCGCTCGTTGTCCGCAGCGTTGCCCGCTGGTCGCGTAATTTTCTCCATTTGGGTGGTCGAGTCCGATAAACCGACCCTGTTCTCGCGGATCACTCGGGAAGCCGTGGCCCAGCCGAATTGTCCAGTGCTCGACCGACGACGCGGTTTCAGGCAACGTGTTTATTTTTTCCCCCGGAAGGAAGCTCTTGCCTTTATTCCACCTAGCCTGCACGGCTCGTTCCCACTCCCGGAGGCTTCAGATGGCTAGCACCGACGCTCGATCTGTAGCGAGACTTTGGGGCCGGTCCGGTCAAAGGTCGACCGTTGTGCGCTCGGCACAGACCGGCTTGCGGCGCGGCCCTTTAATGATCGCGTGTCGTTGTGGGCGAGCGCATTCCTGGTGACAACGCCCCTCCCCTCGCCGCTGGCCACGGTGACGAAGGCCCGCCCCCTTGTCGGGGTTGTGTCAGTTGATCTGAGCCAGACCGGCGGCCACCGATCACACGTGACCAGCCTCATTGCGTGTCTCGATCATCTCGGGTTTCGATATCAGATCGTGTCCTTGGCGACTTCGCGCGCCGACCGCAACAGCTTCCGCTTCCTGCGTCCAACTCGGTTGTGTCGCCCGACGACGACGTGGGAATCCACTGGCGAGTTCCGCTACCGTCACGTCGGTGCGTGGTTCGCCGACGTTGCCTTCTTTCGGTTGTTGCCCCGGGCCGCCCTGACGCAGTCCCTGGCGGAGTGCGACGCAGTGCATGTCGCGTCGGGGGGTCCTGCATGGGGCTTGTGTGTGTTCACCGACCGGCGGCCGGCGTTACTGCACGCCGCCACCCACATGTCTTCGGAACGAGCGAACGAGTTGACGGGTCCGCTCTCCAGGCGGGTGCGCCGAACGACGACCACGGCATTGGTGTCGGTGGTCGAGCGATTTGTGCTTCGTCACGCCCCGATGGTGGCGGCAACCACCGTGGGAGAACAGCGGTGGATGGAAGACAACGGAGCGAGGCAGTCGGCTCATCTCCCGCACGCGGTCGATACAACGGTCTTCTTCCCTCCGGCGGGCGAGCGCGCCGATGAATTTGTCCTTGCCGTCGGCCGTTGGGGAGATCCACGAAAGGCGGCTCATGTCGTCGTCGGCGCGTATCTCGCCGCGGCGAACTCGACTCCGTTACCCCCGTTGTTGATGATCGGCCCTGATCCGCTTCCCGCCGCGGCACGTCAGCTTGTTGAGAATCGTGGCGCGGCCAACAACGTCGAAGTCCGGTATGCAACCCAAAGCGAGCTGCCCGGGCTCTATCGCCGAGCGCAGATGCTGATCGTGGCCTCCGTCCAGGAAGGCTTCGGCCTACCCGTCATCGAGGCGATGGCGTCGGGGTGTCCGGTCGTCGCTACTCGGTGCGGAGGACCTACGGAGTTGCTCGAAGATGGCGGCACCGGTGTTCTTGTGGAAGTCGGCGACGTCGAAGGCCTTTCTCGAGCGATCGTCGAGTTATCGCGATCACCTACCCGGCGCCAGGCCATCGGCGAGGCAGCGCTGGAACACGTTCGCGTGACCTACAGCGTGCCGGTCGTCGCCAGCCGCCTGGCGGCCATCTACGAGCGGATCGGCGTGCTCTAGAAGGAGCCTTTGGGCATAGCTACGGACCCAGCCGGAGCTCTCTGTGGATTACTCCTTCGGAGATCTGTACGTATCGGTCCTGGCGATTCCTTTCGGCGCGAGACGCCTGACGACTCGGCGTACCTGGTTGTCCACCCACGTCAATGACCGGAGAAACTTTTCCTCGGGTCGGGCGCTGTACGAGGTGACGTTGAAGTACTCGTGACCAGTTGGAGAGACGGGCGAGAAGTAGTAGTTCGAAACGCAGCACCTCCGCTCGTTGGCCAAAACTTTGCTGACCGAATGCCACGACCACGGAGCTGTTTCCATGATGACCAGCCTGTTGAACCGACTAACTATCGTGACGTGTTCGGTTCGAGTCCTGTCCCACAATTCAAGGTTCCCTCCAGACTCGATGCACCAATTCGGACTGACATAGTAGAGAAGGTTTAGGGTTCGGTAATTTATCCGACTGCCGTCGTGCGAATTATCGATATGAGGTCGAAGAAAATCTCCCTTCTCCATAGCACTCAGTCCACCTGCGTACAGATGACTATCGGGACTCTGTTTCGGAAGTGAAGTGATTCGCTCAACAATCTCCACGACGGCCGACTCCTGGAAAGCGAAAGTCACGTCCGACATCAACGTGTGAAACCTATCCAGACTCTTCGAGGTGTACTTCGCCTCGCGGAAAGAGTTCAACCTACGCATGCGTCTAGATGGCGGGAAGGATGCGTAGATCTCCTCGGCAATGCCGACGGGGAGAAGATTGTCGATGATGCAGTGCCTTGTGCCGATCTGAGCATTGGACGCGGCGAATGAATCGGCTAGTTCGGTAACGATGGGAGCGAGTCTGGAGCAGAGGTGGGCAACGATGTCGGCTCTCATCTGACGTGACACGCTACGTAATGTATCGGACAGCGATCGGGCCGTTCCGCTCCGGTTCACCGAGTCGAAATGGGCCGTGTCGTGAACGCAGGAGTGGCGGAACTGAGCCGACCGATCCCACACGCCCTCGCCGCCTACGCGCTCGGAGGCGCTCCGCCGGGCGGCTCTCCGCCTTTGCGGTGAAGCAGTCGCACGCGACCCTGCTCAAAGTATGCGGTGGTGTCGAACCATTCTTGCACTATTGCATCCACCTTGGAGTTCTGTCCCCACATAACCAGGGTGTCAATCTTCTGGTGACTCCTCGACAGCGTCAAAGAGAGAGTGTCGAGCTTCTTGTCGAAGTCTGCGCTTGGCTCACCGTCAAAGTACAAGTTTGAACTGGCGAGGTCCCTTGCGAATCTCCTATCGGCTTCCCGTCTCATGACGACGGGAAAGAGGTTGTACCCAAGCTCATAGTTATCCCAGACGAAATGATTTCCAGCCAGTCCGAGATACGTGTCTCGCTGCCCCTCGGGGATCGAATGGAAGCGAGAGCCATCTTGAACGACGCTTATCGAAGCGAGCGAATCGTGCAGCGGAATAGCATTCATGGCGGCGAAATACTCTGAGGTCTCACGGCTGTTGGCGAGAGCATATTCCCACAGCGCAGCCGCTTGAAAGGAAACAGTGAGCACCAGGCAAGTCTGGGCGAGCCGGCTCCACCGGGAATTAGTAAACCGGAACAGCGGTACAAAAAACGCGAGACCACAAAGCAGAATCCGCTCGCGAAAGACTCCACCATTCTCCGTACCAAAGTCGTCGGGAGCAAAGATCGCGGTCAGGGCCATGACAATGAATAACAGGAAGAACGGGAGCCTCGGCGACGATCGGATCGTTGTCACAGTGGGAAAACGTCGCTTCACTGTCGAGACGGAAAGGAAGAGTAGTGCGAAGGAAATCCAGAGCAGCGGCGTGAAGGTTGCGAATATCATGAGTTTCCGTCCAACAAAGGGAAATGCGTTCCGGCTGACTATTATGAACGGATCGGCGCTTCGCAGCTGGGTTGTCCAGTCCTTGATCGAGGTGAGATCGTGGAGACTTCGCCATGTTGCCGTGACGCTGCTGCGTTCCGCCGACCTAGATCCGTACGCGAAAAGCAAGGGCAAGACCGGAATGACGGCGGCCAAGATGTACGCAATATCGCGTCTCATCTTGGGAGTTCGTGACGAGAGCCTTATCACGAATGTGCTTCCAAGAAGGATGGCGAACGCAATGATATGGCTGAAGTAGGAAAGGAGAAGGAGCGCAGCCAGTATCGCACTGCGCCACTTGTTCATCCTCGATAACGATGAACTAACGAAGCCGACGGCGACGAATAGACAACATACCCCGATAAGGAAATTGTAGAAACCGACCAGCCATAGCCAATTGAATGCAAGCGACGCGCCAAGCAACATTGTTGTCTTCACGCCGCCTTGCCCTGGCGATGTTCGAACTCTCAACCACGTCAGTCCAGCAACGAAACCACCAAAGGTGCATGTGACGAGTAGCTTTGTCACGAACCGGGGCGAAGCTACGTTCAGTAGCCCGACCATTAGCCAGTGGCCGCTCGAGTTTGGAGTAAATGCACCGTTGAACGTAGAAAGGGCGTTCGTTTCCTGATCACCCCGAAGCAGTTGGAGCATAAGATGGGATGTTTGAAGGTGGGCAGAACCGTCCTGATTGATGAAATACTTCACCGACCAAATTGGCGCGCAACATACTGATAGTAGAAGAACAAAAAATTTCCTCGCTCCCCATCGGCCGGCGAAGAACGTCGTGAGCCTACTCATCGACCTCAACCGACATCCGGAAGGTCCGGTTGTCACCTTTGACTGCGACGAGATGAAAGTAGAGCTCGTCGGCCGATGCACTAAATGTGGGGAAGTGAATTGCCCCGAGCTTGAACAACGTTTTGTTCCAGCGGTCCTTTTTGAAAGACATGACCTTTTCGCAGGAGCCGGACTCGGTGGTTCGCCACAGCGATGCCACGTTGTGTTCTTGGCTCGGAGCTGCCTCCGCCGAGGTACTGAAGATGAATGCATCGCCAAGTCGTTTCGAGAAGAGCACGGGCCCGTCGACTTCGCCGACTACAGATCGTTTCAGCGTTGAGCGATGTGTTCGATAGATATGGTTCGACCGGAAGGATGCATCGGTGCCGTAGAGGAAGTACTCGAGACCAAACACGACGCTCACTGCGCGCCAGGTTTCATCGCGTTCTCCAACCGTCTCGAACGATCTGCACCCATCTGCGGAGCGCAGAATCTGACACTCCCGGGCGTCGTCACCAGTTAGGCAATACAGCGCTCCAGTGATGTCATCGCAGTACATTCCGTGAACGTGCGCGATCGAGCCGCGTTCGAACGTGTAGGCGACCTCGACCTGGCTATCGCCTGGTGAGTACCGGTAAATGTGTACCTCGTCTCGCTCCGCATTCAGGCGGTACTCGCCGAAGTAGACGTTTCCGTCGCCATTCACTGCGCATCCTGAGCGCAGCACCCGACAAGGCCGGGTCAGTCCCGTTAACGCCACGAATGTGCCATCTCGGATCACACCGACTGAGTTGTCGAACGTGATGAACAGTTCCCCGTTGGGCAACACGAGCACGTTCGTGACCATGAACCTCAGCAACCGCTGGGCCAGCCGTGCCCTGCTCGCGATCCGGCGCCAGGCAGGCGCTGGAATCGTCGTGACACGGACGAACGGCTCGACAAGGGTGGTGGAGTGATAGAGGTGAGCGCGCCGAGAGAGGTAGTAACTCTCGTGGTCCGCCCACTCCACGGTGTACCCGCGCAGACTCGGAACTTCTTCGGCAATCAGCGTTGCGTCCGGTCCGAAGACGGGCAGGATTGCGGATCGACCTAGGACGCGAGTCACTCGCCTCGTTTTCGACACAGATACGAACCGATGGTGAGCACGTCCATCTTCGTGCGCAGGAAGCACTCGATTGCCTGGCTTGGCTCGCACACGATCGGCTCGTTTTCGTTGAAGCTCGTATTGAGCACGGCCGGGATACCAGTCTTCGAATCGAACGTCTTGATCAGGTCGTAATACAAAGGATTCGACTGGCGTGTCACGGTTTGCAGCCTCCCGGTGTCATCCACATGCGTAACCGCCGAGAGACGTTCGCGCCAGTTTGGACGGATCTTGTACACGTGCTGCATGAACGGTGATGGCTGGCTCTGTTCGAAGAGATCCGATTGTCGCTCGGCGAGGACTGACGGCGCGAACGGCCGGAATGGCTCGCGCAACTTAATCCTCTCGTTGAGAATTTGCTTCATACCGGGAAAACCGGGATGGGCAAGAATTGATCTGTTGCCGAGTGCACGCGGGCCCCACTCCATCCTGCCTTGGAACCATCCGACCACGTTGCCGCACGCAATCGCTTCCGCTGTCTCCTCCAGCAATTCGTCTCGGTCGAGTCGCGAATATCGGAGTCCGTACCTCGTGAGTTCAGACTCGACGAACGGGTCTGCGTACCCCTCGCCGAGAAACGCGTCACGCATTACCCATCTGCGTCCGTCCGGCAACACGGCGTTGCTCACATACAGTGCTGCCCCGAGCGCCAGTCCGTCGTCACCGGCCGCCGGCTGGATACAGGTCTCCTTGAACGGCGTCGTCAGAAAGACCTTGCCGTTCGCCACGCTGTTGAGCGTGCATCCGCCGGCCATTGCGACGCGTTCCGAAGGAACGTTGCGATGAAGCGTGTTGAGGAGGCGCATGTAGTGCTGCTCGAAGAGCTGCTGCACGCCGAACGCAAGGTCGCGATCGCGGGCAGTGATCTCCGCCCCCCGCTCTCGTGGTTCGCCGAACTCCTGCAGGAACAAGTCGGAGAAGTGCCGATGGATTTGCATCTCTCCGGCAGCGTCGATCGCCATTCCCTGATTCGAGCCGAAGGGCACGAAGTACGCCGGGTTCAACGCAAAGGTACCGCCGACGGCCTTCACCATCTTGTCGAAGAAGCCCCGGTACCGGTCCTCGCCGAGCGGAGCCAGGCCCATCACCTTTCCCTCGTCGCCGTACTTCCCGTAGCCGATAAATTGGCAGACAGTCGTGTAAAGGGTGCCGAGCGAGTTCGGAACGTAGACCTTCTTCACGGCGCGAATCTCGTTTCCCACGCATTCACTCATAAGGCAGCTGACGAAGTCGCCCGATCCATCGATGGTGATTCCAGCGCACCGGTCCCATTCGGAGATGAAGTAAGCGCTCGCGGTGTGTGCGACATGATGTTCGACGTTGTGGGACGCAAACCGTAGTGATCCGGCGGGGATGCCACACTCGTCGGCGACCATCGTCCGTAGATCGTCGAATCGTCGACTCTGGCCGCGCATTGGAGCAAGGTTGAGGAGTTGCGACGGGCGTCGCATAGCAAATGCGAGCTTCTTTTGGAGATTCGCCGACGAATCTCGACCGACGGCGACCGCATCGATGTCAGTCCACTCCACCCCAGCTATCTCAAGGCACTTCGAGATGGACTCTCGTGGAAAGAGCGAATGATACTTCACTCGATTGAGGCGCTCTTCGGCGATGGCCGCAATCGGCTCTCCGTCGACGACGACCGCAGCCGACGCGCCGGCATGGAACGCGTTGATTCCCAAAACCACGCTCATGTCAGACCGTACGACTCTGTGTTTCGCCGCGATTCCACGTACAGACTGTCGGCATGCATTCGCAATGCCTCGCACCAGCGACTGGCGAATACAAGACTCTGGGATGCGCGCACCACCGCCTGGTACCGAAGCGGCAGCAGATCGACGTCGCTCACCTGGATTCCGAGTCCGAAGAAGCAATCGGCGCTGATCTTCGAGGGGCCGACGAGTTCCTGGAACGTCGCGAGCAACTCAGCCGGGCTCCAGTAGCGCACATCGAACCCCTCCCCTTCGGTAAAGCCGCGCCTTCGGTGCTGCTGAGATTGACGTACTCCCTGGCGGTTCG
>JANLQX010000209.1:0-10700 GCA_031368095.1 Actinomycetes bacterium | reverse complement strand
CGAACGCCGCGCCATCGACCTGGCGTACTTCGGCGGGTACAGCTACCGAGAGGTCGCCAGCCTGCTCAGCCAGCCCGAGGGTACCGTAAAGAGCAGAATTCGTTCGGGCCTGAAAGCAATGCGCCGTCATCTGCACGACGTTGGTCACGACGACCAGCACGGTGAAAAAAATGGAGAACAAAACGGAGACGGACGAACCGCCGACGACCGGAGACCGGGAGCAGCCGCACCGGGGTGGGGAACATGAGTAACGACAACGCCGGCCAAGCGAACGCACACGACCCGCATCGGCGATGGACCGACGCCGAACTCGACGAACTTCTCGGGGCCCTCGCCCTTGACGCCATCGATGATCCCGACGAGCGTGAAGCCGTTGAGACCTACGTGCTTCGTTCGCCTCGAGCTCGAGATGAACTCGACAGTCACCGCATCGTGGCGAGCGCACTCGGCAACTCGGTCATCACCGCTCCGGCCGATCTTTGGGGACGAATCGCCGATGGACTGCGCACGACTGCACCTGCACCGGTCGTCCGTCCACTCGCTTCGAAGCGTCGCCGACGATGGGGTATCGCCGGACCGAGTCGTCCGCCGTTGGCGGCGTTCGACACAGCCGGCGCGTCCGGTCGTGGGCGGGCATTTGCTCGTCCGAGGATTTCGGTTGCTGCCGCTGTTGTCGGTGTCGGCATCGTCATGTCCGCTTTCACCGTGAATCGCAATGCTGAGCTCCGTTCGGCCAAGTCGGTGTCGAAGGCCCTTCGCACGGACGTGGCAATAGAACGAGCAAGGTCTTCTCAGCTGCGCGAGCAACTCGGGCGCCTTCAGTCAGCGTCGCCGGTCGCGGTCCGCATCGCACAACTGGAAACCGATCCGTCGGCCCGCAATGTGCAGCTCGTCAGCTCCGACGGCCACTCGTTCGGCCATGTCCTGCTGGCCGCCGATGGCGAGGGCTACATCGTGGGCGACACGTTGCCGACCTTGGCCGCTGGTCGGACCTACCAGCTCTGGGGCGTGAAGAACGGCGCCGTCTTGAGCCTCGGGGTCATGGGGCGCAGTCCACGAGCCATGCCCTTTGCCGCCGACGAACAGTGGAGCCAGCTCGTCCTCACCGATGAGGCAAGTCCAGGCGTGGTCGCCAGCAAAGCTTCGGCGGCCGCCGTCGCCACGCTCGATCAGGCGTAGAGAGGCGCACTAGGTTCGGTCAGCTATGGCGACACCGAACCCGCTCGGACCCGTCGTTGTTCTCATTCCGGTCAAGGGGTTCGGTCAAGCCAAGCGCCGGCTCTCCGAGGCCTTGAGCTCCGAAGCCCGGGCCGTGCTCGCTCAGCGTTTCGCCAACGCCGTGGTCGACGCCGCCCACGACCTTCCGGTGGCCATCGTGTGTGATGATCCGGCCGTGGTTCGCTGGGCGCAGTCCCGCAATCTCGTCGTGCTGCACGAAGCCGGGCAGGGGTTGAACGCGGCCGTGGCCTCGGCCGTTGCTCAACTCTACGAACAGGGGGTGACGCGAGCCGTCATCGTGCACAGCGACCTGCCCCTGGCCCGCGATCTTCGTTGGCTGGCGGCAGAAGTCGGCATCACCCTCGTTCCCGACCATCGCCACGATGGCACCAACGCCATGTCACTACCGCTGCGCGACGACGTACTCGCCAACTTTGAGTTCGCCTACGGCGAGGGATCCTTCGCTCGACACGAGCGCCAAGCGCTCGACATCACGGCTCGGTTCGACGTCGAAACACGCGTCGTCGACGATCCCGAACTCGACCACGACGTCGACGTCCCTGATGACCTCGACGAGATCATGGGCGTGAAGGATCACCGATGAGTATTCCTGATTCGTATCGGCGGCACGGTCTTCGTACCGAGATTCAGCTTGATCTACCTGTGCCCCGACGAGCGCTCGCCATAGGGGCCCATCCCGACGACGTGGAGTTCGGGTGTGGCGCCACTCTGGCCAAGTGGGCACAAGCCGGTTGCGAGATCTTCCATTTGATCCTCACCGACGGGTCAAAAGGCACCTGGGATCCGAACGTGGACACCAACGAACTCATCACCACGCGCCAGCGCGAACAGCGCGCTGCGGCTCGCTGTCTCGGAGGCACCAGCGATGACCATGTCGTCTTTGCCGGATGGATCGACGGTGAGTTGGAAAGCGGACTCGCGCAACGGGCCGAGGTTTGTCGATGGATTCGCCACTTTGCCCCCGATGTCGTTCTCGGACACGATCCGTGGCGTCGGTACCGGATACATCCAGACCACCGTCATGCGGGACTGCTCGCCTGCGAAGCCATCGTGGCCGCGCGCGATCCGAAGTTTTTTCCTGACCAGGACGCCAAGCCCCATCGTCCGTCGACGCTGCTGCTGTGGGAGGCCGATGAGGTCCATCACGTCGAGTCCTGCGACGAATCTGCCATCGACGCAAAGGTGAAGGCACTACTCAGCCATCAGTCGCAATACGAAACCACGATGCATATCGCCGCTGACGACAGCGGTCTCGCCTCACCGCAAATCGATGTGTTCCGGCGCACGATCACCGAAGAAGCCCGAAATGCAGCACGCCCCGCCGGTGTAGAAACCGGCGAGGCGTTTGCGTTGGTTGCATCGCTGTAGCTCCGGCTGTTTCGCCGGAGCGGCGTTCCTACTTTGTTGCTGACTTCTTTGCTGCCCTCTTGGCCGGAGCCTTCTTGGCGGGTGCTGCCTTCTTGGCAACGACCTTCTTGGCTACTGCCTTCTTGGCAACGACCTTCTTGGCAACGACCTTCTTGGCTACTGCCTTCTTGGCGGGTGCTGCCTTCTTGGCAACGACCTTCTTGGCTACTGCCTTCTTGGCCGGAGCCTTCTTGGCGGGTGCTGCTTTCTTCGCTGCTGCCTTCTTGGCGGGTGCAGCTGCTGCTTTCTTCACTGCCATGTGATTACTTCCCCTTCTTTGCCGGAGCCTTGACGGTGGCCTTCGCTTTGCCTTTGGCGTTAACCGCAGCCTTGAATCCGGAGCCGGCCTTGAACTTCGGACTCTTCGACGCAGCGATCTTGATGGTTTCACCGGTTTGCGGGTTACGTCCTGTGCGGGCTTTTCGCTCCGTCACTTCGAACGTTCCGAATCCCGGAATCGTGACTTTGTCGCCGGCTTGCACCGCTGCCGTAACAGTGGCTAGCAGCGCGTTCACCGCCTTGTCACTATCGGTCTTGGTGAGTCCTGCTGCTTCCGCAACAGCCTCGATGAGTTCTGTTTTATTCACGACTGCCTCCTGGCACGACGACTTACGAAGAGACAGAGAAAAGGATTTACGCGCACAAGTCAAGCATTGTCCGCGAAAGACAAGGGTTCTGAGCTACTCCCACCTCACAACCCGCGCCAGTACTGGGTTCTGAGATGTTCGGTCTGAGGCGTGGAACGTGCTACAAGGCAAGCACGCTTACCATATCACTCGTACGTGTGCATATTAGTTAGCATTTCGACGCTACTTCGACGACTACCCGCGTCGAGTTCAACGCCGCGTTTCCACTGTGAGGATCGATCGTGCGGGTGTCGACAACGTCGTTGAAACTCTCCCCGGCATGGGCGCGCGCGATGCCAAGTCGCATCCCATCGCGATGATGTCCGTAGCCGTGCGGGAGTGACACAACACCACGACGAACGATGGTCGTGACCGCCGCCGTGACGTCGATCGAACCAACCGTCGACGTGATTCGCACGAGTGCTCCGTCGTCGATGTGTCGCGAGGCGGCATCAACGGGATGGATCTGCAGGGTGCAACGTGGCGCACCCTTCACCAAGACGTTCACGTTGTGCATCCACGAGTTATTCGACCGCAGATCGCGACGACCAATCAGGTGCAACGACGCTGCGTCGTCTTCTCGGGGGTAACCCTCCGACTGGCGATCGGCCCACACGTCGCAAAAGCGTTCGAGGTCGGTCACCATCACGGCCGGCGCGAGCTCGACGCAGCCGGAAGGCGTTGCCAGAGCCTCATCGAGGCGAGGCGTGAGCGGTCCAAAGTCGATGCCGTGGGGATGTCGGCGCAGTTTGGCGAGCGTCAGCCCGTCCGGCCGCGTTCCGAACGCGTCGCCGAAACGACCGAGACGAAGGCTGATGTCGATCAGTCGGGCCGGTCCGCGTTCCGGGGCGCACAACGCCATGAGTTCGGAGATGTCGCGACCGAACACGACGCTCGCCGGACTACGGACCGCGGCCGACAGCCGCGCCTGGGCCACGGAATCGTCAAGCGCCTCCACGTCGACATCCACCCCGACCCCGGCCACGATCGCCCCGAGACGAAGCAGCGTGTCCCACTCGTGTCGTTCGTCGGCATCAAGTTCAAACACCGGGTCGGACCAGTTCGCCACCGAGCGGACGGCGAATTGATAGAGCAGGTGGTCGTAATGCGGTCGAGTGAGCGAACGCGGCGCCGGCAACAGCACGTGGGCGTGTCGCGTGGTTTCGTTCACGTACGAGTCGACGGCCACGAACAGTTCCAACGATGCCAGCGCGGCGTCGAGTCGTCGACCGTCGGGCGTCGACAGGACCGGGTTCCCGGCGACGCTGAAGAGCGCTCGAATCTGACCGTCACCCGGAGTCTCGATCTCTTCGGCGAGCACGGCAACCGGAAGCTCCGATCCCGCTTCGGCGGCACCGCGTACTCGGCTCGACCAACGACCGAGGGTGAACTGCTTCGCGGTCCGAGGCACAGAATCGGCCGACGAGCTGGCCTTGGCTGGTTGCGTAGCCGTCGTCGAAAACATCGCGCCGCCGACACGGTCGAGATTGCCGGTCAACACGTTCACCACGTCAACCAGCCAACTCGTGAGTGTGCCGAACTCGTTGATGCACGTACCGATGCGACCGTAGACCGCCGCCGTCGGCGCCGTCGCTAGGTCACGAGCCAACGCCGTGATATCGACCGCGTCGAGTCCGGTGATCGGTGCTGCCCAGTCCGGTGAAGTGTGCTGCGTGGCGAGCCGCGCCTCTTCGAGTCCATGCACCCGACCGTCGACCGCACCGAGCGTGACGAGGTCTTCGGCGAAGAGTACGTGGACGATGGCGGACAGGAGGGCAGCATCGGTGCCGGGAAGAATTGCAAGATGACGATCTGCGTGTTCGGCCGTCTTTGTTCGCCGAGGATCAACGACCACCACCGTGCCGCCGCGGGCGCGGATCGCCTCGACGCGACCGGGAAAATCGGGTGCGGTGCACAGCGAGCCGTTCGATTCCCACGGGTTGGCCCCCAAGATCACCAAGAAGTCGGTGCGGTCAAGATCGGGAACAGGAATGGTGGCCATCGTTCCGAACATCAACGCCGATGAGATCTGCTTCGGCATCTGGTCCACGGTCGACGCCGAGAAGACGTTCGTCGTCTTCAGTCCGTTGATGATCGAACGCAGATACAGGCTCGACGAGATGTTGTGCGCCGTTGGATTGCCGAAGTACACCGCAGTGGCGCGTGGATCGTTGTGCGTGGCCCGGAAGGCTCGCACCCGAGTGTCGATCTCAGCGAATGCTTCCTCCCACGACACCTCGCGCCACGTCTCGCCCGTGCGAATCATCGGATGACGAACACGATCAGGATCCCGGTCGAGATCTTTGATCGTCGAACCCTTCGGACAGATGAAGCCTTTCGAAAACACGTCGGCGCGATCGCCACGAATGCGAACAACGGCGGGTCCACGGGTAGTGATCTCGAGGCCGCACGTCGCCTCACAGAGATGACACGTTCGAAAGTGGACCTGATCGGTCTCGGTTGACGCTTCGCCGGTCGGGGTTGAAGTCGTGGTGGAGGACGGAGGCATGGTCCATCGTTGCCTCCTCACGAGACGCGCGTCGAACCCGGTACGGTGACCAGGCATGCATGCCGATACCGAAATCTCGTGGTTCCCCGTTCCCGAGCGGGAGGAGCTTCCCGACGACGTGGCCAAGCTGTTCGCCAAGGCCGAGTCCGTGCTCGGATTCGTACCCAATGTGTTCCAGGCGTTCTCGTACCGGGTCGACCACTTTCGGGCGTGGTTCTCGCACTTCAAGCAGCTTCACGTTCCGTCGGAAAATCTGAGCTCCGCTGACCGAGAAATGATTGCCGTAGTGGTTTCGATGGCCAATGGTTGCCTGTACTGCCTCGTCGCCCACGGGCAGGCGCTGCGCGAAGCACTCGGCGACCCGGTCCTGGCCGACCGCATCACCCTCGACTGGCGTCGGGCGGGCCTCGACGAACGCCGCTCAGCAATCTGCGAGTACGCCGAGAAGCTCACCCTGCGTCCGACAGAAACAACACGCGACGACGTGGGTCACCTGATGTCACTCGGCCTCACGCTTGAGGAGGCATGGGACTGCGCCGAAATCGCCGCGATGTACAACTTCACCAACCGCCTAGCTATGGCCACCGGTCAAATGCCGAACCGTGAGTATCACGGTCGAAACCGCTAGACCCGGCTGGCCACGATCTCCGCCAATGCTTCATCGATGGCGGCTCGGCCGAGTCGGGCCGATCGAACGCCATTGAGGAGAAACGAGAACGTGACCGGCCGGCCCGAATCGGTGGCGGTGACACCGGTCAGCGCCACCACGTTGTCGATCGACCCCGACTTGGCGAATACCTTTCCCGCCGCCTGCGTTCCGCACGTGCGTGACTTCAGAGTGCCGTCGACACAACTGATGGCGAAGGATCGTCGCAGCGTTGAACCGTTCGGCCCGGCGAGGGCCCGTTGCAAGAACCGAACCTGCACCCGCGCCGACGAGCGATTGTTGGACGACAACCCCGAGCCGTCTTCTTGAACCTGCGGCCGGGTCACGGCCAGCCGATCGAAGTACGAACCGATGGCCCGCACCCCATCGACGGTGGATCCGGTGCCCGTTCTGGCGCCCAGCTCCTTCGTCATGAGCTCGGCGTAGGTGTTGTCTGATCGCTTCACGAAGCTCGCCACCAGGTCGGCCACGGGCGCCGAGGTCACCGACGCCACGCCGACCGCTGCTGCGCCCGCCGCGCCCCTCACATCGGGTCCGATGACAACGACGCCCTTGGCGACGAGCGCGAGACGAAATCGCGCCAGGTTGGCGAGACCGGGGTCGGCAACCGTGGCCGCATCGATGCGATGGTTGCCATCGACGGCAAAGGCGCTGAGCCAACCGGACTCGCCCGGTGAAAACTTCGCCTTCCACGAAGCCACTCGAACGGTGCGGTCGTAGTGACCGTCGTCGAGCACAAGCGACCCGGTGACCGACGTGATCCCCGCCGCTCGCACCGATATCGCCAGCGCCCCGAGTTGTGACGATCCGAACGACGGGTCACCAGAGGGGCGCACGATCAAATCACCGCGAAGCACCGAACCGCCGATCGATCCGTTGGTGAGCACCTCGGTGCGGTAGCGGGCATCGGCACCGAGCAGATCAAGGGCGGCCCCGGCCACATAGATCTTTTGCGTGGAGGCTGGAACGAGGCCGACGTCGGGGTTGCGCTCATAGAGCGACGCACCACCGTCGATGATGACGAGGACTCCGAGGCTGGCCGCGCTCGACTTGGCGAGCGCGGCGTCAACGCGAACGCGAAGTTCAGCCGATGATGTCGCCGGGGCACGAGTGGTGCCCTTGGGAATGAGGGTGGTGGGAGTGAGTGTGGTCAGGACGAGGTTGGTGGGAACGATTGCCGGAACTGTCGTGGCTTCGATCATCGTGGTCGTGGCGGCGGGAACCGCCGGAACGGTGGTCGGGCCGGCCGACACCAGCACCGTCGTGGTGACCGACCCCGCCGCCGGGACGGGGCCGGTGGCAAATGCGGTCGTGGTCGCGGTGCCGTCGGCAGGCGCGGTGCCGTCGACGCTGGTGATCGGCGGGCCGCCGACGCCCACTTGCGCGTGTGGAGAAGCGAGCGAGGACGAGGTCGCGCCAACAGTGGAGAGGATCGCCACGGCCGCCGCTATCGCGACCAGTCCACGCCTACTCATAGGCGCCCGCCGCGTAACTGTTCGAGACGTGCTTCGACCCCGAGGAGCCGTGCTGATGCCGCGGCGTGGAGCGCGCTGGCCCGGTCGTACAAGTCGGCGGCCCGCTCGATGCCGATGGCCCCATCGTCCATCTGCGCAGTGACTTCGGTGAGTTCTTCGACCAACTCTTCGAAGGTCATCGCCTCAACCGTCCGAGGCTTGGCCCCCGAGGGCGGACCCGAAGGCACAGCTGAATCCTTATCCGACATGATGAACCTCTACTTGGATCTGGCCAGTGGCCAAGGTGATGGTGAGCTCTTCGCCCGGACTGGTGTCTTGCGCCCGCCGGAGCACGCGGCCATCGACCGAGCGCACCACGGCATAGCCACGCTCCAGCACTCGAGCCGGCGACAGGGCATGGGTGCGAGCACCGAGCAGGGCAAGTTGCACCGTGCCCGCATCAACTCGCCGACGCAACGGTCCGGCGGGATCGATGGCGCCGAGTTGGCGACGGGCCACAACGCAGCGCGCCGGTGCCACCAGCGACCACGCGATGGCCGAGAGTGAGACGCGTTCGCGATCCACGCGGAGATCAAGCGCGTTGGACCAGCGGATCTCGGCCAGCGAGCGTCGTAGGGACGCGCATCGACGGTCGAGCGCGCTGTCCCACCGGACTATCTCGAGCTCCCGTTGCCCGGCGGCGAGATGTCTTTGCGCTGATCGCTCCACGTCGCGTCGGGCGCGATCCAGCAGGTCGCGAAGGACGGTTACTTCGGGAATGACCATTTGCGCAGCGATCGACGGCGTGCCGCACCGGAGGTCGGCGACCTCGTCACACACTGGTCGATCACCGTCGTGCCCAATGGCCGACACCACCGCCTTCGTGCACATCGCCACCGCCCGACACAGGTCCTCATCGGAGAAGGGCAGGAGGTCGACCGCGCTTCCGCCGCCGCGCGCCAAGATGATGACATCGACACCGCTGTCGGCCACCAGATCGTCGATTGCCCGTCGAACGGCATCGGCTGCGCCTGCTCCCTGCACCGACGTTTCCACGAACCGAACGGGGAACCCAGGGAACCGTGCGGCGACCACCGACTCGATGTCACGACGCACCGCAGCATCGGTGCCACACACCACGCCAATGCCCGACGGCAGCATCGGAATCGGACGTCTCGGACGATCAAGAAATCCCTCTGCACCAAGTCGGGCGCGAACCTGCGCAATTAGGGCCGCCACGGCACCTTCGCCAACGGGGGTGACCTCCTCAGCTTCCATCCGCAGTTGCAACTTGCGCTGCTGGAGGGTGACTCGGCCGACCACACTCACGCGCTCTCCGTCGACGATCCGACTGCGCCGGGCGCGTCCCCCCGAGATCAGGACCGGAAGGTCGACGGCACGATCACGCAACGTGAACCAGATCGCCCCCTGCTGGGTGACGCGCCGATCGTGGACGTCTCCTTCGACCTGCACCCGACCGGGGGCGGCGACGGCGCGTCCGATTTCGGCGTAGAGACGCGTCAACGTGACGACGCGAACGGCGGCGGCGTCGTCGGTCGATCGAGTGCCGGTTGGCACCTCGTCAAACGGAAGCTCGGCGCGTGGAAAACCCATGGGAGGACAAGTCTCGTCCGTCGGTGTGACAGAACGGCGACAGATGGAAGTCATACGGACTCGAACAGGTTCGTTTCCGCGCCGATGCGCCGTAGGCTTATGAACATGAGTGACACGCTTTCAACTTCGCTGGTCGTCGTCTCGGTGACCGACGGGGCCCGGGCCACGGTGCTCGACGCCCGCAATGCCGAGCTCGACGCCGAAACCCTCGGCCTTTGGCTAGAGATCGGCGCCACCACCGGACCGCGGTGGGCCTACGACATGTACTTCCAACCGGTCGGCGAAGCCGTCGCCAACGATCACATCGAAGACGTGGGCGGAGGGCTTTCGTTGGTCGTCCCGGCCTCCTCCATCGAGCGACTTCGGGGCGCCACCCTCGACCTCGCCACCGATGGATCGGGCATGGTGCTGCTCAACCCGAACGAGCCGTCCAAGCCGGAACCCAAGCCGATGCCGGTGTTTGACGCCACCGCGCTGGAGGGCCCAGTGGCCGCACGTGTGCTGCACGTGATCGAGACCCAGGTGAATCCGTCGATCGCCAGCCACGGCGGATTTGCCACGCTCGTCGGCGTCGAGGGTGCGACCGTCTACCTGACGATGGGCGGCGGATGCCAGGGATGCGCCATGTCCAAGGCCACCCTGCGCCAGGGCATCGAAGTCGCCATCAAGACCGAATGCCCCGAGATCACCGAGGTCGTCGACGTCACCGATCACGCATCGGGAGACAATCCCTTCTACAACTGATTATGTGACGAGGGTCACACCAACGGCTCGCGACTCTCGTGGTGGCGGGCACGTTGGAACTATCGAACCAACGGAATCCGTCGCCGTTGGTTCACCGAAAAGTCCCGCTCGATTCCGTCACGAGCGGGACTTTTCTATTCCCGCCCCGTTTGCGGCCACACTGGCTGCCCATGAATCTGCCGCTGACGCCCGACGAACTGCTCTCGACTACACGGGCGGTGCGCAAACGCCTCGACTTCGACCGACCCGTCCCTCGCGAGCTCGTCGAGGAATGTATCGATCTGGCGTTCCAGGCCCCGAGCGGATCGAACCGTCAGAGCTGGCATTTCATGGTGATCGACGATCCGGCCAAGAAACAGGCGATTGCCGACCTGTACGGCAAGGCCTTTGATCCCTACGTCGGTTCGAGCAACAACGACTGGGGCATCGGCGACACCCGG
>JANLQX010000113.1:0-14878 GCA_031368095.1 Actinomycetes bacterium | reverse complement strand
GGTCGCGGCGCTGGCGGCCGTGACCCTTGCGGGCACGCTCTGGCGGACGAGCCGACCCGATACCACCCCGTTACTGCCCAACTCGGGTGCCACCCTCGCCAAGGTTTCGGCGCGAGATCGCCCGACCACAGGAGAGCGGTTCGTGCTCAACGAATCGCTGGTGCGCCCTGGATTCGAACCGGGTGACGGTTTCCTCCTGCGTCACCGTGGTCACGGTCCATGGTTCTTCGACCGAGTCGATTCGCCGACGACACCCGGTGGAGTGGGGTACGTGACCTCGGCTACCGAATGCGCCGACGCACTGATCGCCGCTGGATCGTCGGGCGCTTCGTCGACGGCGATGGACAGGGTCGAACAGACTCCGCCGTCGATCGCGACCGTCTGGCGAAACGCCGATGGGACCGAGTGGAAACAGATCGTGATCAACGGC
Organism: Actinomycetes bacterium; assembly: GCA_031368095.1. Classification (GTDB taxonomy): domain Bacteria; phylum Actinomycetota; class Acidimicrobiia; order Acidimicrobiales; family JANYDT01; genus JANLQX01. The sequence continues at coordinate 14,448 of JANLQX010000113.1, read as the reverse complement.
GTGCCGGCCGGATCGGTGATCACCGGTGTAGTCAGTGGGCGCAGTATCGGGCAACCGAAACGATTGGTCGCCTCGGCGCGCACGCTCAGCCTCACGAGCGACGCGTTTGCGCTGACGTCTGATGACTGCGGCGTCACGTGGGGAAAGCGCGAGCTTCCGAAAGGCTCGGGACCCGGCTTCGAGTTCGCCGCCGCCATCACCGCGACGGCGGGTGGATTTGTCATCGCTGGGAGCATCGATGGGCGAAGCCCCGACGGACGGAGCATCATCATTTGGACCTCTCCCGATGGCTTCACGTGGAAGGCATCGAGTCGCCCCGACACCTCGTTTTTCGGGTACCTGCCCCGCTCCGTTGCCCTTGACGGCGCCACCGTGGTCATCACCGGTGGCGACTCAAGAACGGCAGACACGCGCATCTTCACCTGGGACGGATCGCCCGGCGCCTGGTTCACGGCCGAGACCATCACGCGGGAGCCCGGCCAGGCACTCGGTACCATCGCCAGTACCGTAGGTGTACTTACGATGCAGCCGAGCCTCGAAAACGGAACACTCCATATGGTTCGCCAAAGTGCTGGCACCGTGAAGGTCGACGCCGTCCCGGGTATCTCTACCCGCGACTTCTCGGTCATGACGTTCCTTGGCGATGGCGGCACGCAGGCATGGGTCGTCGGGCAACGCACCAACACCGCCGAGCTCGTCACGTGGTCGATCACCTTGGGATCCTCCGTCACGGTCGAGTAGCTGGTTTCGTAAGGGAACCAACTCGAGCTTCTCCGGTCGTAGGTCCCTACGACGGGCGGGCTGACTCGCCGCTGCGGTAGTGGCGACGGCAGAGGAGTTCGTACGACACCACGTCACCAAAAAGCGGGGCATCGGCCGAGTCCTCGGTGTCGCCGACGACGACCACATCGCCTTCGTAGACCAGATGTCCGTTTACTAAGCGCGCATTGTGAGTGGCCCGCTCCCCGCACCAGCAGCGCGCCTCCACGTGAAGCTGCACGCGTTCGTCGGCGATCTCCAGGAGCCGTTCCGTGCCAGGGAAGAGCCGGCCGCGAAAATCGGTGATCAGACCAAAGGCGTAGACGTCGGCGTGGAGCACGTCGACCACGAGTGCGAGTTGGTCGGCCTGATCACGGGAGTAGAACTGCGCTTCGTCGCAGACGAGATAGTCAATGCCACCGTGGGTGCTGGCGAACCCCGACGCCATGGCGAAAAGATCGAGGTCTTCGCTCACCTGTACGGCCTGCTCGGAGAGGCCGAGGCGGCTGGAAACGAACGCACCTTCGCGGTCGAGTTTGGAAAGCAGCAAGCCCTTCTTGTGTCGACGACCCAAGTTGTGATGGATCTGTAGGGCAAGCGTGGATTTCCCAGATCCCATCGTGCCGAACGAGAAACGGAGCACACCCACGAGGCGAAGACCGTACTTGGTGCGTCAAAGGTAAGGATCATTACTGAACCCCTGTACGGAGGAATGCGCCGACCGCTACAGTGACACGCGTCACTCTTCGTGGGCGGAACTCGCGGAGTGGTGTTGCTGCTGTGCCTTGTGATGCGTTCCCGCTAGAGGTCACTTCTGTAGGACATTGACTCGGATCCACTTCCCCAACGAGTCGTTCGCCCGCTGTTCACACCGTCGTCCCCGCCTGTTGGAGGCTTTTTATGAAGTGGTTCCTGATCCAATCGATCTTTCTTGCGGCGCTTGCATTCGGGCTCGGCGCCCTGTTCCACCGATTGCTGTGGCGGAAGTCGTCCGGCGTCACCACGTCGACCAGCACCGACGTGAACCGATTCGGATCGGCCGGTGGCGCATCGACCCCGCTGGCCGCCAAGGCTGGTGCCGTGGACACTCGGGCGGGCGAACTGGCTGCCCTGCGCGTCGAGCACGCCACCGTGGTGGCGGAGCGTGACGCCAAGCTCAAGGAACTGGCGGCATTGTCCTTTGAGCACTCGGCGGCCAAGACGTCGCTGGCCGAACGAGACGAATCGCTCGTTTCTCTGCGAAGCGAACTCGAGGGGGCCAAGACGGGGGTTAACGCTGGTGCCTCCACCGAGCTTCAGGGCTTGACGGGACAAATCGATACGCATCGCTCGATGATCTCGGAACTTGAAGGCAAACTGGCCGCCGCCACCGCCGACAATGACGCTGCGCTGGCCACTCTTCGCACCGATTACGAAGGCCGCCTCACCGCTGTTCGCGGCGAGCACGACACCGCGATAGCGGCACTGAAGGGCGATCACGAGGGAGCGCTCGGAGGTCTCCGAGGGGACTCCGAAGGGCGCATTTCCACCCTAACTTCGGGCCACGATTCGGCCATCGTGTCGCTTCGAGCGGATCATGACCGGGCGATCCAAGAGGTTCACGGGGACCGCGATCGTGCCATTTCGGGTCTGCGAAGCGATCACGAGAAGGCGCTCGGGGATCTTCGTCGACGCTCGGAGACGGCCGAGTCGGAGCTCGCCAAGGTTCGTTCGGAGTGCGACGTCCATACAACGGAATTGACCAAAGTTCGCGGTGATCTCGATGCTCGGCACGGTGAGATTCAGTCGCTCACTTCGACGCTCGTGGCAACGAAGGCACGGGTTGTCGATGACCTCGAAGTGATTGAAGGTATCGGGCCGGCGATGGCGCAGGCGCTGAACGCTGATGGGATCCGAACGTTCGAATCTCTCGCTGGTTCCGACCAGAGTCGTCTGCAGTCGGCGGTGGAGAAGGCCGGCCACAAATTCGCCCCGTCGATTCCTACGTGGGCCAAACAGGCGCAGTACCTGGTCGACGGCGACCAGGAGGGCTTCAAGGCCTACACCGACTATCTGATCGCCGGAGTCGATCCGGCCGGACTCTCCAGCGAGGCTGGAAACGACGGTCACTACGGCTCAGGCGAAGTGCAGTCGTTCGCAGCCGGTGCTGGTGACGCAGGAAGCGTCGAGGCCTTTGAAGGGTCCGATGTGGCCGCCGATGACCTCCTGCGTATTGAGGGTATTGGCCCCAAGATCAACGAGATTCTTCTTGCTGGTGGCGTACGCACGTTTCGTCGTCTCGCCGCCATGCCGGAGGACAGCGTCCGGTCGATTGTCAACGGCGGCGGAGTCTCCTTCATCCCGAGTGCCACCACCTGGGCGGCTCAGGCCGCGCTGTTGCGTGACGGTGACGAGGCCGGCTTCCAGGCTCTCGTCGACAAGCTTGTCGCCGGGCGCGACGACAGTCGGTGATCGGCGATGGCAAACAACAAAAAGAACACCGATACCAATAGCAACAACAGTAGGAGCACTAAAAACAAGGCCGCCAGCAACCGACCCACGGCCTCGGGCTCGACTGGTTCGACTGGTTCGACTGGTTCTCGTGCGACATCTGCGGTCACGACGGGCGGTGAAGTTCGTACGGACACCACCGTGGCGAAACAAACGGCCTGGGAGCGGCGCAAGGCTTGGCCGCTTCTGCTCGGCAGTGCGGCGCTCATCACGGGCGCCAGTGCGGTCAACTATGCCTGGGCCAACCCTGACGGGAAGCTCACGTCGAAGGCGCAGGCTGCCCTCTCGGCCAAGTACCCCGGGGCCAAGGTTCGCGTCCATGGACGCGATGCCATCATCAGCGGTTTACCGGCCGGGGCCGATGCCGACGTTGCCCATGACCTCGTACGCACGATCGAAGGCGTTCGCAATGTGAGGGAAGACGCGGCGGCGGCGTCCGTCGCCCCGGTTGCGGCGGACACACTCGCGACCGAGACCGTGGCGGCGGATACCGTGACTGATGCCGTCGTGACCGAAGCGGCCCCGGCCGTTGCGGCCGACACCACGCCGGCCACGACCGTGCCACCATCGTCGACCGACGCGCCGACCACCGTGGCCGCCGCCGTGGCCGCCCCCGCCGACGCTCCGGACGAAGCGCCTGCAGAGGCTCCGTCCGCCGCGCCGGCGACCACCGCCCCACCGCCGGTGAAGATCTTGTTCGACACCACCAGCTCACTGTTGGAAGGTGAGTCGGCCACGAGCGTCGAGCAACTCGCCACGTATCTCCAAGGCAATCCGGACGTTCGCATCAAAGTCATCGGCCACACCGACAAGTACGGCACGAGGCTGACGAACATGGCCATCAGCCGGGCGCGAGCAGACGCCGTCGTCAGCGCGTTGGTGGAAGCCGGAATCGATCGGGCAAGGATGTCGGCGGTCGGTCAGGGCTCACGTCTGCCGGTCGAGTCCAATGCCACCGCCGATGGCCGACGAGCCAACCGGCGGGTCGAGATCGTGTTCTACGGGGCCGATGGCTCCGGCGGACGCGATATTGCCTTTACCGGCTGACCCTCCATAAACGCATGCGGCGCCCGCGTCCTTAAGGGGCCCGGGCGCCGTTCGCGTTCAGTCCAAACTCAGGGCCCGGGTGTGACTGGTCCCGTTCGGCGCAGTCACGGTGACGGTGTCTACCGCCGCCGATGTCACGGTGAATCCCTGTTCGGCGAGAACTTCGCCGGCGATGAATTCCGACCAGCTGCGATAGGCCACTTCACGCAGAGGGTCGGCGACGTGAACGGTCATGGCCACCCGGTCGGAGACGGCAAGGCCGATGTCCTTGCGCACATCAGCAAGCGCGCGTACTAAGTCCCGCGCTTGGCCCTCGGCCTCGAGTGCGGGCGTGGTGACGGTGTCGAGGATCACGACGCCGGCATCGTTCGGCAGGGCGGCCGCCCGAGAGGGATTGGTGGGCACGAGTCGAAGGCTGTACTCACCGTCGAGCAGAGTCACCCCGGCGGCCACGGGGGCGCCATCAGCGTTGCGGGTCCACTCACCCTTCTTCACGGCGCCGATGACCTGCTGCACGACCTTGCCGACCCGCGGTCCGAGCGCTCCGGGGATGACCTGGAGCTGGAACGACCCAGCGCTCGCCAGATCGTCGGTGAGGATGACTTCCTTCACGTTCTGCTCGTCAGCGATGATCGAGCGGAACGGGGCCAGCGTGTGTGCGTCGGGAGCGGCGATGGTGACGGAAGCGAGCGGCAGGCGGACGCGGAGGTTGGCACCCTTGCGGATCGACGACGTGGCCGAACACACGTCGCGTACGCGGTCCATGGCGGTCACATGAGCCGGATCGGCAACGAACTCGTCGGCGTTCGGGAACGATGTGAGGTGCACGCTTTCTTCCCCGGTGAGACCGCGGTAGACGGCCTCGGTGGTGAGCGGCAGCAGGGGCGCGGCCACCCGGCACAGCGTGGAGAGCACCGTCCACAGAACGTCAAAGGCCCCTTCGTCGTTGTTCCAGAACCGTTCCCGCGAGCGACGGATATGCCAGTTGGTGAGCGCGTCGAGGAACGATCTGATCGACGAGCACGCACCGAAAAGGTCGTAGGCATCCATCTGCGCGCGTGCTTCCGTCACCAAGTTGTGAAGCTTGCCGAGGATGTACCGATCGAGAGGATCTTCTGAGGTCGCCTTGGCCTTGGCGGTATACCCGCTGGCGTTGGCGTAGAGGGTGAAGAACGAATATGCGTTCCATAGGGGGAGCACGACCTGACGGACGGCATCGCGGATGCCCTGCTCGGTAACGATGAGGTCGGTGCCACGAAGGATGGAGCTCGACATGAGGAACCATCGCATGGCGTCGGAACCGTAGGTGTCGAACACCTCGTTCACGTCCGGATAGTTGCTCAGGCTCTTAGACATCTTGGCGCCATCGCTGCCGAGCACGATGCCGTGCGCCATGCAGTTACGGAAGGCGGGCCGGTCGAAGAGCGCGGTGGCCAAGACGTGCAGCGTGTAGAACCAGCCTCGGGTCTGCCCGATGTACTCCACGATGAAGTCGCCGGGGTAGTGGTCGTCGAACCATTCCTTGTTCTCGAACGGATAGTGCACCTGGGCGAAGGGCATTGACCCTGATTCGAACCAACAGTCCAACACCTCAACAACGCGACGCATCGTCGACGCGCCCGTGGGATCGTCGGGATTCGGCCGCGTGAGTTCGTCGACGGTCGGACGATGCAGATCGTCTGGACGCACCCCGAAGTCGCGCTCGATGTCGTCGAGCGAACCGTAGACATCGATACGGGGATAGGTCGGATCGTCGGACTTCCATACGGGGATCGGTGAACCCCAGAATCGGTTACGCGAGATGCCCCAGTCGCGGGCGTTGGCGATCCATTTGCCAAAGCTGCCCTCCTTCACATGCTCGGGCACCCAGGTGATGTCGGCGTTCAGCTCGACCATGCGGTCGCGGAACTTGGTGACCTCCACAAACCAACTCGACAGGGCGCGGTAGATCAAGGGCTCGTTGCATCGCCAGCAGTGGGGATAGGAGTGGTCGTAGGAATCGTGACGGACAAGGCGTCCGGCGGCGCGGAGATCCTTGATGATTTGGGCATTGGCGGCGAGCACGTTCTGTCCGGCGTAATCCGGGACTTCGGTGGTGAAGCGGCCTTGCTCGTTGACCGGATTGACGACCTCGATACCGAGCGCGTCGGTGACGATCTTGTCCTCCTCGCCGAAGGCCGGCGCGATATGAACAATGCCCGTGCCATCTTCGGTGGTCACATAGTCGGCAACGGCAACTTGGAACGCATTCGTATGCGCGCTGAAGTAGTTGAACAACGGCGTGTAGCGACGACCGCGAAGCTCACTGCCCTTGACCGAACCGACCTGGGTGGCGTTGACGAGTTCCTTGGCGTAGGAAGCCAGCCGCGACTCGGCGAGGATGTACGTGTTGTTGTCGTTGGGGTCGTGCATGAGCACGTAATCGATGTCGGGGCCGACCGCGCAGGCGAGGTTCGACGGCAGTGTCCACGGGGTCGTGGTCCACGCCAGGAGCACCTCACCGGTCGGCGCGCCGGCGTCGTCGACGAGGGGAAAGGTGACGGTGACGGCTGGATCCTGACGCTGCTTATAGGCATCGTCCATCCGAAGCTCGGTGTTGCTGAGCGGCGTCTCGCATCGCCAGCAGTACGGCATGACCTTGAAGCCCTCGTAGATGAGCCCCTTGTCGTAGAGCGTCTTGAACGCCCACATGACGGACTCCATATACGGGAGGTCGAGTGTCTTGTAGTCGTTCTCGAAGTCCACCCACCGAGCGGCGCGGTTGATGTACGCCTCCCACTCGTGGGTGTAGCGCAGCACACTCGTCCGACACGCATCGTTGAACTTGGCGATACCGAAGGCCTTGATTTCCTGATGGCCACTTACGCCGAGTTCCTTTTCGGCATGGACCTCGGCCGGCATGCCGTGGGTGTCCCAACCGAAGCGCCGCTCCACCCGTCGGCCGCGCATCGTCTGGTAGCGGGGCACCACGTCTTTCACGTAGCTCGTCAGGAGGTGTCCGTAGTGGGGGAGACCGTTGGCAAACGGAGGACCGTCGTAGAAGACGAATTCATTGGCTCCGTTGGTTCCCGCCGGGTTGGCATCGATGGACCGACGGAACGTGTGTGCTTCGTTCCAGCGCGCAATTGTCTGCGCCTCCAGCGTCGGGAACGACGGCGACGGATCTACGGGCGGATAGGGGGTGGCGGTCATGTTCGGGTCCTCTCGTCCTACGGGTGCGCTGCTTGACCCGGGGACGACGGCCCTCTCGGGACACCGCGGTACCACCCCGCTTGCTCCCGCCCGTGGTGGCGCGAAAACCGCTTCTTTGGGCACTGACGCGTGGCCCGAGGTTGCGTCCGGTTCTACTGAGCCCCGTTGCCAGGACCGTTCTTCCGGCGACTCCGGGGCGATACCCCCATCAACATCGTTGTTCGTTAGAGGTTACCCGTTACGACCCGGGCCGAGTGTGGTTTCAGCAGGCCAGGACGGCGGACATGGCGGCGCAGAACTCGGGCCAGCGATCCGGCGCGACGTTGCCCGCTCGGCGGAGCAATATGTCGGCTTCGACGAGTTGCGCGTTGTCGAAGTTGACGACGGAGCCGGCGGCGACGCCTTCCTTCGGGCCGACGGAGACCTCCGTCGAAATGCCTCGAACGGTGCTGGTTATCGGGGCGACGAGTACCCGTGTCAGGCGACCGGCGACGCACCGCCGGGTGAGAATCAGGACCGGTCGGATCTTCTCGCCTGGGAGATCGGCCCACCAAAGCTGTCCATGGCCGAGGGTGGGGATCGACGGAGGAATCGTCACTTCTGTGCTCGGCGTAATCGGGCGAGGCGCTTCACGTCGTTCGGCACCAACCCGCTGTACGGCATTGCGTCGGCGTGGTCGTGCAGGGCGCCGGGCATGGTGAGGTTGTCATCGTCGGCGTAGGGCCACGAGTCGAGGGCGGCGAGATCTCGTTCGGCCTCGAGATCACGGATGAGCGAGCTGAGCGCGGCGTCGACGAGTTCTGCGTCGGACGACTCGGCAAGCATTCGTGCCCTCGTCAAAGCCAGCGCGTTAACCGTCGTAGAAAGCCGCACACGATTCTTGCCATGAATCGTAGTGCCTGCCGGCGGGCCCACACTTGGTCGTCGTGCGGCAGACTTGGGTATGCCTGCCGATCCGAAGCGCGTTGTTGATGACCTTCTCGAACTCCGGCGTCTCACGTCGGTTGAGGTCGACGGGATTCCCCAGACCGTTGGTGGCCTCCCGAATACCGGGCCGACCGTGGCCAGTGGGCGGCTGGCCTGGACTGACACGTGGGTGAAAGCTCGCGAATGGTTCGCCGACACCTTCGACGGTGTCCCCGTGGAACAGAATGTCGACGCCGCCGGAAACCTGTGGGTCACGCTCCCCGGTGAGCGTCCCGAACGGATCGTTCTCGGCAGTCATCTCGACTCCGTTCCGAACGGCGGATGGCTCGACGGTGCTCTCGGTGTGCTCGCTGGGGCTGAGGTGCTTCGTGGCCTCCACCGCGATGGCGTCAAACTTCCCGTTGGCGTGAGCGTGGTCGACTGGGCCGACGAGGAAGGGGCTCGGTTCGGACGCAGTCTCTTCGGCAGCGGCGCGGTGGGCGGGTCGCTGGAGATCGACAAGATCGCCACCCTGAAGGACAACAACGGCAACCTGCTCGCCGACGTCGTGCGAGCTCATGGCGTCGACCTGGAGACAGTGCTCACGGCCAGTGACATTCGTGGTCAGCTCGTGGGAAGCGCGGAGCTCCATATCGAGCAGGGCCCGCTTCTCGAAGCGGCGGGCATTCGTCTCGCTGCCCTCCACGGCATCTTGGGCGTGGAGCGTCGACTGGTGAAAGTCAAGGGCCAGGCGTGCCATGCCGGTGCCACGCCGATCGCCCTGCGTCATGATCCGACGATGGCGGCGAGCCGCATGGCCATCGCCATTCGCGAGATGGCGATCGAGATGGATGCGTTCGCCACGGTCGGCGTATGGCGCGTTCATCCCGGCGTGCCCACGGCGGTCAATGGACGCACCGAGTTCTCCGTCGATATGCGCCATATCGAGCGTCCGGTGCTCGATGCCATGGTCGCCGGCCTGGAGGAACTGGTGGCTCGCATCGCCGCCGACGAGAAGGTCGAAGCCGAACTTGAGGTGCTGTGGTCGATCGATCCGATCGTCTTCGATCCGGACCTCGTCGAGTTCGCCGCCGACGCGGTCGAATCGCGCAGCGGTCTGCGCCACCTCATGCCGTCGGGCCCCATGCACGATTCCGCCGAGATGGCCCGCGCCGGGATTCCTACCGTGATGATGTTCACGCCCTCGCTCTACGGCCTGTCGCACACCCATATCGAGGACACCAATTTTGCCGACATCGAGCTCGGCGTGGAGGCCTTCGACGACCTCGTTCGCCGCATGCTCCCGTGGGCCGAGTCCAAGCTCAGCTAAGCGCGCATGTCTTTGTTCGATCCGGCTTTGGTCATTGCGGTTCCGAAGGTCCTGCTGCATGATCACCTTGACGGTGGCTTGCGTCCGAGCACAATCTTGGACATTGCCGACGAGATTGGATGGGCGTCGCATCTGCCGTCGACCGATCCGGCAGCATTGCATCGCTGGTTCGTTCGCGGCGCGGAGTCAAAGGATCTGCTGCAGTACCTAGCCACGTTCGAGCACACGTTGGCCGTTATGCAGCGCGCTGACGATCTCGTTCGTGTCGCCCACGAAGCCGCCGTCGACCTTGCCTCCGATGGTGTTGTCTATGCCGAAGTCCGCTTCGCCCCGGAGCAGCATCAATACGCCGGCCTAGCGCTGGAAGCCGTGGTGGAAGCGGTACAGGACGGGTTCCGATCAGGCATGGCGGCATCCACGGCCAAAGGGCGCCCAATCATCGTGAACACGATTCTCTGCGCCATGCGGACGGGCTCACGCTCCGTCGAAATCGTCGACCTTGCCGTGCGGATGCGCGACTGCGACGACCGCATCGTGGCGTTCGATATCGCCGGTGCCGAGACCGGTTGGCCGCCATCGCTCCATGCCGCCGCATTCTCCGTCGCCCGGGCCAACCATCTGCATATCACCGTCCATGCGTCGGAGCCGCCGGACCTTGAACTCATCGCCGATGGACTGGCCCAGGGTGCTGAACGGATCGGACACGGAGTGCGTCTCCAGGCCGACGTCGATCTGGCCACCGGACGTATGGGGCGTCTCGCGCAGTCCGTGCTGGAACGTCAGGTGATGCTGGAGATGGCGCCGACCTGCAACACCCAGATCGGCGCAGTGGCCTCCGTCGCCGACCACCCGATCGGACCGTTCCTGCGGATGGGGTTTCGGGTCGGGATCAACACCGACAACCGGCTGATGTCGAATGTATCGATGAGCTCGGAACTGGCGGCCGTGGCGACTGCCCACTCGTTGACGAATGCCGAGGCGGGCCGGCTGGCCGTCAACGCCATGGAGTCGTCGTTCTCCTCGTGGACCGAACGCCGTCGTCTCGTCGACGACGTCATTGCGCCGGCCTACGCCGCTCTCGGCTGACCTTTTCTCCACCGGGGTTCCGTCGTGCGATCACAGCGATGGAGACAACTCGGGCCCTGGAATTTGCGGTGGAGACGGCGGCGTTCGTGGAGGGCCAGCGTCCAGACACAAACGGGATATATGCAGGGCGCGGCCGGCATTGGCAGTTTCTTTGTCCATCTCGCCACGGCTGAAACCGCCAACCCGGTGCGGATCGCCCTCCCCGACGACATCGTTTGAGAACCGGCCCGGAGCAACCGGGTGCAGCACGTAAGGTCGATGGACGTGAGCACGCAAGACGGCAGCAACCACTTTGACCTCGTGATCGTCGGCACGGGGTCAGGGAACTCGATCCTTTCGACGGACTTCGACTCGTGGCGGGTGGCGATCGTGGAAGAGGGCGTGTTCGGCGGCACCTGTCTCAACCGGGGTTGTATTCCCACCAAAATGCTCGTGCACGCCGCCGATACGGCCGAAACGGTGCGCCACGGCAGTCATCTCGGCATCGACGCGACCGTCGATGCGATTCGGTGGCGAGACATTCGCGACCGGGTCTTCGACCGGATCGATCCGATTGCCGCCGGCGGCGAGGACTATCGCAGTCATCGCTGTCCCAACATCACCGTGTTCAAAGGGCGCGGCGTGTTCACCGGCATGAAAGAACTGGCGGTCACCGCCGCCGACGGCACGGTCTCCACCATCACCGGTGCGCAGTTCGTTCTGGCCGCCGGTGCTCGACCCCACATGCCAACGATCGACGGCCTGGGTCAGGTGACGTTCCACACCAGCGACACGGTGATGCGTCTCGACGAACTGCCGGCCCGTATGACGATTGTCGGCGGCGGGTTCATCGCCGTGGAGTTGGCTCACGTGTTCGCCGCCTTCGGGGTGGCCGTCACGATCGTGCATCGCGGCTCGTTGCTGCTACGCCAGCATGAGCACGAGGTGGCTCAGGTCGTCACCGCCGCGCTTCGTAGGCGTACGAACCTTCTCCTGGGGCGTCATCCCACCGCAGTAAGGGAGGGCGCCGATGGTGTGATCACGCTCACCCTTGACGACGGCTCCACGGTCGATTCCGAGGTTCTGCTCCTCACTACCGGCCGAATTCCCAACAGTGACCTTCTGAACGTGGATGTCACCGGGGTAATGACCCACCCGGATGGTCGGGTCATCGTCGACGAATTCCAGCAGACGAATGTGGCGGGGATCTGGGGTTTGGGCGACCTCAGCTCGCCCTACATGCTCAAGCATGTGGCCAACCATGAAGCTCGCGTGGTGCAGCACAACCTGCTTTATCCGGACAACCGTAAGCGTACGGATCATCGCTTTGTCCCGGCGGCGGTCTTTACTCGTCCGCAGGTCGCCAGCGTGGGTTTGACCGAGGCCCAGGCTCGTGCCGCCGGCATCGACGTGGTGTGCAAGGTCCAGGCCTACGGCGACGTCGCCTACGGCTGGGCGATGGAAGACCGAGACAGCTTCGTCAAGCTGGTCGCCGATCGGTCCACGAAGCAACTCGTAGGTGCACATATTGTTGGCCCACAGTCGTCGTCGCTCATTCAGCAGCTGATCACCGCCATGCGGTTTGGCATTGCGGCCGACGAGTTGGCCGTCGATCAGTACTGGATACATCCCGCCCTTCCTGAAGTTGTTGAGAACGCGCTCCTCGGTCTTGACTTCACCGCACCGCATGAGGCTCGCTGATGACCACCGTCATACCCTCCCGGGCCACCACGGCCGAGACCGACTCCGAACCGGTCCTTCACTCTCGGACAAAGATCGTGGCCACCGTCGGTCCGGCGTCGTCGAGCGAAGAAGGAATTGCTGGCTTGCTTCACGCCGGGGTCGATGTTTTTCGCCTCAATCTCAGTCACGGCGAGGTGGCCGGACACCTCGAGATCTTCCGCCGGATCAGGGAAGTGTCTGAACGGCTCGATATTCCGGTTGGCATCCTCTGTGATCTACCCGGGCCCAAGGTCCGGGCGGCTTCGTTCCCTGACGGTGGCGTTCGTTTGGTGGAAGGTGACGTGGTCGAGTTGGCCTTCGGCCGCGACGGGTCATCGTCGGCGCGGATAGAAGTAAACGACGAGTCCGTTTCTTCACTCGTGGCCGGCGACAAGGTGGCCCTCGGCGACGGTGCCGTCACGTTGACCGTGACGCAGAGCGACGGGAAAAGGTCGCTCGCCACCGTCATCGCCGGTGGGCTGGTGCAGGGGCGACCGGGTGTTCATATTCCATCGACTCGGCTTCGCATGACGACCCCGACGGCGCAGGACTTCGAGCTGATCGAGCACCTCAAGGCGGTGGAGCCGGACTTCGTCGCCCTGTCCTTTGTGCGCTCCGCCGCCGACCTTGATCGTGCTCGCGCGGCGCTCGGTCCGGGACCGATGCTGGTGGCCAAAATCGAGACGACGGCGGCCCTCGATGATCTCGATGCCATCGTCGAAACTGCCGACGTGCTGATGGTCGCCCGTGGAGACCTAGGCATCGAGTGTGCCTTCGAAGACGTGCCTCACGTACAGAATCGCATCATCCGTACCTGCGTGGCCCGTGGCGTGCCGGTGATCACCGCCACCCAGATGCTGGAGTCGATGATCACGTCACCGCAACCGACGCGAGCGGAGGTGACCGACGTGACCAACGCCGTGTTCGACGGGACCGATGCCGTGATGCTTTCGGGCGAAACCGCCATTGGTCGCGACCCGGCTCACGTGGTTCGGACGATGCGCCGTATTGCGAAGCGCGCTGAGGAGTCGGCGAACTATGCGCAGTGGGGCGCTCGGCTCGGCCGGTTGCAGCGCCGTGGTCGAGCGGAGGGCGCCATCACGATCACCGACGCCATGTCTCACGCCGCGTGGCAGGCGGCCGACGACGCCAAGGTCACCGCAATCCTCTGCTGCACCCGCAGCGGAGTCACGGCGAGGTCCCTCGGGCGATTTCGTCCGCAGACGCAACTCATCGCCATCACGCCATCTCATCGCACGGCACGTCAACTCTTGCTCTCCTGGGGCGTGAAGAGTCTCGTGGTGGACGAGCGGGACACCATCGACGAAATCGTGTGGTTCGCCGTCGAGTCGTCGGAACAGGCAGGTCTCGTGCACCAGGGCGACATCGTCGCCGTGCTGGCCGGCGCCCCCGATACCGGCGAGGCCATCACCGACGTCTTGCGGTTGGTGCGCGTTCGCTGATCTGTTCGGCGACAGGTCGACCCCGACGTTGTCGTGCTGTGCTGACGATCGATCCCGAGATCGGCAGCACCATCGGACGTCGAGCCGCCGCCGTCGCCATGGTGCGACTATGGACCGGCGCGCCGGTCAGTTCTACAGAACTGGAAGTCCGAATCGAGCCGGGTTTTGCTGGCCCCACCGCAGCAGGTCGACGCCCCGATTTCGGTCGCTGACCACCCACGGGCACAGGGTCTGATCGAGGTCGGGGTTCACGAAGTACGCCACCGACAATCGCGTGGCGACGTCGGCTCGGGCCCGGACGCGATGCATCATGGGCACTACGGCACCGTCGACAAGTAGAGCGCTGCACTCACCAGCGAACACCAGCAGGGTGCTCGAGGTTGGCCACACCCCGGTCCATCCGGCAACCGGGTCGAGAATTTCCAGTCCGGCCGCGTCGGCCAGCAAAAACGTGACGAGGTGTCCGTCTTCGTG
>JANLQX010000100.1:0-3570 GCA_031368095.1 Actinomycetes bacterium | reverse complement strand
ATGTCGCCGATGTCGCCGTGGATCACGCACCGGGTAGCAGCCCACCAGGCGCTGTGCCCGTCGTCGGTTTTCCCCGGGGCCGTTTCGTATGTGGACGGAGAATGCGACCTGCAGTGGTTTCGTCCTCGTCGAAACGTGATCGTACGTGGACGTATCGATGCGCTATGGCTTCATGACGACGGCATGTTGGAGGTCCGCGACTACAAGAGCGGGCACGTACCCGACGATCTCCGTGATGACCCCGCGGCGCTGCTCTACGGGCTTCTCGCGCTCACCCATCCGATTGCTGCATCGAAGCATCGAGTCCGCGCCGTGCGCGTTTCCTATGAGGCATTGCGGTCGGAGCAAAGTCGCGTCGTGTCGATTGACTTCGACGCTTCGGTCGGGGCCGACGCCATTCGTCTCGTGCAGGTGACCGACGAACGCATTCGGGCGGAACAGAACTTCGGCGCCACCCCGTCGTCTTCGGTGTGTCGCACCTGCTCGTTCCGGATCACGTGTCCGTTTTCGGCGGCGCGTGAGAGTGTGTCGCCGTGAATGACGAGGCTGAGTTGGCGCAGACCGACGAGTTGGCGCCTCGGCGGCGGCGCCTGCCGACGAAACGGGAC
Organism: Actinomycetes bacterium; assembly: GCA_031368095.1. GTDB lineage: Bacteria > Actinomycetota > Acidimicrobiia > Acidimicrobiales > JANYDT01 > JANLQX01. The sequence goes on along the minus strand of JANLQX010000100.1, from coordinate 2,962 downwards.
TGCGGTCTTGTCGGCGTGGTTGCCTTCGTCGTCGACGTGGGGCTCACGCGATGGTCGGGGGCCACGTGGGGACGGTCGATCGGGGCCGGACTGTTCCTCGGGCTGTTCACCGGCTACGGACTCTGGATGGTGAGCAAGGCCCGCCGGGCCCTCCGTCCCGAGGCCGACGATCCCGCGTTGCGCGATCCGTCGGCGCCGCCACCGCCGGGAGGTTGGGCCAGCCCTACACGTGGGCAGAACGTTCTCGGCCGACTGTCCCGATCGGTTGGTGGCCTTCGGCGCAATCGTCGACCGCCTCCGCGGCGCTAAGGTCTTCAGGCGGTGAGAACCAGGAGGAACTGGCCGCCGCCGGGCTCGATCTTGGTGGCCAGTTTGAGGTTCGGCGCGAGACGCGAGACTCGATCGACGAGCCACGCTCCGGCTTCTTTCCCGTCAGCCATCGTGGGCACCCGAGCCATCACTTCGCGACCGCCCTTCGCTTCGAGGCGCTGCACGCTGGCGAGGATCGGCGCCGGGTCGAAGAGGAACAGATGGTCGGCCCACGCGATGACCGGCGTCACGGCGCCCTTGCGAGTGTTGCAATCTCGATGAGCGAGACGCTCGTCGACGGCACCCTTCTTGCGACTCTTGGCCTTGGTGATCACGGCGTCGACGCTCGGGCCCCGCGGATCGTTGACCGACATTTCCGGATCGACCGGGAGATCACAGAGCCAGCATCGCCAACCGTCGCGTTCGGCGACTTCGTCCAATGTGGCCATGGTGAGCTCCCTAGGCCAGCGCGGCGATCGCGGCGGCGACGGCCAGCGTACGACGGGCGTTGTCCACGTGGAGATTTTCGATCATGCGACCGTCGACGGTGACGACACCACGACCGTCGGCGAGCGCTTCATCAAACGCCGCAATCACGCGCTCGGCGTAGGCGATTTCGTCGTTGCTCGGCGCCCACGCGGTGTTGCATGGTTCGACCTGGCTCGGATGAATCAGCGTCTTGCCATCAAACCCCATGCGCTGACCTTCGACGCACTCGGCGGCGAAACTCTCGCCATCTTTCACATTGTTGAACACCCCATCGAGGATGGCGATCCCGGCCTCCCTGGCGGCAAGGATCGCCGTCGCGAGATGCGGCGTGAGCGAGCTCCGACCGGTGGACCTGAGTTCCTTGGCCAGGTCGTTGGTACCCATGACCAACACGTTGACCCTCGGGTGGGCGGCGATGGCCCTCACGTCGAAGATCGCAGTGGGCGTTTCGACCATGGCCCAGATGCTCATCGTTGACGGAGCACCGGCATCGCTCAATGCTTGCGAAACCGCGTCGAGCGCGTCGACCGAGTTGACCTTGGGAATCACGACGGCGGCCGCGCCCGATGTTGCCGCCGCAGCCAGATCGGCGGCGCCCCATGGCGTGTCGAGACCGTTGCACCGAATGGTGATCTCGCGTGATCCGTAGGCGCCCGATGATGCTGCGGCGACGGCGTTGGCGCGTGCCGCATCTTTGGCGTCGGGGGCCACCGCATCTTCGAGGTCGAAGATCAAGGCGTCGGCCGGAATCGACCGCGCCTTTTCGAGAGCACGCTCGTTGGCGGCCGGCATATACAGAACGGAGCGGCGGGGGCGAAGATCTGTGGACATAGTTTTCACTTAGAACCCGTAGGACTCGGCGAGCTGGGGATCTCGGGCCGCTAGCTGTCGCGCTAGTTCGATGACGACACGGCACTGCTTGACCGAGGCGTCATCCTCCATCTTTCCGTCGAGCATGAGTGCGCCGGTGCCGTCACCCATCGCATCGATCACTCGCTGAGCCTGGGCCACGTCGGACGGTCTCGGCGAGAAGACCCGCTTGGCGATGTCGATCTGCACCGGGTGCAGCGACCACGCACCAACACAGCCGAGTAGGTAGGCATTGCGGAATTGGTCCTCGCAGGCGACGGTGTCCTTGATGTCGCCGAACGGGCCGTAGAACGGAAGGATGCCGTGCATCACGCAGGCGTCGACCATACGAGCGAGCGTGTAGTGCCACAGGTCTTGCTGGTGCGTGGCGCGAGGCGCGTCGGGCACCTCGGCCTTCGGGTCGTCACGGACGAGGTAGTCCGGGTGTCCGCCGCCGACACGTGTCGTCTTCATCCGACGATTGGCGGCGAGGTCGGCCGGTCCCAGCGATAGTCCCTGCATACGGGGCGATGCGCCGCAGATCTCCTCCACGTTGGCCATGCCGCGTGCCGTCTCCAAAATGGCATGCACGAGCAACGGCTTGGTGAGTCCGGCTTTCGCTTCGAGCTGGGCAAGAAGTCTGTCCACGTAGTGAATGTCTTCGGCCCCTTCGACCTTCGGAATCATGATCACGTCGAGCTTGTCGCCGATCTCGGTGACGAGCGTGGTGAGATCGTCGAACGCCCACGGCGAGTCGAGGCTGTTGACGCGGGTCCATAGCTGCGTCTCGCCCATGTCGACGCTTTGCCCGACCTGAACCAGCCCGGCGCGGGCCGCTTCTTTGTCGCTTGCCGGCACTCCGTCTTCAAGGTTGCCGAGCAAGATGTCGACGGTCGGGGCGATCTCACCGATCTTGGCCACCATCTTGGCATTCGAGGGCGGGAAGAAATGAATCATCCGACTCGGGCGGAAGGGCACCTCGCGAACCGGCAGTGGTGCTCCGACGGCGAGAGGTTTGAAAAAGTCTTTAGCGCTACGCATGAGCCGACCAAACTACGGCCCGGCTCATCGGTTCCGCCATCTCGCTGCGGTCGTAGTCGTGCTCGACGCATGCCCGCCGGTTTCAGTTGTCACGGAACGGTTGCTGTTGGTGGACGAGATCCGGAAATGGGTCGGGTCGTCCGACGGCGGCGCAGAGTTGGCGGTGTCGTTGTTGGGTGTCGTGGTCTGGTCGGGTGGGGGCGGGTTTTGAGGGTGGCCAGGGTGGGAAGGTTTCGCCGTCGACGGTCCAGGTGCCGTTGGGTTGTCGGGTGAT
>JANLQX010000020.1:0-14474 GCA_031368095.1 Actinomycetes bacterium | reverse complement strand
GGTCGCGAAGGAGGAGTGCACCGATGCCCAGGTAGGTGGCGAGCAGGGCCGGCATCACCACCGTGTACCAACCGGCCCGTATCGGGGTGCGGCCGAAGTGGCCCATGTCGGCATAGAGCGCCTCGCCGCCGGTCACCACGAGGAATAGCGAACCCATCGACAGGAAACCTTTGCGTCCGTTGGCGGTGAAATACCGCACCCCGTGGATTGGGTTCACGGCCTGTAGGACCGCTGGCGTTCGGGCCACACTCATCACCCCGAGGATCGTGATCACCGCGAACCACACGACCATGATTGGCCCGAACACCTTGCCGACGCGGCCCGTGCCGAAGCGTTGTATGGCGAACAAGGCAACGAGAATGACCACCGACAGGGGGACTACGGCTTTGGTCAATCCGGGCCGCACGAGAGTGACTCCTTCAACGGCCGAGAGCACGCTGATGGCCGGCGTGATCATCCCGTCACCGAAAAGCAGAGCAGTACCAAACAGCCCGAGGAGGGTGAGGCCCCCGATGGCGCCCCGACGACGCGAATCGGTCGGAGCCTTGGCGGCCGTTTGCTCGTGGCGGCCGGCCACGAGTGCGGTCATGACCAGGATCCCGCCTTCGCCGTGATTGTCGGCACGCAGCACGAGCAGCACGTATTTCACCGCAATGATTAAAGTAAGCGTCCATACGATAATCGACACGGCTCCGAGTACGTTCACCCGGTCCACGGCGAGCCGGTGCGACGGGCCCACGAAGGCCTCACGGATCGAATACAGCGGGCTGGTTCCGAGGTCGCCGTACACAACGCCGAGGGCGCCGACGACCAGTGCCGCACGTCCGGTCCGAGCTTTTGCCTCCGAACCAACCATCGGTCCAATCATGCCCGGCAATCACGGGTGTGGTTTCCGGCACGGGAGAGCACGATCCGCGGGTTACCCGGATGGCAGCCGTTTGAGTGGCTCGGCCCAGAGGGTCGTGGCCGCGGCGACCGCGAGGACGGCGCTCCACGCGGGGAGCGGGAACGGTGACAGCTGCAAGAGGTCGGCGGGCGGGGGCACGTGGACAACAGCAACGGTGACGGCCACAAGGACGGCGAGTACCCATCGCAGTGTGGGTGTCGACGCCCGGCCCGAACGCCACAGCGGCCGGTCGGGGCTGCGCGACGTGAGGAGGAGGAACGGTTGGCTGGCCAGGAGTGTGGCGAACGCAAGCGCTCGTGCCTGCTCGACGGGCCACCCGAGCTCCAACGCAACGAGGTACTCGGTGACGATGCCCGCGGCCAGGACGGTGCCCACGGCATACGGTCGCCAGAAGGCACGCAAGCGGAGGGCGGCGGCAACCGGCGTGGGTGGCCTGTGCATCACGTTGCGGTCGGCGGGGTCGACCTGGAACACCAGTGACACCACCGGGTGAAGGAGTAGCTCGAGCACGATGAGGTGAACCGGCAAGAGAAGGAGCGGCTGGTTGACGAGCGGGATCACGAGCGCACCGAACAGCAGAGGCGGGTGGAACGCGATGAGGTAGCCGAACGCCCTCATGAGATTGTCGAAGATCCGTCGGCCGTCGCGCACGGCATCGACGATCGTGGCGAAGTTGTCGTCGAGCAGGACCAGGGTGGCGGACTCGCGGGCCACCTCCGTGCCGCGCTGGCCCATGGCGATCCCGATGTCTGCTTCTCGCAATGCAGGGGCATCGTTGATGCCGTCGCCGGTCATGGCGACGACCTCGCCGCGGCGTCGGAGGGCCTGTACGAGCTGATGCTTTTGTTCGGGGCGGGTGCGGGCGAAAACGTTGGCCGACGCCACGAGCTCGTCGAGCCGGTCGGGGCTCGCGGCGTCAAGGTCGGCGCCGGTCGCAATGACATCGCTACCCCCATCCGCGTGGGGGAGGCGGAGGGCTTCGGCAACGGCGTGGGCTGTGGCGGGATGGTCGCCGGTTATCACCATCACACGGATCCCCGCCGTTCGGCAGTCCTCCAGCGCCTTCCCGACGCCGTCTCGCACCGGGTCGCTGAACGCAACCAGGCCCGCAAAGCGCAGCGTGTCTTCGTCTCGGGTTCGCTCACCTGTGGCACCGGCGGCCGGCCCGGTGGCGATGGCGATCACTCGCATGCCCGCTGCGGCGAACGCGTCGTTGGCTGCCTCCGCCAAGCGTCGTACCTCGGGCGTCGTGGTGGCGTGGGCAAGCACGCCTTCCAACGCTCCTTTGGCGGCGACACGGTACTCGCCCCCGGGCAGCTGCCAAAGGTGGGTGAGGTACTTGTCGACCGGGTCGAAGGGCCAGTCGGACACCAGTTGTCCGGCAGGGAGAGCGGACGCCTGCACGCCGTGGTCGCGGGCGTACGCAAGGATGGCGAGGTCGAGCGGGTCGAAGGGGTTGGGTTCGCAGGCGAGCAGCGCGGCCTCCAGCAGAGCATGCGCGGCCGGCTGAAGGGTGCCGCCCGCATGCCGGACACCATCGATGGTCGCCAGTCCGACGAGCGTCAGTCGTCCATGCGTGAGCGTTCCCGTCTTGTCCACGCAGATAACTGTCGTCGACCCGAGCGTCTCGACTCCGGGGAGCCGGCGAACCAGAACGTTCTGCTGCGCCAGGCGCCAGGCTCCTAGTGCCAGGTAGAGGGTGTAAATCATCGAGAACTCTTCGGGAATGGCGGCGATCGCCAGGCTCACTCCTGCGATCACCGCCTGCCCCCAGCCGTTCCCGTTGAAGAGTTCGGCGGCGATCACGGCGATGCAGAACACGGCCGCGACGACCGCCAATGTGCCAACGAGACGAGCGAGGCCTCTTTGCAGCGGAGTGGCGGGTTGGCGCACGGAGGCGACGAGGGCGCCGATGTGGCCGTAGCGGGTGGAGGCGCCGGTCGCAACCGCCCGCACGATCGCCCGTCCGGCGAGCACCGTCGTCCCCGCCCACACCGTCGCTTCGTCGCCGGAGGCGTCCATGGCCTTGGCGACGGGCAGCGACTCTCCGGTCAGCGTCGACTCGTCGACGAGGAGCTGAGTTGACGACACGACCAGGGCGTCGGCGGGCGCGACGTCACCCTCGTGCAACCAGACCAGATCGCCGACGACGAGCGCCTCAGAGGCGACCACGATGTGGTGGCTGTCGCGCCAGACGGTGGCGGTGGGCGCAGTGAGTCGTCGGAGCTGCTCGAGCGTCCGCTCGGCGCGGGCTTCGAGCAACCATCCAACGGCGACGACGGGAACCAACGCCACGAACGTCACGATCGCGTCGACGGTGTCGCCAATGAGGAGGTACGTCGGCGCGGCCACGAGAAGAAGCAGAACCATTGGGTCCGCCAGCGGGCCCACGATCCGCCGAAGTCTGCCGGCCCGGGTCTCCGGGACAACGCGGTTCGGCCCATCTCGAGCGAGCCGCTCCGCTGCTGACGACGAACTCAGCCCATCGATGCCGACCGGCGGCGGTGCGAGTTCCAACACGTGCTTGCGGTCACCCTTGCCGATGGTCCTTCGGGATTTGCCCCCACGCCGGCAGCTCAGCCATGGGGAAGTTCCGTCGTCGGGGTGTCGGCAAAGCCCTCAGCGCGAGCCGGGTGGTCGTGGATGATGTGATCCTTTACTTCCGCCATATAGGCGAAGCGAAGCTCACAGAACGGACATTGGTGCACGACGTCTCCGAATTGCATGCGATGAGTGTGGGCAACGTCGCGGTCGAAACGGTAGGGACCTTCAGCCCATCTTCGACGCCGACCGGCATCCTGGCGGGCATCGTCTGTGCCTGCCGACTTCGAACCAGCCAGGAGGCGAAGGACAGAATCACTTGCCTGAGCTCGATCGCCGCAGCCGTGTCTAATCGTCGTGATTGCGACGGCCGACAGACTTAGTCCGGCTTAGGAACAACGACCACTGGGCAGGTCCCGTGGTTGACGACCTGCGTGGCGACGGAACCAAGGAGCAGGCCGAGAAAGCCACCCCGCCCGCGGGCGCCGACAACAAGAAGTGCGGCCCCTACCGAAGCTTCGAGTAAGACTCGAGACGGCGAGCCTTCGAGAACCAACCGTTCGGTCGCCAGCGCTGCGTTCTGAGCCTCAGTGACCCGCCCGATGGTGGCGTCGAGCATGGCCCGAGCAGATTTCTCCATCGCTGCTGGTTCGGGGGCGATGTAGGCCTCGGACAGATACGCGCCCGGGATGGTCCAACAGCAAACGACCGTGAGGGGAGCCTTGCGCACGAAAGCTTCGCGGGCCGCCCACGACAGTGCCGCGTCGCTCGCCGGCGAACCATCGACCCCGACGACGATTGCCGCGGATATCGGTTTCATACGCGCACTGGCAATCGTTGTCATGATCAAGCTCCTTGGTCATCCCGACACTCGCCGGGACCCGAGACTCACCCTGACGCACGGATGGGAGTGAGTTGAAGGGCCGAACGGCAATTGTCATAGGGACCTCCAACGAAAAACCGTGGCGTTTCGCAGGACTTTGGGCCCTGTCGAGGTGGGCGGACTACGAGGACTACAAACGCAAGCGGGTCTCGGGGTCGAAGAAGTGCATCCGACTGGTATCGACCGTGAGACGAGTGCTCATCCCCGCGACAATCGCCGTTCGCGGATTCAACCGCGCCACACAGAAGGCTCGTTTCAGCGGCGTGGTCGCCACTTCAGCCTCACCCTTTGCGACCCGAGCTTCGTCGGTGGGGATGGCCGGTGCGTCGAGCTCGAAGTAGACCTCGACATCGGCACCGAGCGATGCCACCCGGTTAATTGCGACTTCGAGTTGCTGGTTCGGCACCAAAGGAGCGAGGTCGGCGTCGTCAATGTCCTCGGGCCGGATGCCGACTGCAATCGACTTTTCGCTATCGATGAACGGAACAAGCAGCGGATGTTTTTCGACAAGGTGCGGTCCTTGGGTGAGGCGCTGCGAACCGATGGTCGCAACAACGTGGCCGTCGACCGTTTCGAGTCGAGCCTCGACCAGGTTCATCGGCGGTGATCCAATGAACGCGGCGACAAACAGGTTGACCGGTCGGTCGTAGATCGCCTGGGGGTGATCAACCTGCTGCAGCGTCCCTTTACGCATGACGGCAACACGATCGGCCATGGTCATAGCTTCAACCTGGTCGTGGGTCACGTACACGGTGGTCACGCCCAACCGTTCTTGGATTTCGGCGATGTCGGCACGCATCTGCACCCGGAGCTTGGCATCGAGGTTGGAGAGTGGCTCGTCCATGAGGAACACCTTCGGGTTGCGAACAATCGCTCGGCCCATCGCCACGCGTTGGCGTTGGCCGCCGGACAATGCCTGCGGTCGACGATCAAGCAGGGTATCGAGTTCGAGAAGCTCGGCCGTTTCCTGCACCCGTCGATCCACTTCGTCTCTCGGCATGTGGCGGAGGTTCAGCGAGAAGGCAATGTTTTCGGCGACCGTCATGTGCGGGTAGAGGGCATACCCCTGGAACACCATGGCAATGTCTCGATCCTTCGGCGGCAGGTCGTTTACCAGCTGCCCGTCGATTCTTACGTCGCCGGTCGTTACCGAGTCGAGCCCGGCGATCATGCGGAGCAGTGTTGACTTACCGCAGCCCGAGGGGCCCACAAGCACAACAAACTCTCCATCGGCGATTGAGAGAGAGACATCGGTGACTGCCTCCGTGCCATTTTCGAATCGTTTGGTCACGTGCGAGAGTTCTATGGCGGCCAACGTCGAATCCTCCCAGTTGGTAAAGATTTGATTGTCGGCGCCTCCGCTCCAACCGACCTAGGGCCATCGGCCCACCGTCTGTGGCCGAACGTCCCGGATTTCCGCTGCCACGATGTCACCTTGGCTCGGTGCTGGCGTGATCTTGTCGGGTGGGCTTGCGCCGTTTTCGAATGCGGTCAGATTGGCGATCGTCGTGGTGGCGATTTGTTCGAGTGCATCTTCGGTGAAGAACGCTTGGTGTCCGGTGATGAGGACGTTCGGGAAGGTGAGCAGCCGGCTGAAGACGTCGTCATTTACAACCGTGTCGGACAGGTCTTCGAAGAACAGGCCCGACTCTTCTTCATAGACGTCAAGGCCGAGATAGCCGAGCTTGCCGCGCTTCAGTGCTTCGACCGCGGCGACAGTATCAATGAGGCCGCCGCGACTGGTGTTGATCAGCATCACTCCATCGCGCATCTGGGCGAGCCTCGCCGCGCCTATCAAGTGAAACGTGTCGGGCGTGAGCGGACAGTGCAACGACACGATGTCGGCGGTGCTCACGAGCTCATCGAGTTCCACGTATCGCACACCAAAATTCTGGCAGGCCGCGTCCGGGAACGGGTCGGTGGCCACGACATGGCAGCCGAAGCCAACCATGATCTGGGCGAAGACGGCGCCGTTCTGGCCAGTTCCGACGACACCGACAACGCGCCCGTGCAGATCGAAGCCGAGCAAGCCGGTCAGGGCGAAGTTGTTCTCCCGGATTCGGTTGTAGGCGCGGTGCAGTTTTCGGTTCAAGGCCAATATGAGCCCGACTGCGTGCTCGGCGACGGCATGTGGCGAGTAGCTGCGAATTCGGGTCACGGTGATGTGGAGCTTGGCTGCTTCATTCAGATCGACGTGATTAAAGCCGGCCGAGCGAAGGGCGATAATGCGGACACCTTGGTCGGCGAGAAGTCGCAGCACGTCAGCACTGAGATCGTCGTTGACGAAGGCGCAGATCGCGTCAAAATCCGAGGCGAGCGCAGCCGTGGCGGTAGTCAGTCGCGGCTCGAGGAACACGAGTTCGTGTCGGCCGCCGTTCGCCGCGACGAGGAACCGCTCGTCATAGGGTTTTGAACTGAAGACGGCGACTTTCAAACGGGCTCCTGGTGGCCTGCCGCGCTTGGTCCCGCTTGGTCAGGAATCGAAACTGGGGTGCGAGCGTTGCTTCTCCTCACCGCAACGATTGAGCGCCGCCAGACTCGTCGCCGGAGTACCCCACAGGGTGATCGCGGCCGAGTTCGAAGAACCTTTCATTCAGCGCCACCGCCACGATGTCGCGGTTGTGCGCATCGGAGATGAGCGCCCCGAAGAGCAGCGCCTCGAGCTCAAGTGCTGCGTTCATTCCGCCGAGCGCGAAGTACCGCAACCAAAGGTCAGCAACCGACAGTCCAAGGTCGCGGCGCGCTTGTTCGAGAAGATCGATGCTGTCGGTCACGATCGACCTCAGCGACTTGTGTCGTCGACGTCACGCGCCGACGCCACCAACTGTGTCGCCTGCTCCAGCACGGAGAGTTCTGCTGTTCGTGCTGAGCGATGCAGCATGGCCGCTGCCTCCGTGGCCCCCACGTGACTCCGAGCCATCACTACTCCCTGAGCGAACGCGATCATCTCTCGTGAACGTAGCGCTTCAGAGATCCGGCTGGCGAAGTCAGCGTTCACGAGATCGACGCCGGCATCCGTGAGGATGGTCGACGCCTGGGTGGCGAAGAGGGCGGCGAGTTCCTGTTGCTCGAGCCCGAATGCGCGATCAGTGGTCGAATATATGTTGAGTGCACCGAGCGGTCGATCGGCCACAAGGAGCGGGGTGGAGAGCACGCTGGCGATTCCTTCATTGAGGGCCAGCGGGACGAACTCCGGCCATCGTTCCTCGTCGGCCAGCGACTCGACATGAAACCAATGTCCCTGCGAAGCCGCGGCCAGGCAGGGCCCCTGGCCCGTGCGGTACTGATGCTGATCCATCCGAAGAACGGTGTCGTTGCTCGATGCTGCCGTGACCATATGCCCGCCGCGGGCGATGGTCACGCTCACGCCGTCGGCCCCGTCGACGGTGGCTGTGGCCAATACCGTCACCAGCTGGAGGGCAGCGTCGATGACCTTGGTGCTGGTCGGAGCGGCCACCGAACGAAGAAGATCGGCGGGCGACGCTTGTGGACTGGCCAGGATTGCCGTGCGGTCGCCGGCCTGTTGCTCGGCGCCAAGCTCAGAATGCCGGGCGCCGACGAACGCCACTCCCGCGCCCAGACCGACGCCGGGCCGGGCGAACAGGCGCCGTGCCGCACCCGACGCGGCGCGTATCGTCAGCTGGCCACTGAGCGAGCGCAGCCGAGTCGCGGCCAACGACACCAGCCCCAGTCCGGCGCCGCCGAGGAAACTCACTCGACCCAGGTCCAGGACAACGCGTACGTGGCCTACTTCGGCCAAGGCTCCCAGCACGGCGGCGAGCGTGGGCGAGGTGACACCATCGATTTCACCGCTCACCGCAACGATTGCGTCGGCGCCCTCGAAGCCGATGACGATGGCGAAGTCACCGTGGCGGTGCGTGTTTGGTACCCGAAGAGCCGGCGTGTCCGAAACCATGTCCGACCGCTTCCAAGGTTTTTGGGAGTGGCCGAGGCCGCTCAACCGAACCCTGCTGGTCGAAGGTGGAACCTAAAGGTACCAGTGACCGCCCGTCGCCCGAACCGGGGATTCGTCCAAAGTGTCGTTGGACGTGCTGAACTTCTTCGGTGGCCAGCGAACTTGACCTCTTGCATCTCGAAGACAACTTTGCTCGCGTCGCCGTGCAACTCTTTAGTCCCGGATCCGTCGTCCAGACGTTGCGACACATCGTGGACCTCGCGGTAGAGACGGTTGACGGCTGTGATGCGGCCGGCGTCTTTGTGGTCCAGAACGGCGCAGTCGTGACCGCGGCGGCGAGCTCACCTCTGGTCGACACGCTGGACCGCCTGCAGATCGCCACGAATGAGGGCCCGTGCCTCGACGCCTCCGTTCGTGGCACCACGTTCTACGCCCACGACCTTGCCGACGACGTGCGGTGGCCTACGTTCGGACCACAGGCCGTCGCCGCCGGGGTTCGTAGTGTGTTGTCCTACTCGCTCTCGGTTGAACGACTGAGCGCATTGAACTTGTATGCGCACCTACCGGCTGCGTTCGGGGCGACGGACCGGGCGCAGGGGCAACTCTTCGCCACGCTGGCCCGCCTCGCCCTCGACTCGGCTGAGGAACGCGCGGCCGATGGTCAGCGCTCGGCCAATCTCACCGAAGCGTTGCGGACACGCGAGCTCATTGGGCAGGCCCAAGGCATCTTGATGGAACGTGAACGCATCACTGCGGATCAGGCCTTCGATGTGCTTCGGCGGGCATCACAACAGATGAACGTGAAGCTGCGATCGGTGGCCGAAACGCTGGTGGAAACCGGCCAGTCACCTGGTGACTCGGCTCAGCCGCCGAAGCTTTCCTGAGGGTAGAGGCGCATGCGGTGGCCCCTTCGAAGGGTCAACTCAACGAGAACGATGCCGAGAGCGGTGACTCCCCCGGCGGCGAGTGCATCGGTGATCGGGAGAAGATCTAGGGCGTAAAAGCGTCGGCTGAAAGGCACGGCGATAATCGCCGCCGCCATGGCGATGAGTCCGCCGAGCAGTACGCCTTCGAATCGGTCAAGCGGACGCACCAATCGGTAGAGCAGCCACAAGCCGACCGAGCCGAGGGCCAATGTTGAGGCACTGCGTCCCTGGTTCAGCGTGCCGTCGATGATGGTCGAACGAACGAGCCAGTAGCTGACCAAGGTGACGGTCGCCGCCATCAGGCCGGCGGGTACGGCAAAGCGGAGCACACGGCCGAGATATCCCGGTTGCGTGCGGGCGTCGGCGTTACGAAAGCTCAGCACGAACGCCGGAATGCCGACAGTGAGCTCAGAAACCAGACTGAGGTGGCGGGGAAGGAACGGAAAAACTGCGCCGGAAACTCCGATAATTAACGCAAAGATGGCGGCGTAGACCGACTTAGAAACAAACAATGAGGACACGCGTTCCATATTGGCCACCACCCGTCGACCCTCATCGACTACTCCGGGAAGACGGTCAAAGCGCCCATCGAGCAGGACCAGTTGGGCCACGGCCTTGGTGGCGGCGGTGGCGGTGTCCATGGCAATGCCGATATCGGCAGCCTTCAGGGCCGGAATGTCGTTGACCCCATCACCGGTCATCGCCACCACATGCCCGGCGCGCTGGAGAGCCTTCACGATCTCTTGCTTTTGCTCGGGCGACACACGGCCGAACACGGTGGTGCTGGTGGCCAGTTCTTCGATCGACGTGGTGGTCGAACGTAGATCAGCGAACTTGTCGGCGCCTTCGATGCCGAGCTGAGTAGCGACGGCAGACACCGTTGTTGGATTGTCGCCGGAGATCACCTTCACCTCGACTCCTTGGTGGGCGAAGTAGGCAAGGGTGGCGGCGGCGTCGGAACGCACCTCTTCGGCCAGGACGACCAACCCCATCGGCTGGACGTCGGCAGGAAGGGCATCGCCACCGGCCAACGCCCGGTCGGTGTGGGCGACCAACAACACCCGCTTGGCCTGTGCCGCCAGCTCGTTGACCCGGGCCGAGACGGCGACAACGGCTGGACCGGAGCATCCTGCGAGCAGCATTTCCGGCGCCCCGATGAACCAGGTGCCGTGGCCGTCGAACGACGTTGCGCTCCACTTCCGGGCCGACGAGAACGCGACCTGCGATGTCGATATCCATGGCGGCGGGTCGCCGACGGCAGGAGCGATCGTCAGCATCGCCGCAGTGGGGCTGGGCTCGGCCTTGGCCATGGCGGCGAGGGCCTGTCGGAGTTCGTCGAGCGTGGTACCCAGAGGCTCGAGCGAGTCGAGCGAGGTACGTCCGGTGGTGAGCGTGCCAGTCTTATCGATGCACAACACGTCGATGCGGGCAAGGCCTTCCACGGCCTGGAGTTCTTGCACCACCACGTGGTTTGCGGCCAAGCGCCGGACCGCGGTGGCCATGGCCAGACTGATCATCAGCACGAGACCCTGCGGGACAAGCCCAACCACGCCGGCGATAGCCGACACGAGTCCATCTTTGGTGCTCCGGGCGGCCCGAAGCTGGCTCCACAACAACAGTGCGGTGAGGGGAACAAGGGCCCAGCCGATGACCCGCAACATTCGGTCGACGCCTTTGCGCAGTTCGGAGTGCGTGGGCGAGTAGGTCCGAGCCTGCATCACCAACTGCTGGATCCACGCGTCGTTCCCCACTCGGGTTATGAGGACGTCAGCAGACCCCGCAACCACGGCACTTCCGGCGAGCACCTCGTCGTCGATCTTCTTGGCCACCGGGTCGGCTTCGCCGGTCAACGCTGATTCGTCGGTCTCTAATCCATCGGCGTCGATGACTCGGCCGTCGGCGGGGAGCTGATCGCCCGCCCGGAGCCGAATGATGTCGTCCTGCACGATGTCGGCCGCCGCGACCACGACCTCCACGCTGTTCCGGACGACGGTGATAGTCGGCGCTATTTGGACTTGCAGCCGATCGAGGGCCCGTTTGGCGGCGAGTTCTTGGACAATTCCAATCGCTGCATTGATCACCAAGATGACGCCGAACAGCGCATCGATCGGGCTGCCGACGACGAGAATCGTCAACGCCAAGATGGCGATGATTGCGTTGAATCTCGTCAGGAGGTTGGCTCGAAGAATCTCGGCAATCGTTCGCCCCTCGCGGCCCGGAAGAGTATTTCCCCGACCGGATGCATGACGTTCGGCGACCTCGGCATTGGTCAGTCCCGAGGGTCGGGCGGTGAGCACGTGTGCCAAGGGAGGGGCGCTCACCTTGCGTCGGTACCCCATTGGCCGGAAACGAAACGCCGAAGTGAAGAACGGGCGCGTTTTTCGTTTGGGCTGCTGAGAACTGGGTATGAGCACGACGGGTGTCAATGCGGCGCTCTCGCAGACCCGAAGTCGAACAGGGACTCATCATGATCGCTACGAGCGCACCAACCAACCCGGGCTCCACCCGGACACAGAAGGTTCGACGGATGCGAGTCGGGTGGATTGCCGCTCTCCTTTTGGCGGCTGTGGCCCTTATCGCTGGAATTGTTCTTCCGGCCTCGGCGGCCTCGCGCAGCGTGGCCTTTGTGATTGTTCCCACGCAGTCCGTGATTCCCGGCGGGACGGCGCGCTTTCCCTTTGCCGTCCGCACCAGCGGAGGAGTTGGCACCGTTAGCTTCACCGTGAGTGGAGCGCCGGCTGGGTCGGTCACCAACGTCACCCCGCTCGGTAACGGGAACTACTCGCTCGCCGTCGCCGTGCCGACGACTGCCGCACCCGGTGCTTCGACCCTTACCCTACGGACGAAGTCGGCGGCCCCCTCCAAGTCGACGACGTTGCGTCTCAACGTCGAGGCCGGAACCCCGCAGCCACCGGTTACCACCACGGCGCCCCCCACCACGCGCCCGCCGATTACGGTGCCTCCCACCTCTCCGCCGATCAGTAGCGGAACATTTGCTCTGCGCGCTGACAATCCAGAGATCAGCGTTCGCACCGGGCAAGCAGCTGCGTTCGGGTTCACCGTCGATCGAAGCGGTGGCTACAGCGGCCGCGTGACCTTTACGGCCCAGGGTTTCCCGGCCGGAGTCACGGCCAACTTTTCGCCTAACCCCACCACGGCGGGCACCGTCCTGTACGCCACCGCGCCCGCCGGAGTTCCCGAGGGACGCTACGCCGTGACGATCAGCGGCAGCTCGGACACCCAGACTGTGCGAACCGCAACTGTGGTGTTCGTGGTGTCGAACCCGGCGGACTTTGCGCTGGTGGTGCCGGCCGCGACCACTGTCTCCCTGGGCGGTACCACCGCCGTATTGGTCGGCTATCAGATCGTCGGAGTGAGTGCCCCCGTAGTGTCGTTGGGGGTGAACGGCTTGCCGTCGGGCGTCACCGTGAACTTCACCCCGAATCCCGCCACCGGCGACTCCACGCTGGCCTTCTTTGCCTCGGCGGCCACGCAACCCGGTTCGTATGCCCTTGGCATCGTGGGGTTGAGCGGAGCGATTAGCCACACCTATCCGATGACCCTGAATGTGATCTCGACCACCACCGGCCCAACACCAATTGGCGGGTATGGCTTGAGCGCAACGCCTTTCTCGCTGGCGATGCCGCGCGGTTCGTCGGCGAACTACGCGGTGGTGATTACCCCGACGGGTGGGTTCGCGAGCTCGATCACGTTCAACCTCTCTGGACTTCCAGCGGGAGTGGGCGTGACCGTGAGCGGAGCTCTACCGAATTTCGCCCTCCTCGTGACCGTGCCGTTGACGGTTGCGGCCGGAAAGTACCCGCTGATCTTGACCGGAACCTCGGGAACGCTCTCGGCTGCTGTCACGCTCGAACTGAACGTCCTTTGATCCTTGCCGCTGGTGCCGCCAAATCGTCGGACCGTTGGCGACACGCTGCCGCCGAAACGACGTCGTCAACCGTCCAACCTGTCGCCAGCGATCCAACGAAGGCCGTGCGAGCATGAAGATTCTGATAGCTGTTGACGAGACCGAGTCGGCCCATCATGCGACGAGCGTCGCCCAGAAGTTGTTTCCCCTCGCCGAGCACATCATTCTGAGCGCCGCGGAACTTCCGCCGTTTGTGTTCGGGGTTGCGCTTGGTGGAATTGCCGACCCGCCCTCCGATGCACTGACTTCGGCGATTGAGGCAAATGCGCAGAGCAATGTCGCTGCGGCCGCCGCTTTGCTCAAGGACGGGTCGGCCGGCGACGTGGAGGCCGGCGACGCCGGGTTGGTCATCTGCCGGGAAGCGGCCCGCCTCGGAGTCGACGTCGTTGTGGTGGGTCGGGAATCGAAGTCGGTTGTCTCTCGTCTCTTCCACCCTTCCGTGTCGGACTACGTGATGAAGAACGCACCGTGCCCGGTCTTGGTGGTGCGCGAAGAAGGCGCTGGTTTGCCGACGCCGAGCGTTGGGTAACGGTCGCTCGTGAAAATTCTCATTGCCGTCGACGGATCACCAGTTTCGAACGAGGCCGCTCGTATCGCCGAGCGCCTTTTCCCGAATGACGAACACATTCTCCTCAGTGCTGCGTCGGTTGCTCCATTCGTGATACCGGACCCAATGGGTGGAGGTGGTATCGGCCTGTTGCCGTCGGAGAGCGCGTATGAGGCCGCGGAGACAGAGGCGGACAACGCCGTCAGCGCGGCGCGCGAGCAACTCCGAGGTCCGGCGACGTCACAGACCCCGCTGGGCTCAGCCGGCCTCACGATCTGCCAAGAGGCGGCGGCACTGGGAGTTGACGTGGTGGTGGTGGGTCACGGACACAAGAACTGGATTTCGCGCCTATTCGATCCGTCGGTGGCCGATTACGTGATCCGTCACGCGCCCTGCCCTGTTCTCGTCGTTACCGAGCCACGCTGAGGTCACGTCGGCGGCAGTATCAATCGGGCAGAGGACAGAAGAGTTTCCGGTTACTGCGGCCCGTGCTGTTTGAACGCCTCGGCCTTCGGGTACCGATGAATTGCAGCCCCCCAACCACCTCTTAGCTTAGGAGAGTCATGCTCACACTTCTCTGGATCGCCGCCGCAATTCTCGTAATCGCCGGAATAGTTTCTGTTGTCAAAGGTCAGATAACCAATGGATTGATCTTGATTGCCCTCGGTCTCCTGGTCGGTCCCGGTGGAGTCAGTATCGTTGGCTGAAGTGCCAACCGTTCCCGGGTCGGGTTCTCGCGGTAGCGGCCCGACACGACTGCATGGCCGCCACTGTTGGGCAGGTCGGTGGTTTGCCGGACCTCGGCGGGGGGTATGCCGACACCGAC
>JANLQX010000011.1:0-3771 GCA_031368095.1 Actinomycetes bacterium | reverse complement strand
CCGTCGTCTCGCTTGCCCCACTTGCTGCGGCCGAGGCGGCGACCAACACGACGGCGAAGAAGACCAATGCGCCGATTGTGAATCCCTGCCCGGCAGCCACGAACACGACCGTGGCGGCGATGACAAATACCAAGTACGGCGCCACGATCAAGGTGTATACGGAGCCCGACGACACGAAACAGCCACAGTTCTACCTGGCTGTCGGGTCGGAGTTCCAGGGCGCGGGCGTGTTCACGGTGAACAAGACCGAGGGCGCGTGGCTCAATGTGAACGTCCCTCAGCGCCCCAACGGCGTCACCGGCTGGATAAAGGCCAGCGAGGTCCACACCTATCAGCACTCGTACTTCATGAAGCTGCAGCTCGGTGCGCGGCTGCTGACCGTCTGCAATTCCGGCCGGATCATCCAGCAGGAGAAGGTAGGGGTCGGCCTTTCGAAGACCCCGACCCCGACCGGGTTGTTCTACACCGTCGATCTCATCAAGCCCAAGGGTGGGCCCAACGGTGCCTACGGTCCGTATGCGTTTGGCCTTTCCGGCTTCTCCGAGACGGTGTTCGACTTTGCCGGTGGCGACGGCCGACTCGGTCTTCACGGCACGAACAAACCGGCGCTACTGGGAACCACGGCAAGTAACGGTTGCATCCGGGTGAGCAACGTGGCGATCACCAAGTTGGCAAAGACGTTGCCGCTGGGCGTGCCGATTCAGATCACGACCTGACCTGACGCTGACGAGACCTGACCTGACCTGACGGAACCCGCGCTCCGCGTTGTTGCGGGAATTGCGGGAACTGGTGTTTCCCCTCGTGGCGGTCCCGAACGGTGCCCGGCGAGAATCGCGCATGCACAATTTCCGAGGTTCATCCGTCCGGGTCGGTGCCGCCGTTCTTCTCTTGCTCGGCGGCAGCGTCGGCCTGCTTGCTGCGCCGGTGCAGGCGAAGGCGAAGACCGTGACGAAAAAGGTCCCGGCTCCGGTGTCGAGTGGCCCGGTGACCGTGACGATGGCGGTCGATGTGAAGGTCGTTTCGGAAGGTCTCGTCGACACGTTCATGCTCGCCGGCGACTACCGGATCGATTCCTTCCCCAAATTGTTCCAGCGGGCCATCACCTGGGCTCCCACGAGTGCGTTGGCCACGGCGACGCACACGACCGACGACACCTGCTTCCATACGGAGAGCTCCGGGAACGCCAAGCCGGCCGTCGGCCCGAACGATGGGGTTGCGTTCCTCCAGACCAATAGCGGCCGCAAGTACATGTACGCGTGGTACGGCTCCGTACCCGGCGCCTACACCGTGTCGACCGCGAAGAACTGTGTCCAGCGGATCTTCGCGGGTGATGCCACCAGTTTCGTAATGCCGGTCTTCGACGACTTTCCCGGCTGCGCCCCGTCGGACGCACAACATGGCCTGCGTCTCTACCAGTCGCCGGTCGGTGCCAGCACGTTCTCGCTCGAGTGCTCAACCGCCTACCCACGTATCGGCGGTGCAACCGCGCAGGCAACCGTGAAGATCGTGGCCACGGTCAAGGGAAGCCCGAAGTTCTGGCCGGTCTCCGACGCCGGTTGATCCGACCTCCACTTTACATAACTATCATTATGGGCGTTTGCTGTCCACTCCGGGGAAGTGGCTGCCGGTGGCGATGAGCGGTCGGGCCGCATCGAGGAGCCAGCGCACTGCGTCCCGGAAATCGTCTGCCGTCGGAGAATCCGCCAGATCCCGTTCGACGTCGTCCACTGCGCAGCTCAGCACGTACAGCTCGTCACGGAGATTGTCGAGTTCTCGGCGGGCGACGATGAGCGCCGACTCGTCGAGCCCGTGGCTGGAAGCCCGCTGACGGGCCTCGAAGTCGCGCTGCCGGCAGGACCGCCTGCAGAACTCCCGGGGCCGCCCGACCGCCGACTGGACAACCGGCCTCCGGCACCAGCGACATGCCGTTCGGCGTCCTGGTTCCCCCTTCCCCTCTTCAATCCCCAGTTTCGTCACTGTGACGATACTAGGCGATGTGCGGCCTATTCGAAGGCGAGATCGGCGATCACAACACCGAGGCTTCGCTTGTCGGTGCTCGCCGCGGCCAGGTCGCAAGGGCGATGCACCTGGCAACGTGAAACGTCAGGGGGGCTCCACCTTGATGACGTCGGCGCCGAGGTCGGACAGCAGGCGGCCGGCAATGGGCCCCGATAACGCCCGGGTGAGATCGAGCACAACCAAGTCCGACAGCGGGCGGTCCATCGCGGCGACCGCACTACTACGCCCAAATTCGGGTCGGCGTGCTACGGTCGACGCACGTGAATACGGTGCCGGTACGAGAGCTGCAGCAGCATTCGGCCGCCGTGCTTCGCCGCGTCCGCGACGGGGAGCAGGTCGGGATCACGGACCGAGGCACGCTGATCGCAGTACTTGTCCCCCCAAGCGTCGTCGGGGGAACCGGGGCACTCTTGGCAACCGGACGCGTCCGCCCCGCGACCGCGGCGGTCATCGATCTGCCCCCGGCACGCAGGTCTTCGCTGAGCGTGTGCAACGTGCTCGACGACCTCCGTCAAGACGCCTGAACTCGCTGTGCCGGTCTGGTACGTCGATACGTCGGCATTTCTCAAGCTCCTCGTCGCCGAGGAACATACGGCCGACCTCCGTCGGTTTGTTCGCAAGCGCGAGCTGTGGTCGTCGACCCTGCTCGCTGTCGAGGCGCATCGTGCAGGACCTCGACTTGGACTCGACGCGGCGGTCTTGGGCGAGGCGCTGCGCACGATCACGTTGGTCGTTCCGACCGAGGCGACCTACAGCTCGGCCCGCACCGTCGGCATTCCGGAGCTCCGCACCCTGGACGCGTTGCATCTGGCGTCGGCCCTCGAATTCGGCCTTGACCTCGCCGGCGTCCTCACCTACGACCGCCGCCTCGCAGCCGGGTGTGAGCACGAGCAGCGAGTGGTCGCGGCGCCCGGACTCGCAGAGCACTGGTGGCGATAGCTCGGCTCAGCGACGTCGGCGGGCGTGCTTGTCCACGAAGGGTGGTGGGAACGGTTCTGTCATGATCGGCCAGCGGATGCGGGAGATCCTCGTCAGGGTTGCGCCACGCGTGGGCGCCGACAACCAGATTTCTTTGGCCCGCAATTGTTCACGTAAGGCCTGGAACGTCACAATCCCCTACACCGACCGCACGACCGTTCACGGCCCCGCTCATCAGCGAAAGCGCATCGATGACCGGCCGGTGGACATCACTGTTGCTGCGGAACTCACGTTCATGCCGGGACGAGGCCCTCGAGCAGTCCCGGTGCTCGCAGCCGGTCGGCGTAGCCACGCAGCGTCAGCCAGGCGTCGTCGTCTCCGCCGGCAGCGCCGGCGCGAGCCACCAACGCTCCGGCCAGTCCGCCCATCGCGGTCACCGGCCGTTCGCCGTTCGAAGCCCGAAGTGAACCCACCGTGGCACTGAGCAGGATGTTGCCGCGGGTCGCGTCGCCAAGGCGGAACGCGCATTCCGCAGCCACGGCTCGAGCCCCCGCCGCGGGGAGGCTCGCATTGCTCCGTTCCGCCGAGATCAGCGCACGCGCTGCACCCTCCTCGGCCTCGTGGAGTCGGCCGATCACGGCGAGTCCGGCAGCAAGCGGAACCGAGCCTACGAGCGCCTCGTGGCGGCCGAGGTTCGAGCGTGACGGCATGGTGTCGATCAGCAGCAGCTCGTCGAATCGGCCCTCGAGCAGTGCTGTCTCCATCTGGACCACTGAAGCGATGGCGGTGAAGGGGTCCTGGTCGCTGTACCGGGCGAACGGTGCCGCTCCCTCG
>JANLQX010000469.1:0-5825 GCA_031368095.1 Actinomycetes bacterium | reverse complement strand
TCGATCAAGGAGTTCTATCTCGCCAAGTTGGCCCCGGCCGCCATCTACCGAGGCAAGACCGTCATGGTGCGCCTCTGGGACGCCGGCGAAGGAGGCAGCAGCCTCCAGGTGCTCCGCCCACGGTCGACCACCGAAACCTGCGACTACCTGAATCCCCCGGCAATCGGGGGGACTTGGAGCAATCCGGACCCGGCCGCCAGCGTCGATTTCTGCACCCAAAGCATCAGATGGACGGTTGGTGCCACCGGCATCAACCAGTACACCGACGAGACCAAGGCCCTCTTGGACAACGGCAAAGCGCTCGGTGACGTCTGCGACGGGAAGGGTCAGGACGCGGCGTTTTCGCTTCCTATCGCCGGCGACCGCAACACCGTAGAGACGTGCACTGCGGCGGTGCCCAGCGAGATCTACGACAGCCGCAACGGCCCGTATACGCCGGAGAAGGGCAAGTTCAACGATCGGTTGGTAAACATCAAAGTCGAGGTACCGGGGAGCTATGGCTGCGACCCGATCATCTGGGCCGTCGCCAAGACGTGTACCGAAATCGCCCTTCCCGGTCAGGGATGGTGGAAGATCAAGTACATCCCCACCAAGGACGCAGCCACGGGACTGTTCAATGCCATCACCGACCGGTCCACGTGGACGGTGGAACTCCTAGGCGAGCCCGTACACCTCGTCCTCGACAACTGACCGGTTCCTTCTCGACGGCGCAGCGCCCGTAGAGTCGACGCCATGTCGCTCCTCGACGCCCCCACAGAGGCACCGCCCACCGCCAAAGCTCGTCCCGACAAGGCCCACTGGGCTCACCTGTGGGACGAGGTCATCACGTCGGGCCTGTGCACCGGTTGCGCCGGCTGCGTGATCGCCTGCCCCCACGACGTCCTCTCCTACGACGACACCAACGGTGTCTACCGGCCCTTCCACCTCGAAGCCGAAGACGGTCCAGGCGGCTGCGGCCACGGCGACCGCGGCTGCACCAGCTGCACCCGTGCCTGCCCGCGCTTTCGCACCTGGGAGACGGAGGTCGACTCGTTCCTGTTCAAACGTGACCGCGAGCCCGATGAGGTCGAGGGCGTGTCGAAGGACATCATCCTCGCCCGCGCCACCGACAAGTACGTGCTCGACAAAGGCCAAGACGGTGGCCTCGTCAGCGCCATGTTGATCTTCGCCTTGGAGCGGGGCTATATCGATGGCGCGTTGGTGAGCTACCTCGAGGGCGACGGTTCGTCGTGGAAGGCCATCCCCGGTGTGGCCCGCACCAAGGAAGAAGTCATTGCCGCCGCCGGTAGTAGGTACACATACAGTGCCAACACCATGGCGTACCCGCAGGCCGTCGAGATGGGACTCACCAAGGTCGCTCTCGTGGGTATGAGCTGTCAGAGCTCGGTACCGCCGATCATGGGGGCGCGCAAGGCCGGCAAGATCACCAAGAAGTTCGCGTTGAACATCGGCCTGCTGTGCTCCAAGACGTTCGACGACGCGATTTTCGAGGAGCTCTTCGAGGCCAAGTACGGGTTGAAGAAGCAGGACATGGTCAAGATGAACATCAAGGGCGTCTTCCAGATCTGGATGAAGGACGGCAGCTACCACGAGGTCAACCTCAAGGAATGTCACGCCTGGACGCGGTCGGGGTGCATGACGTGTCCCGACTTCGCCGCCGAGCATGCCGACATCTCCACCGGCGGCATCGGCGCCTTCAATGATTGGACGCTGACCATCGTCCGTACCGACATCGGCCGCAAACTGATGATCGAGATGTTGGAAGCCGGGGTGATCGAAGGCCGACCCGGCGACGACGACCCGGGCGCCATCGAACTCATGCGCAAACTGTCGATCGTGAGCCGCCGACGGTGGCCACAGACGGTGAACTTCACGTCCCCTCGTCGAGGCATCCCACCCCCCAAGCCGAAGGTCGAAGCGCCAGTCGCGTAAGGACGACCTACTGAGCGGATGCTCAGATAGTTCGGACTTGAACATTCGCTTCGCGTTCGCTATGGTGATGGAAGCGCATCCTTCCGCCGAGGATGTGCGCCTCCACTTCGGTGGGGAAGGGCTCGCAAGAGTCGGCCGGAGAACTACCGCCGAGTTCTCCGGCCACCCGAACTCTCGGGGCCCGGTTGCCGAAAGGCACCGGGCCCCGTTGCATTTCTCGGCGAGCATTTCTGGGCCGGCATTCTCACGCCACCCTCAGGTCCCGGTGGCTACCGTGTGGTCATGCGGCTTCTCGTTGTCTAAGACGAACCGAATATGGCCGACCTGCTGCAACGTGGTCTGCAGCGCGAGGGCTACGCCGTCGACGTGGCCCACAACGGAGAAGACGCCCTCTGGTCGGCCACCGAGGTCGAGTACGACGCCATCGTGCTCGACGTGATGATTCCTGCCCCGGATGGACTCGCCGTCTGCCGAGAGCTCCGTCAGCGCGAAAAGTGGACTCCGGTGCTCCTTCTCACCGCCCGAGACAGCGTCGATGATCGCGTGCTCGGACTCGACGCCGGTGCCGATGACTACCTCGTGAAACCCTTTGCCTTTCCGGAATTGTTTGCGCGCGTTCGGTCGATCACCCGGCGCGAGCCGGTTGCTCGGCCCGCCGTCCTCCGAGTGGGCGACATCAGTCTGGATCCGGCCAGCCGTTCGGTGCGCCGCGACGACACCATCGTCGACCTCTCCCCCACCGAATACAGCTTGCTCGAACACTTCTTGCGCCACCCGGACCGGGTGCTGACTCGCTCCAACATTCTTGAACATGTGTGGGACTTTGCCTACGACGGCACATCGAACGTGGTCGACGTCTACGTTCGCTACCTCCGCGAAAAGATCGATCGTCCCTTTGGACGCAACAGCATCGAAACCGTTCGTGGCGCCGGCTACGTGCTGCGCTCGCCCGAGAACGATGGGTCGCTTCGCTCCGATGAGGCCGAGGACCACGAGACGTCGGACATCGTCGCTGGCTCATCTGCGTTGTGACGGACGCCGTGGCGAAGGTGGCCGACCCGCCGGCGTTGGCTGAGGCGGCCGAACCAGGCCGGTCACGATTCCGTCGCCTCGGTGGACGTCACCGTCGCACCCTTCGCGGTCGGCTCACGTCGCTCTTCGTTCTGGCCCTCGCCGTGCTCATGGTGGGCGCCGGGTTCCTGATCGCCGCCCGGCAGAGTCGGGGCGCCGAAGACGCTCTCGAAAAGAGCCTCGAGAAGCGCATCGACAACATCGTGACTGCGCTCGACGACCCCGCCGGGAAACTCCCGCTGACGGAGAGCTACGCCCAGGTGATCGATCGCCTCGGCCAGGTCAAGGACCTATCGCCCGCCATCGGGAAGGACGATTTTCTGCTCACCGGGGCGCAGTTGAAGTTCGTCGGAGTGCAGGGACGGCTCCGGATCGACAAGGAGATCAAGGCTCTGGGCGGCCGCTCGACGTTGTTGGCCGAAGCGAGGAGAGCGGCCAACTCGGTGTACGTGATCGTCGTCGGAGCTCCCCGTGATCAGGCATCGGCGGCCACCCGTCGGCTGGTGACCACCCTCGTGTTCGCCGGACTCGCCCTCGGTGCGCTGCTCGGGCTCGGCGGTTGGCTCCTGGCCGGTGCCGCCCTTCGTCCGGTGCGTCGCATGGCCGAGAAAGCGGCCCAAATCTCCGCCGCCGACCTCGGTCAGCGGGTGCTTCATAGCCCCGACGACGGTGACGCCAAGTCCAAGAAGATGCCGGCTGAGCTCGCCCATCTCGGCAACACGCTCGACGACATGCTGGAGCGCCTGGACGATTCGTTCCGCCGTGAGCGCGCCTTCGTTGACGATGCCAGCCACGAACTACGCACCCCGCTCGCCATCGTGCGCGGTGAACTCGAATTGGCCCTGCTCCACCCGGGCGACGCCGACGAAACACGCGCCACCCTTACGTCGTCGCTGCAGCAGGTCACGAGGCTCGGCGCCATGGCCGATGACCTGCTCGTGCTCGCCCGAGCCGGGGTCAACCGTCGTCCCCCGGCCATGATCGACGCAGGCGCCGTCGCCGACTCGCTTCTCGCCCGGCTTCGACCGCAAATCCGCTCCGACATCCGCGTTGAACGCGAACGCGGAAGCGACGCTGGTGGGCCACCGGCGGTCATCCGGCCCGCAGATCTCGAACGGATCCTCACCAACCTCGTGACCAACGCCGCCAAGGCAGCCCGATCGGTCGTGCGAATCACCTTGACCGGCGGCGAGGCGACGACGACGATCGTGGTGTCCGACGACGGCGCGGGGTTCGCCCCTGATGTGCTCGACCGGGCCTTCGAACGCTTCGTGGTGGGATCAGCCAGCCGGACAGGATCTGGGACCGGCTTGGGGCTCGCCATCGTCGCTGCGCTCACCGAAGCGGCCGACGGAACGGTTACCGCCGCCAACGGCGGAACGTTCGGCGGGGCGGAGATCACGGTGGTTCTTCCCGCCGTGATCCCCGACGCCCGGGCGTAACGGTCGGTCAGACGTCGAGGCGAGCTGAACCGAGGGTCACGGTCGCACTCTGGCGCTTCCCGTCGCGAACCCACTCGATCGGCACTTCTTTGCCCGCCTTGTTGCCTCGCACGAGATCGCCGAGCTTCTCCGACTTCTCAATGGCCTGACCGGCGAAGCGGGTGATGATGTCACCGGGGCGCATCCCAATATTGTCGGCGGGCGAACCGACTGTCACCTCAACCACCAGTGCTCCCTTGGAGACCGACAGGCTGTATTGCTGACGAATGGTCTCATCCATTGTCTGGGTCTTCACTCCAAGGAACGTGCGCGGGCCGTTGTCCTTTTCACCTTTTCGAAGCTTCTCGACAACCGGTTTGATCTGATCGATGGCGATCGAAAAGCCGATGTTGTTGGTGTTCCGAAGAATCGCCGTGTTCATGCCGATCACTTCGCCACGAGCATTCACCAGCGGCCCGCCGGAGTTGCCCGGGTTAATCGCCGCATCCGTTTGAATGAGGCCTTCCAACGCTCCGTTGTCGGCCTCGATGGTGCGATTCAGGGCCGACACGATCCCCGTCGTGATGGTCGGTCCTCCGGGTAGAGCAAGTGCGTTGCCGATAGCCACCACCTGATCGCCGACCGCCATCGACTTCGACGAGCCGAGCGTGGCCGTGGCCAGGTTGGTGGCACCGTCGACCTTGACCAGCGCAACGTCTTTCTGTCGGTCACGACCCACCACAGTGGCGGTCCGAACCTTGCGGTCGGCGAACGTGACCTTGATGGTGGCGGCCCCTTCAATCACATGAGCGTTGGTGAGTATGTACCCGTCCTTGGTAAGCACTACGCCCGTGCCGGCCCCTTGTGAGGGCTCGACCCCATTGAACGACGAAGCGTCGACCTGCTGCTGGGTACTGAGCGCCACGACCGCCGGTTCCACCCGGTTGAGCACTCCGGCAATCGATAGCGTCGGACCGGCGAAGGCGCTCGACGCCCTCGCTTTGTCCACGGCCGTAGCGTCGACGACCTGCGCTGCGGGAGTGACGTTTCCCGAGCTCTTGGTGTCGTTGTTGCGGGTTGCCACCAACACGCCACCCAGGGCCGCGCTGGTGAACAGCGCGCCGATCAGTCCACCCACGGCAGCCGCCTTCACGAAAGGTGGGCGCGCTGGTGTCGCCTGAGCGGCGGGAGTCGGAGCCGGAGTCGGAGCCGAGTCGACTACGGGCGCCACGGGGGGAAGAAAGTCATCGTGTTCCATGGGCTAAGTATTGGCATCGGTAGATATGAACGGCGTGAAAATGTGCTCGTTCTTGGCGGTCATCGATGGCTGAGGTGTGCCGCTTGTCCCATGACATCGTCGAGCATCGCTTCGGTGAGGGTGCCGGTGAAGGTGTTTTGTTG